>NZ_CP177207.1:0-300000 GCF_046764215.1 Haloferax sp. YSSS75
ATTTGAATTATCCAAATTCGCGAATACCACCCAGGTTAGCACTCAATCACCGGATATCGAAGGTATTAGAGAGTCGAGAACCAAGTCAAAAATCCATACTATATGGATTATCCAAATTATCCAGATTATCCACTTGGTCAAGATAACCATAATTATTTCAAGAATGGCGATAATCACACGATGCGATACATTCCCAACTCACCATGTCACGAGCAGTCAGTGTCTGTCTCCTGAAAGGCGGTATCGGTAAATCAACGACATCCATCAACCTCGCGCGTGAACTCGCGCATCGCGGTCACGAGGTACTCCTCGTCGACCTCGACCCAAACGGCCACACGACGACCGGTCTCGGATACGGAGAGGAGTTCTACTCGGAGGCGCACCTCGGTGACGTCCTTCTCGACGATGCGGAACTCGAACCGCGTGAGCTCATCTTGGATACCGACTTCGAAATCGACCTGCTCCCCTCGAACGACCGTATCGAACAGGTCGAATCCGACCTCGGTGGTGTCATGATGGGGTCTGCACGCCTCAAGCAACGAGTCGTTGACCCACTCCTGGGAGACGAATACGATTACGTCGTCGTCGACTGCCCCGCAGCACGTGGAAAGCTCAACGACAACGCTCTCTATGCGACTCAGAACCTGGTCTTACCGATGCGTCCAGAGTCGGGGGCGCTGTCTGGACTCGAAAAGACCGTCAAACGACTGATTCAACCTGCTCGTGAGCACTTCGAACTCGAAATACTCGCCGTCGTTCCAACAGACCTCAGGGACCGTCTGGACCACGAACGACCGACGCGGCGACTCATCGAGGCACTCGTCTCGAAACCCAATATCGCGTCAAAGATTCCAAACTTCGGATACGTCGACCCACAGTTCTTCGAGGACGTCGACAACGGGACGTGGGACGACACCCTCCCGAAGCCGGGTATCCGACATCGGTCTGCCATCGACGATTCTATTCGCGAACATATGCCCCTTCGAGATTACGACGACTCGTGTGACCAACTCGAATGTTACGACGAACTGGCCGAAATCGTCGAGAGCGGGGAGGTAGACCGATGAGCGACCCATTCGGTGACCTCGACGCCGCGATGGGGGGAGACTCTGGAGCAGATGCAGACGCTCAGTCGACACCTGAACCGGAACCCTCGGACGAACCGGCCGAAGACCCTGAACCCGAAGCGGTCGCTTCGCCCCGGGAACAACCGGCCTTCGAGTTCGACGAAACGGTGCACAAAGCCCTCTACGTGCTCGAAGACGTCGCAGACGAGTTCGACGACGTAATCACGTACGATGTCGAGCGAGAACTCACGCGCGAACACGGGTTGAAGAACATCAAAAAAAGCGAGTTACACAACGCTGCTCTCGCCGTCGTGTCCGAACACTCCGACCTGATTGTCGAGAAAGTGCTCGAACAACGGGGACTCGACGGCGAGTGAGCCGACATTCAGATAATCTAGATTATGCGCGCTATTCAGGTAAGGTGAGTGACCTAGGTATTTTCTGTAGTCGACAGAGGATGAAACATCCACGGGGTCGAAATAACTCAAATAATTTCGAGAATCTCGATATGGTAGATGATTCAGAGTTCGTGAGTTACGTCGATCTCGAACGTAATTCGAATTCTCTCGAATCAGTTCATTCTCCACGGAACCTATAGAGTCCAGATAACCCGACGTATTCTAAGTAGGCAGAGTATTTGAATAATCTAGATTATTTAAATAACTCATTCGGGAATAACCGGGTCCCCGTTATAGTTTCCAATAGACGGTCTTGTGCCGCCACGGCCGAGATAGAACTACCGACGAGAACGCTCTGAACGAAGCTTGTTGGGGCAAGATCAAGATCGAGAGCATCTCGTCTATCCGGGGAACACAACTATTGAAATTATCTGGGAAGTTTAGAGTATGCAAATAATCCAGGTGATTCATATTTGTTGGAGTAGGTGAATCACCTGCGCTTTGCAAGCTATTTTCACCACACCCTCCGAGCAGGAGGTGTTCCAAATAACAGGGATTAGGTTACTAACCCGAGTACTCTGAATTTCTTAAATTATTTGGATTATCCACATTACAGGAGTTATCGCGGTGAGGACTCAAGCGAGATTGAACAACACGGACCACGTGCGAGTGGCAGAGAAAACAGTGGCGAGGAGAGGAGAGGAGAGAAGTAGTTATTCGAGGGTCGAAATTCGACTATCTCTGAGCAAGACCCGCTTGACGATATCAGGGTCTTCGAGAAGTCGATGGGTGCCGTGGACACCCTGTCCACGCCCCCGGCCACGGACTTCAGATTGGATGACGTTGAGGAAGTCGAGTTCCTGGAGGAGTTCCTGGACTCGTCGCTCGGACAGTTGGTCCATGTCGAGGTCGTCCGCCACGGTGAGGTACTGTCGATATATCTTGTTGGTCGTTATCTCGGCAGTCTTTCGACCACCAGTTTGGAGCACGAGTGAGTAGAGGACGGCTTTCGACTGGGTAGCAGTCCCTTCGAGAAGTTCACTGAACCGGTCGGCCTCACTCTTTTCTTTTGCTGCTCGGACGTGGTCGTCAGTGACGACTTCGGCACTTTCCTTCCGGGCGATACGCCCAGCGTTTCGAAGGATGTCGATGGCTTTTCTGGCGTCTCCGTGTTCCTGTGCAGCGAGTGCACTCGCGAGCGGAATGACGTCGTCGGTGAGGACACCGGGTTTGAACGCGTCCTTCCGGTTTTCGAGAATCTCGCGAAGTTGATTCGCGTCGTAGGACGGGAAGACGAGTTCGTCGTGGGCGAAGCTCGATTTGACGCGTTCGGTCAGTTCCTCCGGGTAGTCTATCTTGTTCGAGATACCGATGATTCCGAGACGAGAGTCGACGATTTTCTGATTCTCTCCTGCACGCGAGAGTTTCCGAAGCACCTCGTCGTCGCGAAGCATGTCGATTTCGTCGAGGATGACGATAGTGACGTCAGAACAGGTGTCGAGAACCCGCCACAGGCGATTGTAGTAGTCACCAGTCGAGAGCCCGCGTTCCGGAATCGACATCCCGCTTTTCGATGGGTCGTTGACCTGTGAGGCGAGTGTCTTGATGACCGACGCTTCGGTGTGTTGTTCACCACAGTCGATGATGGCGATCTCGACGTTGACGTCCTCGCGCTTCGCTTCGTTCTGCAACCGTTCACTCACGAGTCGCGCGCTGAGTGTCTTCCCGGAACCGGTCTTCCCGAAGATGAACAGATGAGTCGGTTCACGGCCGAAGATAGCGGGATTGAGCGCTTGCGCGACCTTCGACATGTGGTCGTCTCGCCCGACAATCTTGTCGGGGCCGGGGAGGTGAGAGATTTTGAGGATATCCTCGTTCGCAAAGATAGGTTGGTCGTAGCGGAACAGGGGGTCCCGCCCGCCCCCGTCAGTCTCGTCCGTCGTCATATGGGTTGGGTATTCATACCCACTCCTAATAAAAGTGAGTGGGTAGAGTCGCGTTTGTAACTTCGACATATTCCGGAGTGTGACTGAGGGATGGGCAGCGATTTCCGAAAAGAGAGTGAGCCGGTAGTATCGCGCAAGTAATGCCGTCAGACACCACCCTCGCGTTTGTAATGCTCGCGAGTCGGTGGTGCCAGCAGACAATTGTGACAGTAGCCGTACTCGAGACCGGTCCGAAGGGTGTCGTCCGAACGAACGGAGAGTAACCTCGCGAATGTAACAATCGGTGAAAACGACCACGAAGCTGCTTCGGAGAGGGACCACCTTCGCGGATGTAAACGAGGTATTCAGGCCATTTACCCCCAGAATTCGTCGTGGAAGGTCAACTCCATCGCGATTGTAATCGGCTCGCTCGAGAGACTACCCTCGCGAATGTAACGTGGTTATCGACACGTTTTCCCGTCCCGAACATACACACCACCCTCGCGTTTGTAACGCGAAACCGAGGGTGGGGTGCGAGTCAAAACCACGAATAACCGGCAATTGTCACCCGATTTTACATCCGCGAGGGTGGTGTGTCAAAATCCTCTAGGGTCTCGCGTAGTGCTTACAAACGCGAAGGTGGTGTGTGTGTATTCACCCTCCAATCGAGTTCGTGATCTCGAATGGCTTGCATCAAGTTGACAAAGCCACATCGTATAAAATATCTGTATGGTTGGTTAAATCCAAATTTTATTATCACGTGTGTTGTTGTCTTCTACCTCAGAGAATCAAACTAATTAAAAGTATAAAGTGGAAAACAATAGATTCACGCTTATCAACATCATATTACAATAATAAACAAATCTATCAGTATACTACTGTAATAAATATATAATAGTATAGTATCCATCATTACAACAATCGGAGAGAACAACGACCTTTCCCAGGCTGGAACGCAAATGACGTTTCTCCACGACTGTTGAACTACTCACGTGTCCGTCCGAGTACTCCTCTCGTACGTGAGTAACCTCTCGAGTCCTTCATCCAACGAAACTCGCGGCACGTATCCCAGGTTGGACTGGGCAGACGAGGTATCTGCACAGGAATACCGAATATCACCCGGACGTGGGTCTGTATGAACGATTGGTGAACCGCTACTCGTCACATCTCGAATCGTTTCGGCAAGTTCACCGATGGTGATCCCGTTTCCTGTCCCGATGTTGTACGCCTCTCCGACGCTCTCAGTCGTTGCTGCGCTGAGGTTTGCCTGTACGACGTCGTCGACGAAAACGAAGTCGCGTGTCTGTTGACCATCACCGTTGACTGTGATTGGGTCTCCGGCTAGAGCCTGTTCCAAGAAGACGGTTATCACGCCACTGTAGTCGCCTTTCGTTTGCCGGGGGCCGTAGACGTTGAAGTACCGAAGCACGACCGTATCTACCCCATAGAGCTCGTTGTACAACTGTGCGTATCTATCGAGCGAGTGCTTTTGAAGCCCGTACGGAGATGTTGGACTCGCTGGTTCTTCTTCCGAGATAGGGACCGTACTCGGATGACCGTAGATAGCGGCACTGGATGCGAGTACGACTCGTGCATTCTCACTGCGAGCTGCCTCTAAAAGTCTGAGTGTTGCAGTTGAATTCACGTCGTGGCACATGACCGGATCCTTGACCGACTTGCTGACGCTCACTACCGCTGCCTGGTGAAAGATGATGTCGACACCGGCTGTCGCCTCACGGACGACATCGGAATCACGAATATCGCCTTCGAATAGCGTAGCAGAGTCTGGTATCCGTGAGGCGACCCCCGACGAGAGGTTATCTAGAATTCGCACCTCATTGTTCTCGACTAGAGCGTCGACGATGTGGCTTCCGATGAACCCAGCACCGCCGGTGACGAGAATTGTCTGCCCGCGAATATTTTGCATGACACCCACTGAATCGTGATGTCCATGTAATGTTAGTTTGTTGCTGAACCATTGATCTCAGGTGGAATCGAGGCACTCGACTCGAACAAATATCGTAGTATCTCTCCTCTAAGTCGAATTATTTCGGGTGAAATATCGGATATTCATCCTCGGTTCCGGTCCATCTTTGTGCGTGAATGCTCTTAATGTCGCACTTCTGCCACGCATTATTCTGAGGATAAACTGGGCTTAGAGATACCCCCATTACAAATGTATTCATGTAATTTGGAAGGTGATGGTCGCTTCGGTGTTCCTGCGTCTAAGTCTTCGTAAGACCACTGTGCTTACCGTTCTCCACCGCCTCTTTTGGAGCCGACGCATTGCTATATACCGTTACTTAGGTAATAACACGACAATATTTGTGAAAGAACGAATTTCGGATAACCTCTAGGACAAAATAACTCATTAGAAACTCATTTTCTGAAATCATTACCATCGTACGAGAGAATTACTCGATTTGCTTAATAATGAGACTCATTTTTCGTTGGAAGAATTCGATATCTGTATTCGGCGTCGAGCGCGTGGGGACACGTCGATTCTACAACTTCTGTCGAACTCCCTGACTAATTCACCTATTACTTATATTGAATGGGTGACACTCTAAACTTGAACTTCGAGGGTACAATTATGTCTACAAGATTAATTCGGACGGATATTCCGTGGACGTCTCAAACCGTACTAACTCAATTGACTGTCGTGGGGTTGCTCTCACTGTTTTGGGTGAGTCTCGGATTGAACTCAGGTGGGACACTCGTCACCGGCATGCGTGTCGCGACTAGTCTCGTCCTCTTGCTCATCGTACCGGGTGCCTTGCTCGGTCGACTCGCACGAATCGAGACGAATCGACTCGGTGAATTCGTCCTCTATTCTGTCGGGTTGAGTCTCTCGTTCCTCTCTTTATTCGCTTTCTCTTTGAGTATACTATCTCCCGTCGTGGGTATCAGCAAACCATTCTCAGTCCAGCCATTAGCAATCTCTCTGACCATAGTACTGCTCGTGATGGGCGCGCTGCTTTGGTTCGGTGAACACACGCCGATTCGGTTTCAATCTCTGCGTGTCTCCCCAGTAGCGATTAGTTTCGTATTGCTCCCTGTCGTCTCCATCGTCGCTGCAACGGTGATGAACAGCTTCGGAAACGCTTCGTTCATGTTCATCCTCGTGTTTCTCGTCGTCGCTGCTGTGTTGGTTACCTCGACCCGGTACTTTTCGCCGAGACAGTATCCTATGGCTATCTTTTTCATCGCACTCGCGACGTTCCTTCACAGGAATCTTCTCACGAGCGGTGTCATCGGGGCAGACGTTCAATTTCAATACTTCCTCGCGCTTCGTATTCACGAGATAGGTGTGTGGTCGCCCGGGGTAGGGAGCAGAATTATGGCTCTCCCGATGGTCACCTCGGTGCCCGCCACGTTCTCTATCCTCACCGGTATCTCTGTTGCAACAGTGTTCAAGACAATTTACGTCTTCGTGTTCTCTCTCGTCCCCGTCGGCATCTACTACGTCGGAAAGGATATCTTCGGTAGGCGAGAGGCATTTTTCGGGAGTCTATTTTTCGTGTTCTATCACACTTCGTTCTACCTGACGCCCGGGAAGCAGTTACTCTCAGAGTTGTTTATCGTCCTCCTGCTGTTGTTGTTCTTCAAGACCGGTCTGTCAACGGTCGGAACGAAAGCTGTTGCAGTCTTGCTTACGGCCGCGGTCATACACACGCACTACGGGTTGACGTTCGTCTTCGGTAGCTCGCTCCTCGTTGGCTACGTCCTGTTGAGCGCAATCCGGGTTTTCGTCGACGATTTCGACCACGACATCTCGATTGTCTATCCGATTACGTTCCTCGGGTTCGCAATTGCGTGGTACTGGATGTTCACTCCTGATCTGTTGAGCCAGATATTGCGAACTCCGTTCATAGTGGTTCAGCAGACTGCGAACCTCGTTACCGGGACAGCTGTTGGTAGTGGGGCGAACTACATCCAAGAGCAGGTGGGCTTGCTTGACCAGCTTAACGTCGTTGCCTACCTGTTGTTAACCGCGCTCCTTGGACTCGGTATCATGGGTCGTATCGTCGTTCACGGGGGCCAGTTACGCCGTGGTGAGTCCGCTACCTACATCGAATACACTGCAATTGCTGTCCCTATGTTCGTGTTCCTCGCGTCGACCTTCTTGGTCACTGCTAATCTCTGGGCAGACAGGTCGTATCAGATGGTTCTGGTTGTCCTCGCTCCATTCGTCGCACTCGGTTTCAGTTTCCTCTTCGAAGCTGCGATGGCACTCTTCGACCGCATTGATAGACCCCGGTCGCTTCGTCCTCGGTGGTCCGCCCTCGCCGTGCTTCTCTGTATTTTGTTCCTCCTCAACTCCGGTGCTGCGTATGCCGCGGTGGGCGATGCGGATACTGCGACGTTCGATTCGGAAGCGAACGACTACGCCTTCACCACTGAGGAGCGTGCCGGCGCTCAATGGCTTAAGGACAACACCGGACTCACCGGACCTGGGACGTACCGTGACGTTGGAGTCACCGAACCGACGGAAAAGACAGTCACGATATACACTGATTCCGTGAGTTATCAGATGTTCCGCTCGACACTTCCAGTAAATTATTACGACGTACAGGTCGTCAGGCTTCGGAGTCCGTGGCAACCAGAGTTCGAACAGGATCGACTCGGTAGTGGTTACGTCTTCATCCGAAAGCGGAGTATCGAGGATGCGCCTGCATCGGGAGTTCTCCCTATCACGTCCCTTTCACGTGAGCACGCCAGTGAGATTATTGAATCTGGAACGGTCGTCTTCGAAAATGAAGACGTCATCATCGTGGGAATCGGTGACCGGGCGGGCACGTAATCAACGGGTCTCTCCGAGACTGGCAAAATTGCACACGTGGTTGTAACGAGACCCCCGAAACGCTTTTGTCGAGATACGATGTTTTATCAGATGATTGTGACATCGATAGATTCCTCTACCCGGCCACTCGTTTCGTACGTTTTGGCTACGTACAACCGTCCGGACGACCTCTCCGAGGCGATCGAATCCGTCCTCGAGCAGACGTACGAACCCATAGAAGTGGTCGTCATCAGCAACTCGACAGACCACACGTCGACACTGTTCGATGAAGGCGGGCGCTTCGATGACCCTCGCGTCCATTACCACGAGTTTCCTGGACGGATGGGCGTTCCAGAAGCGAGAAACGTGGGATACGACCTCGCATCGGGTGAAATACTCGTGACTATCGACGACGACGCGGTGTTGACGAGCGACGATGCTACGGAGAACGTCATCCGACTCTTCGAGTCACACCCCGACGTTGGTGTGCTGGCTTTCCAGTGTCGTGACTACCGAACCGACGAAGTAAACCTCCACGAGACACCAGATCCTCCGAGATTCGACATGACGCCGACAGAGCCGTATCGGGCGACGAACTTCGTTGGCGTCGGGAACGCAATTCGTCGAGAGGTCTTCGAGCTTGTCGGTGACTACCCAGAGGATTTCGTCTACGGATTCGAAGAGATGGACCTCTCGTTCCGCGTTCACGAGAGTGGTTACGACATCTTGTTCACACCGGAGGTGGCTGTCTGGCACAAGAAATCACCCGAAGCACGACGTACTGACCTCGAAACCCAAGAGCGACTGGTTGGAAACAGGATCAAACTCGCAATACGAAACCTCCCGATGCGGTACGTCGTCGTTTCGACGTTGTTGTGGTCGGTATACGGATTGTTGCTCACTCGTCGCCCATCGTCGGTCGTGAACATCTATCGCCGTCTCTACGACGAACGAGAGACGACACTCGAGGCGCGTAACGTCGTCTCCCCGAGGACGATTCGGCGGATTAAGTCGCGGAAAACGATGTTGTACTTTTGGTGGTACGGTCCACATCCTGGTCGTCTCTTTGGTCGAGATGGAACTCCCGAACGAGTGTTCTGGGAGACAAGCAACTGAACCGGACCGATTTCACCCGTCACTTATCACTCGTTCCACGCCACGAACGCCAGTCGTCTGAGACGTACCGCGACGCGAGTACCCGAACGGTGGGTATCAGGATACGCCTCCGAACCTTCGGAATGGCGACGGAGAACGCGAGGTAGAGGAAACCGCCGATGGCGACGTGCAGTATCAGCATGAGAATGGTGTCGACGGGGAAGACAGTCTTCACGCCGTAGACGACTACACCCATCGCAATCGACGAGAGTGCGAACCAGCCGATGAGTCGGTATGGAATCGAGAAATCGATGTGTCGGGAGAGATAGTGGGTGTGAAGTACCACGTTGACCATCCATGCAAGCGTAGTCGCGATCGCGGCACCGACGAATCCTACATTGATAATCAGAATGGGACTCAGAAGTAAGTTGACGCCCACAGCAGCAATTGTCGATTTCGCAGCGAGGTTCGGTTTATTGATTGCTCTGACCGAAACTCCGACGATATCGTTGAACGACTGGAATACCTTCTCGACCATCAGCACGATGAGAACGAGCGAGGCAATGACATACTCCGGTCCGAAGAGTAACCTCAGGACGTCGGTTCCATAGATAACTGAACCAACCACTGCGGGAATTGAAAAGAACACTGCAAATCCAAGTGCCGTCGAGATGGTCGACTCGATTTGCTTTGCCGAGGAAGTCGCATTCCACTGGCTGATTTGCGGAAACAGCGTCAGTGAAATAGACTTACTGAACATGAGTACGAGGAGCGTCACTTGCCAAGCCACTTCGTACGCCCCGACGAAGCTCTGTGCGAGGAAGAATCCGATAAGTGCGGTGTCCATCCATTGATACAGGCTCCCTCCGACGGAGTTTATCGCGTCGTACTTTGAGAAATTGAACAGTGACTGCATCTGCGTTACTGTCGGTCGACCGATTCCAACGTCGCAGGCGAGAAACGCCCACACGAATGCCACAGACGACCCAGCCAACAGTCCATAAATGACTCCCTTGGTTCCGAAACCTTGCGTGATGAGGAATGCACCGAGTCCAACCCAGGTGAGTCGTCGACCGAACTCGATGGAGGCAGTGCGACCGACTTGGAGTCTCCCACGGACGGCGTGGATGTAGAACAACGATAGTTCTCGGAGGATGACGGCGACGACGAGCAATACAGCGAATTCTTCACCGAGATACTCGTTGACCTGCGTCTGGAACGAGAGAATGACAAGTGAGACCAATGTGAGGAGGATGAGTTTGAGGACGAGCGCAGAACTCAGCGTCTCGACGGCATCTTCACCTTCACTCAACCGCTTTTCGAGGGCATTACGGAGTCCAAAGTCGGCTGGAATAGAGAGTAGTCCTTGCATCGCGAAGAACAAGAAGAAGATACCCAACTGCGTCTGCCCGAGGTGACGAGAAAAGAAGACGATGCCGCCGAACATCAGCAGAGCACGCCCCGTCTTCGAGAGGAACATCTTGAACGTCGAGAGTTCTATGTCCATGATGGTACACCTGCGATAGTGAGTGCAATACGGTTAGTTAACGCCTCACTACAGAGACGGTAGTGGGTCACGCCACTTCTCCAACTCGCCCTGGGGCGTCGGAACGGGGGCGAATCAAAACTTATTGGACAGCGTGTTGAAAACACCCCGTGCGAACGGTTTGGGGTCGTCGAGCGAGATGTAGTCGAAGTGCGGGTGTCGGTAGATAGACGAGGCAACATCGACGAACGCCTTTCTAATCGACGGTTTTTCGACGTTCGGAATGTCGTCGAAGATGACGCTCCTGAGATACTGGAGTTCACCGAGAAGGAGATGTGTCGCTACTCCTTCTTGGTAGCCCGGAACAATCTCGTTTTTTCGTCCCTGGGTCGTGAGCCAGTAGTCGTATGGATAGTTCGCTCCCGCACGGATATCCAGATTCACTGACGCCCAGATGCGGGGGTTGATTTCGATAAGGTAGAAGTCCCCAGTCTCTCGTTCTTTGATGAACTGAACCGTAGCGGGGCCGTTCCACTCCAAGTGAGTGAGGAGCGACTCTCCCAACGCTTCGACTTCCGGGTCGTGTGTCATCTCTCGGAAGACGCTCATCCCTCCTGCGTAGGTCTTCCCTCGAATTTGACGCCGAAGGCTGGTCTTCACTGGCTCTCCGTCGTCGTAGAGCGCTCTGACAGAGTACTCCTCTCCCCAGTGGCACTCTTGGACAACTGGCACGTGACCGAGCATGTCTTCGATGAGTCGATCCACGTCCGGTTCGACCGCTCTCGGAATGTATTCGGGGTCTTGACGACCTTCACACTCCGTTTCATCGAGAAAGTCCACGTAGTCGTGAGTGAGGATACCGAACCGAGGTTTCACGATGAGTTCACGGTCCCAGTCAGAGACGTCGGTCAGGAGTTCTGTCTTTGGGACGTTGATGCCGATATCTTCGGCTACCTGGGCCAATCGATACCCGTCTTGGGCAACTCGGACCCCGTCGAACGACGGCCACCCGACCGATACGTGATCTTCGAACTCGTCGACGTATCGTGAGAGGACGTACGCGTCTTCTTCCCTGATTGGAAGGATTGTTTTGACGTCTGGCCGCATCGCGAGGGAGACGAGCGCGTCTTTATATGCAACGATGTCTTCGTGTGGTGAGGGGACGTTGACGGTCTCGTCTGCGTATTGCGACGCGAACGCAGGGACGGTGCGATCTTCTGAAACGACAACCGTGTGAACACCACGGGGAGAGAGCGACCGAAGTGAGGCAACGACACTCACCGAATGGTGTGCTGGAACGATGATTGATTTCCACATAGTATTTGAAACCACCAATACGTGTCAAGACAACGAGAATGTTAATTAATATGATTGGCTTGAAACCTGACATTCTCTATTACGTGGCTGTTAGATAAGCGACGAATTTCATTTCCAGTAATTTCACCTACTCGCCGTTGACGGTGTTCGTGACAGACATCAATTATTTGCACGTTCACGTCGATACAGTTTACGATGACGTTGGTATCCAGAGTGGGGAATCTCCTATGGGGCACACCAGTGTACGATATGGGGAATAGAGCGTTCGAGACAGCAGTCGAGGTGTATCTTCGTACACAACCGAAGTACACGCTTTCTTGCGGTGAGACGACAGCCATCTTCTTCCCTCGGACGTTTGTCGAGTGGAACAATCTCAAACACCGAATCTGGGACGAAGCGGACGTTCTAACGCACCTACTCTCGAACGTACGAGCTGACGACGTGTTTTACGATATCGGAGCTAACATGGGAATCTACGCTTGCCTCGTCGGCGTCCGTCAACCGGATGCGACTATCGTTGGGTTCGAGCCATACCCCCCGAACGTCGAATCACTTCGGAAGAACCTCGCGGCAAACGGAATCGACGCCATCGTGATAGAACAACCCCTATCGGATGCATCCTCGAATGAGGCGTTTTTCGTCTACGACACGCTCGACGCTGGCGCTCAGCACGGGTCACTCGATACCGACTACCCTACTGGCGACCCCCTCGTATCGTTCACCGTCGAAACTGTGACGGGCGACGAACTCGTGGCGAGCGAACGAATCCCTGCGCCAACCGTGCTCAAAGTAGACGTTCAAGGTTCTGGTTTGGCTGTACTCGATGGCCTCGAATCAACGCTCCTCGCAGATGAGTGCCGACTCGTCTACGTCGAAGCCCACGACAACCGTAAGCAACTAGAAGACAGACTTGCTAGCTTAGGGTACGAGACTTCACTTCTCACCGTCGACCGTGCACAGAAAGACCCTACAATCGTTGGTGTGCGAAACGAACAACCGACTTCTCCAAACTAAACGCCGGCACTAGGTCGAAGCCGTTGCCTCCCGACACTCGTCGAAGTCGCCACAACCGAAGCTAAAATAAGACAGTTGTACAGGAACTACTTTCTTTGTCGTGTGAAATACCGTTTATCATGTTTATTTACCAACAGATTCAATAGGTAGAGTGTTGATGTCTCTAATTGAAAACATCAACACTAGCGCTTTCGTGAGCGTGGGCTACACCCATCGAGGGAAGTTCATCGGAGTGAAGAGCGGCCAACGAAATATCCCATGAAAATCCGACACACAACAATCGTCTGCGATGGGTCTACAGGTAAGCCGGGGTGGTCGATAGATGATTAAAGAAAATGGTACTCACGATGGACAGGACGACGGGTTTGCGGTTGGATTTCTCGCAACTGATGATAACTTTCAGAAGCTCACTCGGGATATCGTTCGGATGCAAAATCACGGAATCGATGTGTTTGTCACGTATCAAGAGTCTGTCGACGCCGCTGAGTTATCTATCATCTCAGCACTCGGTGCCACTGTCGTCGAACCGACCACTGAACCTGGACGAGTAGACCTCTATAGAACGTTCGCAAACGTATCTGATGGCAAAAATCTCGTCTTGGTACACCATACGGATGGGGCGCTCGACGACGTACTGAACGAGGAGAGTACGACACCAACACTGACCAAAGCATCGAACGGACTCGGCCCCGCCAGTTTCCCAGACTCAGTTTCTGCTAATGTCGACCAGACAGACGAGTCGGCCAGTGGTTTCGGCGTCGGTAGTTACGGTTCTGAGGGACGTGAACCACAGTCGTCCACACCCGGTCCTACTATCGTCGCCATTCCGGCTTACAACGAGGAAGGGACCATTGCCGATGTCGTAAAAAAAGCGGTTGTACACGTCGACGAGGTACTCGTCATCGACGATGGAAGCCGTGACCAAACTGCAGTAAATGCTCGGAACGCTGGGGCGACTGTCGTCGAACACGGGGAAAACAGGGGGTATGGAGCTGCGTTGCATACGGCATTCGACGAAGCTCGGAAACGGAACACGAGCCGACTCGTAACGATAGACGCAGACGGACAACACGACCCGAACGAGATACCGAAGTTACTACGGACGCTCGATAGGACAGGTGCAGAACTCGTAATTGGGAGTCGATTTGGCGAAGGTGCCTCGACGAACGCCCCCATTTATCGTCTGTTCGGACTCAAATTCATCAACTTGATGACCAACCTGAGTATGGGTGTCGTCAGGCGGGGCTCCCGCGTCTCCGACACACAGAGTGGATTTCGTGCGTACAATCGTCGAGCAATCGCGTCTATCTGCGTTGATTCGGGCATCGGCGACCAGATGAATGCGAGTACGGACATATTGTACCACGCACATCACAACGACTACCGAATCGAAGAGACTGGTGTCTGGATAAACTACGATGTAGAGAACCCCAGTAGTCACCATCCAATCATGCACGGACTGTCGTTGGTTTCGAACATAATGAAGACTGTCGAACGGGAGCGGCCACTGACTGCGCTTGGTGTGCCCGGGTTCTTCGGGTCGGCAATCGGTGTTATCATCGCGTACTTTGCAATCTCTGATTATCTCACGAACGGCGTCTTCCAAATCGAGATGGCAGTCACGTCGACGTTGTTCGTTATCGTGGGACTGCTGACCTGCTTCACGGCGATTATACTGCACTCGATGAGCCGGTTGTTCGAGATTAATCAGTCGACACAATCTGAATACCCGCCGCTAAAACGCTAGATAGTGTCGAAAAGAAGTGGTTTCGGTCCTATTGAAGGTAGCCGAGGTCACGAAGTTGTGTCTTTTGTTCGTCGCTGAGGTCAGTGTCCGCACCCTCGTGTGTTGCTTTCGCCAAGCGCGCTGGAACAACCCCACGGGCTTCGTCTTCGGTAAAGTCGGGCGTACCGTACGATAAGTCACTCGTGAGTGCGATAGTGAGCATATTCATCGCCTTCGTCGGCGTGAGGTTCCCAACCCATGCAGGAGCGTACCCCCGCAACAGATTATCGTATGCGAGCGCACAGAGACGTTGCAGAGTTGACTTACGGTGGAAGACGTACCCTCCCGATTGATTCCATGCAGATGTCGCAGCGTAGACCGAGAGTTCGATTTCCCTCCCCAACACGTCGACGTCGAGATGCTGCCATACATCTGACCGAACCTTTCTGTCCGGACCGGGGACAGTTCGCCACAGATCGACGCCGTCGACGCCTGTGGGGGCCTCACCACGCTGAGCCGAGATGACCGTGGGGGCGATATCGACGCCACTCAAAAGTTGTTCGTAAGTCACTCCTCTCGGTAACCCTGCACCAGCGAAGACGATAGGAACTTCCACGTTTTCGGGACTCATGGGATGACCGTGTCCGAACCTCCCACCGTTGCCCCACTCGCCAAGGCTCTGCCCGTGGTCGCTCGTGAACACGACCAACGTCTCGTCGAGAATGCCACGTTCTGCCAGTTGTTCGTATAGCTCTACGAACCGTTGAGCAGAGTTGTGACAATCTTGGCGGTAGAGTTCTATCAATTGAGGGCGACGCTTTTCGTACGTCTGGAAGAACTCTTTCGTCGACTCGAACGCTCCATTTTCGAATCCGTACGGTGCATGCGGTCCGACATCGTGGACGAAACTGACGAACGGTGGTTCGAGTTCCTCAAGCGACCGTTCCGTGTCTATGTGGTTGATCTGGAGTGGTGGTTTGGCGGCTGCATCGAGTTCTATCCACACTGTCTCGGCGTCGAATCCGACGTCGTACCGACCGTCGTCGAAGAGTGCAGGACGTTGAGGGAGTCGGTCGTCGAACATCCACACACCGTGGGTTGCAGGATAGGTCCCCGAAGTCAGCGACGGAATCGACGATGCGGTGAACGTACTCGCAGAGATTGCTTTTGCTGTTACTCCCAGATCTCGAACTTGGTCCGGAAGGAAATCGTACCGCATCGCGTCGGATACGAATATGAGAATGTTGTCCACCTCTGTGCTATCTGCCATTTTCGAGAGAGGCTCGACACTAGCGGACGCATTTGTATCTGTCATACGATTGTATTCTATTCGACGTACGATTACGTAGCCTTTGGGGTCAACTGTTTGTGTAGTTCGTCTCGTCATCTCTCCGTGTCCTCGGGGGGACTGTTAAAATCGTCACTCAACAGGTAACGGGAATTCTGTCTGTTCCGAACCAGAATCGTCCCGATATCGGGTGTCAGACTCTGTGACGTTACTCTCTAACGTATCGATAAGTAAATTATCAAATATATAACAATGTTGGGCAGCGCCTATTCGATTCTACGTGTGAGCCAACAGGAAAACAAGGGCGTACGGAATTCGATATCGTTCGACTTGGAACACTGGTACACGGCCACTCTCCTCGTCAATGACGTAGTCGATCCAGTAGATCGGATTGTGGAATCTACCGATATCGTGCTAGACCTCCTCGACAGACACGACGTTACTTCGACATTCTTTGTCGTGGGGCATGTTGCAGAAGAGTATCCGTGGCTTATTCGGAAAATCCACGACCAGGGACACGAAATCGGGTCGCACGGACAGACACATAAACCGTTGTTCGACCTCTCACCAGCAGAATTCGAACGAGAATTGACCGAATCAGGTACCGCTATCGAGGCTGCGACTGGAGAGTACCCGCTCGGAGTTCGAATGCCGAACTTCTCTCTCACGAGGCAAACTAAGTGGGGATTCGACATCCTCGCACAGAGCGACTACCGGTACGATTCGAGTGTATTCCCGATGAAAACCCCGATGTACGGAGTCTCCGGTGGACCAATTGCCCCGTATTGGGTGAACCCGAGAAATCCGTTCGACTCGATGGCGGCTGTCGAAGCTGACGAGCGGTCACTCGTGGAGTGCCCGCTGGCAGTAACGAACACGTTTCCGAGAATCCCTGTCGCAGGTGGATTTTACGCACGGGTTTCGCCAGTGAAGGTACTTTCGTGGGGTATCCAGCGGCTTAATCGGGCAGGAATCCCTGCGAATCTATACTTCCACCCATGGGAGTTCAATCCCGATGTCCCGGTGTCAGAACCACGATTATACAAGCGAGTTGTGAGCTTCTCGGGAATCGATAGATTAGCAGACAAAGTCGAACGACTTCTCACGGCCTTCGAGTTCGGTTCGGTGAGTGACACGATTAGGACGGCCCTTGGACCGAATGCGTTGGAACTACAGGAGTCTCGGACGTCCAAGAATGCTCAACACTTTGGTTAATTATGAGTAAGAGTACAACAGCATCACGACCGACGGTGACGAAGTGTGAAGATTGGCAAGCGTGGAACGAGTTCATCGAAACGAACGATGGTCCTCCGTTCGCGCTGTGGGGCTGGCGAGAAGCGTGTCGTAACTACGGACACGACACGCACTATCTCGTCGCTCAGACTGAAGAGGAGATTGTTGGTGCCCTCCCGCTGGTAGAGATTCGAAGTCGCCTCTTCGGGTCGACGCTCGTCTCACCGCCGTACGGCGAACGTGGGTCGTTGGTTCTTTCGGAAGACGCCCCTCAATCGACCGCTACACAACTCTTGCAGCGAGCGCAAGAAATCGCAGACCGCACTGGTGTCGATTACGTCAGTCTCCGTGGGACGAAGTTCGAACTAAGTGATTCCGACCAGTTCGAACGGGAAACACGGTTCGTCACGTTCGACATCCCCGTCGACGTCGACCACACCACGATGTGGAATGGAATCAAAGAAAGTCGGCAGCGGCAGATAGACCAGGCCCGCGATAACGACTTGGAGTACGTCGCTGGCGACTCCCTCGACGAGTTGCGCGAATACTACGACCTGTACCTCAGATCGATGCGGGGTCACGGGACTCCCCCTCACTCCTTCGACTTCTTCGAGACTATCTGGAACGGGTTCGAAGACCACGGGATGGCACACCTCGGACTCGTCCGACACCAGGGAAGATTGATAAATGGGATACTGAACCTCGGGTGTGGGTCGACGGTTTCGCAGTGGGGGGTCATCACTGATTATGAATACCGTGACCTCCAAGGAGGGAGTTTCTTACTGTGGAAGTCGATGGAACACGCACACGAGCGCGGATACTCGTCGTACGAACTCGGGCGGACGAGGGAAGGAACGGGCGTCTACATGTTCAAAAAGAGCTTCGGCGGCAAGAAGACGTACTACGACGATTATCACTACTACCCGAACGGGCCAGTCGACCTCCCACACCCCGACAAAGACGCGTATGAACCGATAAAGGAAGCGTGGAAGCGACTTCCAATATCGGTGACGCGCCTCATCGGGCCAACCATTCGGAAAGACATCAGTCTCTGACCATGCACATCCTTTACACCATCGGACAGAGTACTGGTGGGTTACCGCACTATACGGCCGAATTGGCGAATTGTATCGCTGACCACGCTGATGTAACTGTATTCAAGCCACGGGAGACGTCTGCGGACGACCTCTTCCGTGACGACATCGAACTCGTGAACGCGTTCGAACCGATTGGAATCTCGATGCCTAGCCTCTACAAATTTGAGGTCAGTCCGCTTGACATCTTCCGAGGGCTCTATTCGTACGACGCGCTGAGAGATGTCGTTGGGTACGACCCCGATATCATCCACGACAGCACCGGCCTCTTCCCGCAAGTGAAGTTCTTCGCAAAGCTTCATGGGTTAGACGAGCACTGCCCATTCATCACGACGCGACACGAAGTCCCTGTCAATCGGTTCAGCTTCTCTCGACCGCCAGTGTTCGCCGAAGAGATGCTCAACCTCGTGATTCCGGACATTCACGAAGAACGAACAGTGGTTCACACGAAACGGCAAAAGGAGGTACTCGTCGGCAGGGGATTCGACGAAGAAGACGTCGTCGTCATCCCACATGGGGCGTACTCCATCTTCGGAGACGTCGAGGATATCGACCGAGACCCAGAAGAGAACACACTCCTGTTTTTCGGGAACATCGTCCCGCCAAAGGGACTCGACACGCTCGTAGAGGCCGTCGAAATTCTCCGCGAGGAGATTCCCGATGTGAAGCTCATCATCGCTGGTGACGGCCAGCTCCCACGAGACGTCCGAAAAATCGTCAACCGCTCCCCCGAGAACTACGAGCTCCATCTTCGGTTCATTCCGAACGAAGAGGTAAAGGAGTTCTTCGCCCGGGCGACGGTCGTGACGATGCCGTACAGAAGCCAACAGGGGACGAAGGGCCACAGCGGCGTCCTCGCGACGGCCTTCTCGTTTGGAAAACCTGTCGTCGCCTCTACGGCGAGTGAGTTCCCTGAGCAAATTGAAGGGCAGGGATGTGGTCTGGTCGTCCCCCCAGAAGACCCGGTACAGTTGGCAAACGCACTACGAGACGTCCTGTCAGACGAGGAGTCTCGGTCGATAATGTCGAAAAACAGTTTGCGAATGAAAGAAACACTCTCATGGGAGAACGTCTCCAGACAGTATCTCGATTTGTACCACTCGGCCTTGAGCGACAACCACCAAAAGCGGGAGTGGCTGACGATTCAAAAGTCTTCACGGTGACGGGTTTGAGTCCTTCGACGCAAGAGAATCGTTCGAGTTGAATGAGGTCCATTGGGCGCTGAATCTGAGATGGACAGAACCGACCGTCGTAGGAGAATATTATTTCGACACGTGATTTCGAGTGATGGGGTACTCTCGCGATTAGTCGGTGTACCCAAGTGCACGGAGTTGAGACTCACGTGAGATTTCCTCTAATTGGGTGTCGTAATCTGCCGGTGTATGGGTCCCCTCGTCTGTCGCAGTCGTTTCAACCCACGGAACTTCTGTGAGGCACGGAAGGTCGATTCCGTTCGGATGGCCGTAGATACCCCACTCACCGAACGCTTCACCGTGGTCCGCTGTGACAACCACCCGTTCTGCATCGATATTGCGCAAGAGGATGTCAACTTCTTCGAGAACGACTTGGAGCGTTTTTCTATATCGGCCGATCGCAACTTGCCTGGCCAACTCTCCACTGGTTACTCGGTCCCATGCGTCCGGGTTGCTCTTCGTATCAAAATCGAAGTTAGACCGGTCGAGTGCCTCTGCACCCTCTGTGAGAAATGGCACGTGAGGTTGAACATAATGGACTAAGAGCCGGTCGTAATTAGACTCTCTACCGTGGTGAATTGCTCGGTCGGTCACCGGTCTCGGTAAGACGGTTCCCCACTGGTTGTCCCACGCGTACCGCCAGACTTCATCTACGTCACCGAACGTATCCGAGTCACAGAACTCTCCACTGAATGGGTTTGCGGACACGTAGGTTGTGCCGTCGAGGACGTGTGGTGGCGTCCGCTCGATGGTTCTCGGCAACCAATTCCACGTACACGACGCAAGCGAAGGAAAACGACCGACCTGCTGCATCCACGTATAGTCATCAGATTGACGCTGAAGTTCGTCTGCTCTGCACGCATCCAAGATGATACAGACGTCCCACTCCTCTTCGAAGATGCTTCGACCGGTTATCGTCCCCGTGGCCCGGTGGTAGACGATTCCGAACCACCGCCGCGAACCTCCTGAATATCCATACTTGTTCACGAACCCAGGCAGACTCGTGAGTCCTTTCCGTAGCTCTTGGGGGGTGACCATACGTTATCTATTTGAACCTTTTACGCTATCAAGGTTCGCTTCGTTCGAACAATTGGTAGGTCCACTGTGGGCTCAAATGTGTCAATTCTTGGGTCCGACGTGATGTCTGTCCGTGGTTTCAGACGCTCGTGTCTTCGTAGAGTCGCACCCAGTCGACGACCATCTCTTCGGTCCATGGTTCAGTTCGGTCGGCCCTTCCGATACTGTCGATGTTGAGCGAGAACATGAAATAGAACGGCGCTCCCTTCGAAAGTGCGGTGAGTACTGTCTCGTTGAGCCACTTCCGGACGACTTTCCCGTCCACGTAGTGGACCAGTCGGTCTTCTTGCCACTCGATAGCATACCTGTGAAACTTTTCAGTGAGATTACCTCCCGGTGTGTAGGAGGCGCCCAGATTCTGATGTGTTGGGCGGTCACCAACTTCTGTCGAAGTGGAATAGTGGACGTTGTGTCTGGAGATGTGGTGGTCGTCCCATCCTCCATCCTGCCAAATTTCGACAATATCGATCTCTGGCGGCCACTGTTCGGTGTTCGGTTTCGACCAGAACGCGTTCTGGAATCCGGTTCGACCGGCAAATGAGATTTTCGCCTCAAGGTAACTCCCGGGTCCGAACGTGACTTTGTTTTTGGTGTTCACGGCCCCTGACTGAATTCCTCCCCCTTCGTGAGTACCTCGTAGTCTGAGTGCACCGTCTCTAATTTGGACGTTCTCCGGGACGATACGAGTTGGACTCGTCGAGGTTTCTGTCCCCCACCCCCATCCGATCGTCCACGCGGACGCATCTAACGGGCCTCCAGAGAACGAATCGTGAAATTTGAGCCTCCAATTTGACTGTGACGACGGGCCACCTTCGAGTCCGTCTCTGAACTGGTCGGTGAGTGACGAGCGATTTAGCACAACTCCCCCCACGACGAGTCCAGCGACTGCCGCGCCAGTACTGGCCCCCGCTACCCGGAGGAATTCTCGCCGATTCATGAAACTGACCTCATATCACTGACTCAGTTGGTGGTGGTGACGGAGTCGTCACCTCTCTATTCTGTCTGGGTTCGCGGAGTGCACAGTCTCGACTTCACACGCGTTCGATGCGAATCTGATACTCTCTGTATCTGAGATTCTCCGACGCTGTACAGGTGGGACTCACTCGTCATGCTTGTACTGTAGGTGTAAGAACACAAAGCACCTTCGTCGAAAAATGGTCTCGTACCGTTCGACACCTGGGGTCAAACAGGTGTTCGAGCGGCTAGTCTAGATCTCTTGGCCGTTGACCGTGGTCACGACGTCGCCACCGAACGTCGAGACGTCGAGGACGTCACCATTGAAGAGCCAATAGGCGTCTGCGTCGTCCTTGACAGACCCACGTGCTTTCGAACTAGAGACGTCGTCGTCGCTAGTTGCACTCGCAGATGCCGTTTCGCCCTTCAGCAGTTCACCGTCGGTTTCGATGATGTACCACACGTTTCCGTTGCTGTTGGGGTCGCGACGAACGACGACGAGGTCCACGCGTGTCTCGTTCACGTAGACGTCTGCGGGACCGTCGAGTGCGATGTCGGTCACGTCACCTTCGAACTGGTAGGTGTCCGACCCTGCACCGATAGAACCGGTCGCGGTCGTCCCCGAGATGTCGTCCTCGCTCGTGATCGAGTCGGTCGAAGCGAGTGCGTCGGTCACAGAGAGGCTGTAAGACGCCGACTGACTGTAGTTACTCCCGTCGATAGTAACCGTGTTCGGGAGTGACGTGGTCTGCGTCGAGTCAGACGTTTGGGAGTCGTCGGAAGGCCGGTATGGACCGGGTTCGGATGCGTCGACGAGGTCTGCAGTGTCGACTGCGGTGTTGTCGATGAACAGGTCGAGGTCACCGTCGAACCGAAGGTCGGTGATGTCACCGGTGTACCGGAAGCCCGGGAGTGAGGACGTCTTGCTGGTCGTCCCGCCACCGATGGTTCCGTCACTGGAGACCCAGTAATCTTCGGTCGTATCCTGTGGGTCGATTCTGACGTTGCCACCGCTCGCCTCGAACGCGAACGTAACTGGGTTACCGTCGCCCGACCGTGCCCAGAGGTAATGTTCGGTGTCGTTCGTTGAGGTGTTCGTACTGGTGGAGTCAGACCCTGCGTAATCCCAGACTCGGACCCAGTCGATGGCAATTTCTTCACCCCACGGAACGGAGTAGTCTGGAGTTCCGACGTTGTCGATGTTGAGTGAGAACATCAGGTACTGCACACCACCGTTGGTCATCGCCTGCATGGCGGTGCTGTCGGTCGTCTCCCAAGCGACTTCACCGTCCACGTAGTGGGTGATGCGGTCTTCTTGCCACTCGACTGCGTAGATGTGGTAGTTCTCGGTCAGGTCGTCACCTGGCGTGTACGAACCCCCTGGACCGACGTGCGTGGATTTGTCGCCTGGTTCGGTCGACGTCGAGTAGTGGATGTGGTGTCGGGACTTGTGCGTATCGTCCCACCCACTGCCATCTTGCATCAGTTCGACGACGTCGATTTCTGGCGGCCATGCTTCGGTGTTCGGTTTCGACCAAAACGCGTTCTGGAAGCCTTCCCGCTGAGCGAACTTGATTTTCGCTTCGAAGTAACTACCCGGACCGAACGTCACCTTGTTCTTCGTGTTGACTCCTCCCGCGTACGGCTGGTCGCCGTCGTGGGTTCCCTTCAGATACAGGTTACTGTTGCGGACATCGACGTTCTCTTCGATGACCTCCGTAGGACTCATAGTGGTACCGGTACCCCAACCCCAACCGATGGACCAGAAGTCTTTGTTGAGGGAGCCGGCGTCGAAGTCATCTTCGAACGTAAGCGTCCAGTTGTCTTGGTTTGCAGGTCCACCTTCGGAAACGGCTGCAGACGCGGGCACACCTAAACTAGTGGCACCGAGTGCTGTTAAGGCACCGACGCCAGAAATCTTTAGGAGGTTCCGGCGGCCTAATTGGAGGGACTTTTCGTTTGTGTTGTCCGGTGCGTCCGGACCATGCTCGTCTGACATTGTCTCGTTTTCGTGAAAGACATGGGAGTATAAAGTTCTTTTTTGAAAGAGATTGTAGATATCGGGGGATTAAATGAACAAAGACAGTATGTCTAGGATAAATTCACGTTCTTATTTTGCGTTTTTCAATCGTACATTCAAGAATGTATAATTTACTTACTATTAGACTGCAAAACTATCGCTGAAATTCTATATAGTAACTATACTAGACATGCTGATTCTCGATTTAAAACTCAATTTGAAGGGCTGAAATAGCCGAATCACTCGACTAACCTATCGTTAAAAATTATATAGTATGTTTGTAGTACATTCTTGATTTCTTGGATAAAATACGCTCTTAATAAATTATGTTTGACAATATAGTCGTGAAAATTGGTTCTTAATTATTTCTTAATCGATTCTGTAATTCTGATATATTGTGCGACGGTATCGTCTGGTGTTTACTAACAATCCACACTATGGATTCAGTCGTGACGAGGTGGGGGACGGTGTGCTGCGCGCGCTCGAACGTACCAATAGATTATCAAAACGAGGACGATAGCCAATTGCACGAGTAGGCCCGCTGTTATATCGAGCGCTTCGATGCGAGCGATGAATCCGATTTCCTGCCCGTAATCGACCGGTGGCAGAAGCGGCCAGAGAACGAACGTCGCATAGTAGAGATTTCCCCTGAGTACCAGTGGTATAAGATCGCTGACGATGTGACTTACGTACCCGACCAAGAACGCCGTCGTCAACTCTTGTTGTTCTCGGTCGCGTCCAATCCGAGTGAGAACTACGGCGACGATGAAAAACGTGAAAATCGAATGAGCTAGTGACCTCCCGTTCGGTAACAGTCCCAGATTCCACGCGAGTGGTTTATCGACGATGTCTGGGAACTGTGTCCCGAACGCCAGTGCAATCCCGACGACGACCGGTGAGACGCCCAGTCGGCGTATCCGGCGATATCCGTAGTAGATGAGCGCGCCGAATGCCAAGTGCCCCCACGGCCACATTGGTATTCATAATCGACAAACGAACTATAGTATACACTCGTTACTCTGAAAACACGAACGTCCAGCTGACGGAAAGTACGAACATACGTGACAACACCGTTGCGAGTGGGACGATTATTTTGCTCCGAGAGGGAGAAACCTGCGGGGACACCGGAGTTGAAGCTCTCAGATGTTCTTCAACCACGTACTCACAGTTCTGCATCCCCGTCACGACAACTGCGGTGACACCTTGAACCGTCGAGTTCCTTCATCCCGACATCTGTGGTCTCTCTTCACTTGAGCCTGTGAACGGCACCGTCCAGTTCGTCTACTCGATAAAAATGAACTCTGTCCTTGCTACGACATTCGATTATCTCCGAGACGTACTTCTGGATGCGCAGTGAGGAAGCCAAAGACACTCCCCGCCGCCCACGCTGCTGGCTCACACGAATCTGGGTGGACGAGATACCCATTCGGTACCGTCTCGTCGAGACCGGTGAACAGTTCGGGGAACCCAAATCTGTTGGGTTGGGCACGGGTCAGGCTATCACCGAGAGCGTCCAGACTCCGTTCCGCAACGAGTTCGGCAGCGTGGTCGAATCCCCTCTCGGCGAATCCGAGCGCGGCCAGACTATTGTCGTGTGGCCAGACGCTCCCTCGGTGGTACGAAAGCGGGTCGAACGCTTCGTGGTCGCCGGCGAACGTGCGTAACCCACTCGACGTGAGCACGTCCGGTTCGAGGAGTCGGTCGACAGCAGATTCGACGCGCTCGTCCGTCCCGAGTCCGCCCCAGAACGCGTGCGTCTGGTTCGTCGCGACACTGGGGATTCGTTCGGACCCGTCGAGGGCGAGTGCGTAACACCCCTCACTCGGGACCCAAAACTGCGCTTCGAACGAGTCGTACAGTCGGTCTGCGAGTTCACCACAGGCGTCTGCAAGTTCTTCGTCGCCGTGTTCACGAGCGAGGGGTTCGAACGCTCGGAGCGCGCGATAGGAGTATCCTTGGACTTCCGAGAGCGCGATTCGCCCCGTGGGTTCTCGGCCATCGGGGTGGGCGAGTGCCTCTGAACTGTCTTTCCATCCGAGATGATTCAGGCCGTACGGGTGGTCGTGGGCGTCGTATCTGAGGAAGCCATCTTCGTCGGCGGTGTCGAGAATCCACTCGACTGCCGCAGTCGCAGATTCGTAGAGGTCGTCTTCCAGTGAGTCAGACACCTGTGCTTCGACGGCGTCTGCGTACAGGGCGACGAAGAGGGAAGTCGCGTCGATGTTCCCGTAGTACGGCCGTCTGAGGGAGATTCCGGCCTCGGTAAGGTCACCGGTTCGGTGTTCGTGGAGTATCTTCCCCGGTTCTTCGAGTGTATCAGAGACGGCGTCTGTTCCCTGCTCCGAAGCGAGGAAGCGAAGCGTTCGCTCGGCAACACTCGCATCGAACGCGAGCAGTTGGTACCCGACGATGAGTGAGTCTCGACCAAATGGCGCGACGAATCGGGGCGCGCCGGCAGCAGGCACACCTTCTGGGAGCAACAACGCATCGAGTGCTTCCGAAGCGGCGGACGCGAGTGACCGGTGTCGCGGGTCGATATCTGCCGGCGCGACATCGACTGATGGAACGTCGATGGCGTCGCCAGGGAGTGAGATGGTGAACGAAAGCGATTCGGTCGTTGCTGGTCCGACTGTCTGCGTGGCCGACACGACGGCCGTCCCGTCGCTTTCGACCTGCACGCTCTCGTTTGCGTCGTCGGTATCGTCCCGGTTGGTCTCGATTGAGACACTCCGCTCCGTCTCGTCGACACCTTCTGCGGTGTATCGTACCGTCCCCTCGTCCAATCGAGTTGCCGTGACCGGACGGTCACGCGCATCTCGGGCGGAGAAGAACGATTCGACTTCGAAGATGTGCTCGAATCCTGGGTCGATGGTAACTTCGAGTTCGCATCCACGCGTTTCGTTCGTGTTGTTCTGGATACCGAACGTGACCGTCACGCCGTCCCGGTCGATACTGAACTGTTTGGTCAGCGTCCATGCACGGGTGTCTCCGCGTGCCGGCCCGTCGGTCGAACTGGTGAGTACGGTCGTCACGGCATCTCCGTCCGACGCTCGGCCCAGTCGTTCCCACCGAACCTCTCCGCTTGCGTCGTCGACTCGAAGGTCGACGCCACGGAGGTATCGGTGGTCGTCGCTGTAGATTCCACAGTGGTCGTTTTCGGGAGAGACGTCACCGTGTTCGTCGACGACGACTTGTCTTCCCCCGTGCAGTGCGAGCATACAGTTTTCTGGTAGCATTAGTGGTCGTCCTCTTCGTCGAAGCTGATTGATTCGATGTAGACGCGCCTCGCTTCGATGTTCTCGACGATTGCACCCCACCCACCGACGTTGACTTCTCCGTCCTCGGTGTCGAGAACGATAGCAGCACGCCCGGCGAGTTGCGAGAGCGAGGGAGTGTCTGTGGGGTTCCGACGCCGGTCTGCGAATATGAGGTCGACAATCTCTCCGTGGAGTTCGACATCTTCGCGGTTGGTCGTCGTCGTTCCGCGAATCGTGGCGGTGATTCGTGCCCCATCTGCGAGAACCGGGGCGACGTCCCGGATACATTCACGAATATCGACGTATTCGAAGGGTAGGTCGTCCGAGATACCACTGAAGATAGTCGGCCACGACTCCCACAGCGCCGCCATGAAGTACCAGCGGAAGACGTAGGTTATCTCTTCGTCTTCGAAAATTGCCCCATACTGGTTCACCGACTTCATGTGTGGGGCAAAGCAGGTCACTTCGCGGTCAGCGAGGAGAAGAAACGGTGCCGGGAGGTCACGGTGTCGTGCTTCGTACACTGCTCCATCTAACTCCGGGTCCGTCGGGAGGTTGACCGGCAAGTCGGGCGAGGTGTTGAACGAGATGGTGACGTAGACTCCTCGCTCCAGTGCGGATTTCAGAGCAGGACGTAGTCGTTCGAACTGCTCCGGAGCCATCGAAATCTGAACTTGGTCTTCTGCGCTCTCGATGGCATCTTCGGCGCGTTCGAAGACGGTGTCGAGGCGTTTGACGAAACTCATCTGATGGCCGCTGAGTCCCGCTTGTTCCCATCGATTCTGTATCTCCTCGGCCGTCGCTTCGAGTGTCTTGGCCTGCGAGGTCAGCATCTCGAACACTTTCGAGGGGTCTTCGGCACGTGCCCGAAGCGACTTCTGTTTGAACGTCTCGACGAAGCCTTTGTCTTCGAGGTTGCGGAGGACGTCGTAGACGCGAGACCGTGGGACCGCCGACTGTTCTGCGATTTTGGTCGCTGGAGCGTTACCCATCTCCAGGAGCGTGACGTACGCGTCCACCTCGTAATCCGTGAGGCCGGCCTGTCTCAGGCCACGCTTGAGTTCCTTCGTGTCCATGTTGTCTGGTTAGTTACTGCCCACACCAATTTTCACTTGTGGTGAGACGAAACGAGCGCTGAGCGTCCGATGCGCCACAGTCATATTCACTACGGTTACAACAACATACACAAATTTTATATATCTTTGTATTTCATGTCTTTCCGTGACAGACTCCATGTCTGGAAATACTGACGAACATACTAATCGACGGACTGTGCTGAAAGCACTCGCTGGCGGGAGTACGATGCTCTTGGCGGGTTGTACCGGCGGAAGTGGCGGTGGTTCGGGTGGCGACTCGGACGCCTCCGAGGGTGACTCGTCAGGCGGCGACTCCGATTCGTCGGAACAGACAGAGGCACCGGAACCCGCAGAAATCTCGTTCTGGACGACGCAGACCGAAAACGAGCGACAGCAAGTTATCAAGGGAATCGTCTCTGACTTCGCGTCCAGTCACGACCCATCGATGGAGATGGTCGCAGTCAAAGAAGACGACCTTCCGTCGCAAATCGCATCCGCACGTGCGTCCGATACGCTTCCTGCCGTCGCCGAGTGGGGCCTCGGGCCGATGCAGAAGCTCGGAACCGGTGGACTGCTCTCGAAGGAGTCTGCGGCCAACGTCATCGAGAGCGTCGGTCGTGACAAGTTCTACGAAGGCGCGCTCAAGCTCACCGAAGCACCCGACGGTGGCAATTTCGCCGTTCCGTTCCACGGTTGGCTCGAAGGATTCTGGTACTCCCAGAGCACCTTCGACGAGAAGGGTCTCGACGCACCGACGACGTGGGATTCGATTCTCGCCGCGGCGAAAGAACTCCACAACCCTGACGAGAACCAGTTCGGTATCGTCGTCGGGACGAAGAAGACGCCGTTCGCCCGACAGTGCTTCACGCCGTTTGCCCGGTCCAACGGCGCGCGCGTCTTCAACGAAGACGGAGAAATCGTCTTCGACAGTCCCGAGATGGTCGAAGCGCTCGAATACTACGCCGAACTCGCTGAGTACACGCCGCCGGGCAAGGACACGTGGAAGACGGCGAACAACACGTATCTCAACGACCAGTGTCAGCTCATCATGTACTCCACGTACATCATGGACGACGTCGCCGGCAAGAGTCAGTCGCTGGTCGACGACACCTCCTTCAGTCCGTACATCGAGAACGAACGTCGCAGTTCGTTCGGCCAGATTGTCACGCTGAACGTGCTCTCGTCGGGCACCGACAAGCAGCGTACGGCCGCCGAGTCCTTCGCAGAGTACGCCCTCTCCGGCGAGGAGTACGTCGATTGGCTCCACATGGCTCCCGGTGGAATGAACGCCGTGCTCAAGCCGACGGCACAGAGCGACGACTATCAGGACAACGAGACGCTCGAAGCGTGGGGCGACACCGTCGCGGACATCTCCAACGGCTTCGAGAACATCGAGCGATTCGGATACGTCGGCGGCAAGTCGTTCCCCGAACTGGGTAACATCACCAACAAGTTCCTCATCGCGGAGGCTGTCTCCCGCGTGACGAGCGGTGAAGACGCCCAGACTGTCGCGAACGAACAGGCCGAGAAGATGCGACAGGCCATCCAAGAGTAACTCCCTCACTGGTCACCCATTTATCATGTCCGTCAAGAACGCCGTTAAACCAATACTAAACCGTTCGGACCTCACCCTCGAACAGAAAGAGGCGCTCCTGGGGTACGGGCTGATTGCACCGGCGATACTGCTCGTCGCGGGCGTCATCCTCTATCCCGTGGGGTACAACGTTTACCTGAGCTTTACCGAAGTGCCGCTCAGCCCCGACGAGTCCCCCGTCTGGGTCGGACTCCAGCACTACCAGATGCTCTTTTCGAGCAGTGAGTTCTGGAGTTCGCTCGAGACGACGATTATCTTCACCTTCTTCAGCGACGCACTGGCCACACTGGGTGGCCTCGGTGCGGCGCTGTTGTTCAACCGAAAGTTCAAAGGCCGACGAATCGCCCGCGGCCTCATGCTCCTGCCGTACGTCGCCCCGCTGATTGCCGTGGCGTACGTCTGGCAGTGGCTGTTGGACCCGCTGTACGGATTGTTCCCGTGGTTCTTCAGCGACATCCTTGGTCTCTACGCGGGCGAAATCGACGTACTCAACAACGCCAAGACGGCGCTGTGGATGGTCATTCTCTTCGACACGTGGCGGTACTTCCCCTTCGCGTTCTTGATGATCATCGCCCGAGTGCAGTCGATTCCGAGCGACATGTACGAGGCCGCGAAAATCGACGGAGCGGGCGTGTTCGCCCGGTTCAAGGACATCACGCTTCCAGAGCTGAAGTACGTCCTCGCGACGGTGTTCTTGCTCCGGTGGATTTGGAACTTCAACAAGTTCGCAGACATCTGGCTCCTGACCAAACAGGTCAAAACACTCCCACTGTACGCCTATCAGACAGCCTTCGCGAACTACGCCATGGGTCAAGCCGCTGCCATCTCGATGGTCCTGTTCTTGGCGCTCATGGGGTTCGTGATGGTCTACGTCGGGGTGGTGCTGGATTGGTGATTCGACAGATGACGCCATTCGAACGACGAAACCAACGGAGGAACCAATGTTAGCCACGATACTACAGACGACGACAGAGAGCGCACGGACGACGATTCGAAGCTTCCAGTCCGTGTTTACCTCGGACAAAATCGAGAGCTCGCGGTTCGAACAGGTGGTGTTCTACCTGAGTCTCGGACTCACCCTGTTCGTCTCGCTGCTCCCGTTCTACTGGATGTTCGTCACGAGCTTCATGCCAGAGAGCGCGATATACGCGCTTCCACCGACCGTCTTCCCGGACGAGTTCACGCTCGCACACTACGAGAGCGTCTTCAGTCCCGAGACGTTCCCGTTCGTGACCTACTTCAAGAATAGTTTGATAATCGCGACAGTCACGGCGGGTATGTCGGTGCTCGTCGCCACCTTCGGGGCCTACAGCTTCGCGCGCCTCGAATACCCGGGCCGTGGACTGTTCTCGCGGGGCGTGCTCCTCGTCTACATGTTCTCGGGCATCCTGCTCGTCGTTCCACTGTTTCAGGTGGTCGTCTGGCTTGGCCTCGTGGACACGCTGGAGAGCCTCGTCATCACGTATCTCGTCCAGACGCTTCCGGTGTCGCTCTACATGCTCGGAAACTACTTCCGCAGCGTTCCACCGGAAATCGAAGAAGCGGCCATGATGGACGGCTACTCCCGGCTGGAGGTCATCCTCCGCATCACGCTGCCGCTTTCCGCACCCGCAATCGTCGCCGTGTTCATCTACACGTTCATGATTGCGTGGAACGAGTACCTCTTCGCGAGCATCTTCCTGAAGACGCAGGCGACGTTCACACTGCCCATCGGTCTGGACGCGCTCTCGTCCGGGTTCCACCAGGTGTGGGGACAGATTATGGCCGCGTCGATTATGACGAGCATCCCGATTATCGTGATGTTCATCTACCTCGAGAAGTACATGGTCCAAGGCCTCACGTTCGGGGCGGTGGAGGGGTAACATGTCGGTCGAAGACACCTCCCACGCGGAGTCCACCGACGTCGAACTCGGGGGTGCTGGTGAGTCGATTCGACTCGAAGGCATCCGAAAAGAGTTCGGAGACGTCACCGCCGTCAAGGACCTCTCACTCGATATTCGGAGCGGCGAGTTCCTCGTCCTTCTCGGGCCATCTGGGTGCGGGAAGACGACGACGCTCCGCATGATTGCCGGACTCGAGACGCCGACTGAGGGCGACATCTACATCGGCGACGAAGAGGTCACGCGGACGTTGCCACAGAAACGGGAACTCTCGATGGTCTTCCAGTCGTACGCCCTCTACCCGCACAAGACGGTCCGCGAGAACCTCGCGTTCCCGCTGAAGAAGATGGACCTCTCCGACGACGAACGGAGTCGGCGTATCGAACGGGCGGCGGAGGTTCTCGAGATTAGCGAGTTGCTCGACAAGGAACCCGGCCAACTCTCGGGCGGGCAGCGACAGCGCGTCGCCCTCGGACGCACTATCATCCGTGAGCCTCGCGCCTTCCTGATGGACGAACCGTTGTCGAATCTCGACGCAAAGCTCCGCGTCCACACGCGAAGCGAACTGCGCGAACTACAGCAGGACCTCGGAACGACCACCGTCTACGTCACCCACGACCAGGAAGAGGCGATGAGTCTCGCAGACCGAATCGCTATCCTGAACGACGGTGAGATACAGCAGGTCGGCGCGCCGGAAGAAATCTACCAGAATCCCGCGAACGAGTTCGTCGCTGGATTCCTCGGCGAACCGGCGATGAACTTCTTCGACGTCGCACAGACCCCGGAACGCATCGAACTCTGTGGTGACGACCCGGTCCCACTCACTGGACCGGTCCCTGCACCGACAGCGCGAATCGGCATTCGCCCAGAACACGTGGCACTCGCGTCGCAGCACACGGACGACGAGGCGCGGACGCCGGCGTTCTCGGCGGACCTCCTCGTCGTCGAACCACTCGGAAACGCCTACGAACTCGAACTCGAACGTGGCGGCGTGCAGTTCACCGCACGCGTACGGTCGCTCCCCGACGAGGTTCGGACCGCAGACAGCGTCGACGTGGTCTTCGAGGCAGATAGTCTCAACACCTTCGACGCAGACGGGAGTGCCCTGACGACAGCAGGAGGTGAGACCGATGGGTGAGTTAGAACTCGACGGTGTGACGAAAATCTACGACGACGCACAGGGGACGGAGACGGCAGTCGATTCGGTCGACCTCACCGTTCGAGACGGTGAGTTCGTCGTCCTCGTCGGCCCCTCCGGGTGTGGGAAATCGACCACGCTTCGGATGCTCGCCGGCCTCGAAACGGTCACAGACGGGACGATAGCAATCGACAGTGACGAAGTACAGGAACTCGCGCCGAGCAAACGCTCCGTCGCGATGGTGTTCCAGTCGTACGCTCTGTACACCAAGATGACTGCCCGTGAGAACATGGGCTATGGGCTCAAACACTCCAGCACTCTCTCGAAAGCAGACCGGCGACGGAAGGTCGAAGAGATTGCGGAGTTGCTCGACATCACCGAACTGCTCGGCGATAGGCCCGAAGAGATGTCCGGCGGGCAGAAACAGCGCGTCGCCCTCGGGCGTGCCATCGTCCGCGACCCAGAGGTATTCCTCCTCGACGAACCGCTGTCGAATCTGGACGCCAAACTCCGCTCGAAGATGCGGACGGAACTCCAGCGATTACAGGAGGAACTCGACGTCACCACCGTCTACGTCACCCACGACCAGACGGAGGCGATGACGATGGCCGACCGAATCGTCGTGATGGACGACGGCGAACTCCAACAGGTCGCTCCGCCGGAGACGGCGTACGACCACCCGGTAAACGAGTTCGTCGCGACGTTCCTCGGAAGTCCGGCGATGAACACCTTCGAGACGACGGTCCGTGTGAACGGTGAGACGACGTCGTTCGTCCGGAACGGAACTGTCTTCGCGGAACTCCCATCTAGTGCCGTCTCTCTCTCGAACGGTGACCGCGTCACACTCGGTATTCGCCCCGAGGACGCCACACTCGACACCGATGGCGACGGGACGTTCACCGCGTCGGTTACCGTCTCCGAGTACCAGGGGAACGACAACTTCGTCCACCTCGACGTCGGTGACGTCGAACTGACGACTCGCGTCCCACCGGTCGTCTACCCCGACGCTGGTGACGACGTAGGCGTTACTGTTTCCCCGGAGGACGTATATCTCTTCGATATCGACAGCGGCCGTTCCATCAAGACTCGCGGCCTCACAGACAGCGAACCATCGATCCGAACGCCACCATCGACCGACTGACATATCTGAATATGGCTAGCAACTCCCCGAATTCATCTGCAGCGGACAGCGGAACCGACTCGACGGATTTCGACGAAGACGAACTACTGCGCCCGCAGTTCCATCTGGACGTGCTCGACGAACTCGTCTACGAAGCGTCCGGTGATGCCGAGGGTGCCGTCCCACTCGCGAGTGACCCCGACCACCGATATCCGTACGCCTACCCACGTGACATCGCGTGTATCACGCGCGCGTGGCTGGCAGCGATTCGCGCAGGTATCGACGTCGAACAGTCTCGTACTCACGTCGTCGACGCCGCTCGCTTCCACCTCGCCGTTCAGGACGACGACGGCGCGTGGCAGCAACGGTACGCACTCGACGGCACCGACAAAGGAATCTACGTTCAGGAAGACAACGTCGCTCACGGCCTGCGCGTCGTCTCGCACGCCGTGTTTGCACTGGACGAGGCAGACGCGTGGTCGGACGTCGACGACGACTTCGGAGACGCTGTCGTCGATGCAATCGGCCGAGCAGTGGAGTACGCGCGCGAAGAACTGTACGACCCGAACGCACACCTCGTCGAGAGTACGACGTCGATTCACGAGGGCAGAATCGAGTCTGGCTACACGCTGTGGGTCAACAGTGCGTTCGTGAGCGCGCTCCGACAAGCGTCACGTGCGCTCACGGTTCTCAGTGCCGAATCGACCGACGCCGCGGCCCGAATCGACGACTTCCTGCCGATCCTCGAAGGTGGCGTCGAACGCGCGTTCACCAGTCCACAGCAGGTTCCACGTCGGTACACTCCCGAAGGAGAACTCGACTTCCGCCCCGACGTGACGCTGTTTTCACCGTACTACTACGGACTCTCTGACCTCTTTGGCGACGCCGCCGACGAGGCAGCACAACGCGCTTCGAAAGCGCTCGAAGACCCACGTCTCGGTGGACTCCAGCGGTTCCTCGGGTTCCATCGAGATTTCGAAGTCCACCAACACGGGGGGAACGGTCCGTGGATGCAGTACACGGCGTGGCACGCGCAGTATCGGTACGACCGAGGGGAAACAAAGGCTGGAGACGAGATTCTCCAGAACATCGTCTCCTACGCAGACGACGACGGCTACATCCCCGAGCATCTGACGACGCGCGCCCGTTTCGAGTCGTTCGTCGAAAACGAGTGGGACACCGGCCTCGACTTCGAGAAAGAGTTCGACGATGCGGCCCTCAGAGACGTGTCGTTCGACCTCGTGGCCGAAGAACTCGGTCACATGCGTGACTCTTACGAGAGTATTGCAGAGCGTGTCGAGACGGACGACGTGGTCGGATTCGCCCGCCCACTCGCCTGGTGTCACGCCGAGTTCCTGGCCGCCCTCGTTCGGAAGGACGCGTAGGTCTGTTCGCCGACTCCTCGAACGAACACCGCCTGCCGGCGGAACATCTTTCACCACCCTTTCGGCACGTATCTAACAGCAAATCAACACTCCACGCACAATGAGCGACACACGAGACTCCATCCGACAGCACGCATCGACCTTTAGAGACCCACGGTGGGTGTATCAGCACCTCACGAACGTCCTGAAGTTCTACCACCCGACGTGCATCGACACGACGTACGGCGGGTACATCCCGCAATTGAGCGACCACGACGGAACTATCTACGACTCGCGGTCTAAACTGCTCCCGGCGACGTGCCGACTGGTGTTCAACTTCAGCGTCGGGTCGATGCTCGACGGGCCGGCGTGGTGTGAACAGGCCGCAGAACACGGCCTCTCGTACCTCGTGAACCAGCACCGAGATGCCGAGACTGGTGGCTACGCGTGGGTGATGAACGGGAGAGACGTCGAAGACGCCACACGCTCGACCTACGGTCACGCGTTCGTCCTGTTCGCACTCGCGTCCGCTGGTACGGCCGGAATCGGTGACGTAGACGAATATCTCGACGAGGTCACAGAGACTATCGAAGAACACTTCTGGGAACCCGACCCGGGGCTGTTCCGCTCGAACCTCGACGCCGACTGGAACCCGGTTTCGACCTACCGTGGCCAGAACGCGAACATGCACATGTGCGAGGCGCATCTCGCCGCGTACGACTACACCGGCGACGAACACTACCTCGACAGAGCCTACACCATCGCGGAGAACCTCGCCCTCACGCTCTCGGACCGGGGTGACGGCCTGCTGTGGGAACATTACACCGAAGATTGGGAACTCGACTGGGAGTACAACCGCGACCAACCGGGACACCTCTTCCGCCCGTGGGGGTATCAACCGGGCCACCTCTTGGAGTGGAGTAAGTTGCTCGTCTCGCTTTCACACCACCGCGACGAGGAGTGGCTCGTCGAACGGGCGGTTCGGTTCTTCGACGCCGCCGTCGAAAACGGCTGGGACGACGAGTACGGCGGTTTCGTCTACAACTTCGACAGAGACGGCGAGACCATCGAGGACGACAAGTACTACTGGCCACTCGCCGAAGGCATCGGAGCGACAGTACTTCTGAACGACGCGACTGGTGAGGAGCGATTCCTCGATTGGTACGACCGAATCTGGTCGTACGCGTGGGAGAACGTGGTCAACCGCGGCAACGGAAATTGGTACTTCAAACTCACCCGAGAGAACGAGATTCACTCCGACATCGACGACTCACCCGAGGTGAAAGTCGGGTATCACCAAATCAACGCCTGTTACGAAGTGCTTCGGACCGCCGGAGACGTCGACTGACTCGCGTCCCAGTTGGCGATTTTCACTTCGCCACCGCGACGCCCATCTCGGCACCGGCGATGGCCATCTCGCCACTGCGACGCCCGTCTCACCACCGCGACTCGATTTTGTCCATCTTGCACTGGACACAGAGGTCATCTGCAAAACACGAGATACTGTCGTACGGGCAGTCGTGTTCTTCGACGGCGACGCGCATACTCCGTTTTTTTTGCTCCCACATCGACTCCCACGTGTCGATATTCATCTCTGCGGACGTGAAGACGACGTCGTCGTCTCTGTCGATGATTTTCGCCGCGGCAACCTCGTCTTGGTGTTCTCTGACCACCTCGATTGCGTCCGCATACGACGAACAGCGGTGTTCTTCGACACCGTCTTCGTCGTCCATGAGACGGACGGTAATCCGACCGTCGTACGTTTCGGTCGGTCGGAGTGAGTCGGTCGGGGGTGGACCGTCGATCATAGTCGAATGTCGTTCAATTGGTAGATAAATCCACGCACCGACGAGAAAATGGCCACTGCCTGGCTTTCTCAGTACGTCTCCGACGTAGCCGTGCCGATGGATATCCGCACGAGTTCGTTCTCGGGCCACTCCTCTTCGCCGGCGTCGTACTTCTCGTTAATTCGTCGGGTCGCCTCTCGTGTCGCCTCGTCGTCTTCGACGATGGTTGCCGTCCCGAGCATCGTCACCCGCCACCGTGCTTCCCCGTCGACGTCCTTCTGAATCGAGAGTGCGACACGAGGGTTCGATTTGACGTTAGCGAGTTTCCGCCCGGCAGTGAGAACTTCGACGACGTCGGCGTCTTCGTCGTAGTCGTACCACACCGGTGCGACGTGAGGCCGTCCGTCCGAGCAGGTTGCGAGATGTGCCATGAGAGGTTCGCCCGTCACCAACTGGACGATTTCGTCGGAAACCACTGCCATAGTTTCGAAGTACGAACAACACGCATTAACAGTATCTCCCAGACCCTCTCCCTCTTTCTCCCTCTCCCAGACCCTCTCCCTCTTTCTCCCACTCGCCCACCGACGTGACGGCCGTCGTGCGTGCCTGCTACGGCAACTCGTACACGTCAGACCGCGTGTGGCGCAGACTCTGCAGTTCCCGCCGCGTCTCGTCGAGGTAGTCGAAGTCGAGTGTGGCCGTAATCGTCTCGGGTTGGTCTTTGGCTTTCGAGATGACGTTGCCCCACGGGTCGACAATCATCGTTCGGCCGTAGGTCTGCGGTGCCGACGGTTTGTCACCGATTTGGCCGGGGGCAATCACGTACGATTGAGTCTCGATTGCGCGCGCACGTAAGAGCGGTTCCCAGTGGTCTTTCCCGGTGAACATCGTGAACGCAGAGGGGACGAGGAGGACGTTCGCTCCACGGTGGGCGAGCGTCTGGTAGAGATTCGGGAACCGAAGGTCGTAGCAGATAGAGAGTCCGAACGTCGCGAGGTCCGTCTCCACTGTCACTGCTTCGTCACCGGGTGCGACGCGGGCGGACTCTTCGTACTCTACGTTGCCGTCGATTTCGATATCGAAGAGGTGCACCTTCCGGTAGGTGTCGAGGACGTCCCCCTTGGGGCCGAGGAGTACTGACGTGTTGTACACTCGGTCTGAGTCGGGGATGTGCTCGAAGAAACTGCCCGTGTGGACGTAGACGTCGTGTTCGCGCGCTTTGTCGGCGAACTGCTGGACGAGTTCCCCATCGACCGATTCCGCAACCTCCGGGTAGCGGTCTTTCGGACCGATGTAACTCATCATCTCGGGGAACGCGACGAAGTCGGCACCTGCCGCCACTGCGTCGTCGACGAATCCGAGTGCCCGGTCGATATTCTCCTGTTTGTCGTCTTGCGAGTCCATCTGACACGCCGCGGCCACGAACTGAGACATCTCGGGTGTACGTTGTGTGCGCCGAGCGTATTGTATTGCCCCCCTCGTGTCACCACGGGAACATCGGTACGAACGTTTATCATTCACGGTCTGATGTGTTGGGTTATGCCGAACGGGCGGGACTCGGACTCAGTACCGCAGACGGACACGTTGGACGGTATCAGCCCGTCTGCGTCGTTCGTCGAACGAGCGACCGTTGCAGACGACGGCCTCTACGAGACGTTCGACCGGGAGTGGCCCGACTGCTGGGACGTTGCGGCCGAACGACTCGACTGGGATACCCGATACGACACGGTCCTCTCGGAAGACGAGTCCGCCTTCCAGTGGTTCCCCGGTGGGACGCTAAACGCCTCCTACAACTGTCTCGACCGGCACGTCGAAACCGGCGGCAAGAACCGCGTCGCTCTCAAGTGGGAGAGTCGCGGTGGTGAGACGCGAACGTACACCTATCAAGACCTCTACCGCGAGGTAAACGAGTTCGCGGCGGCACTGCGTGACCTTGGCGTCGAAGAAGACGACGTGGTGACGCTCTACATGCCGATGATTCCGGAACTGCCCATCGCCATGCTGGCGTGTGCTCGACTCGGTGCGCCACACAACGTCGTCTTCGCAGGACTGTCCGCGGACGCGCTGGCGACGCGACTGGAGAGTGCGGAGTCCCCGTATCTGGTCACGTGTGACGGTTACTACCGGCGGGGCAACCCGATACTCCTGAAGCGCAAGGCGGACGACGCTAGACTGAGTGTCGGACACGACATCCACGAAACGGTCGTCGTCGACCGACTCGGTGGTGAGACACACCTCGGAGCGTCCCAACACGAGTACCACGAACTGGTCGACGCACAGGCAGGTGCCGTGGTCGAACCGGTCGAGCGAGCGTCGAACGACTGTCTGTTTCTCATCCACACGTCGGGAACGACTGGCGAACCGAAGAAGGTCAAACACACAACCGGCGGCTATCTCGCTCACGTCGCGTGGACGGCCGAAACCGTCCTGGACCTCGGCCCCGAAGACACGTACCTGAGTACGGCGAACATCGGATGGATCAGCGGCCACTCCTACGTCGTCTACGGCCCACTCGCACTCGGGTCGACCGTCCTCATGTACGAGGGGACGCCGGACTATCCAGACAAAGACCGTATCTGGCGACTCGTCGAAGAGAACGCCGTCGACGTCTTCTACACGGCACCGACGGCCATCCGCTCGTTCATGAAGTGGGGCGAGGAGTATCCCGAGCAACACGACCTGTCGAGTCTTCGACTCCTCGGAACGGTGGGTGAACCAATCAACCCCCGCGCCTGGCAGTGGTACTACGAACACGTTGGCAACGAGGAGTGCCCCGTCGTGGACACCTGGTGGCAGACGGAGACGGGCGGGATGATGGTGACGACGCTTCCGGGCGTCTGTGACATGAAACCTGGGTCGGCAGGGCCGCCGCTGCCGGGTATCGACGCCCAAATCGTCGACGAGAGCGGCACTCCCTGTGCACCGAACGACCCCGGGTACCTCGTCGTTCGTCGTCCGTGGCCCGGCATGCCACTGGCACTCCAGCGGGGGACTCGCTGGGCGGAACAGGAGCGAACACCGGTCGATATCGACGACTGGGTGTACTTCAGCGGTGACGGCGCGAAAGTCGACGACGACGGCTACATCACGGTCCTCGGCCGTGTGGACGACGTCATCAACGTCTCGGGACACCGCCTCGGAACGATGGAGATAGAGAGTGCTATCGTCGACGTCGAGGACGTCGTGGAAGCAGCAGTCGTGAGCGTCGACGGTCCGACCGGTGGTGGCATTCACGCGTACGTCACGTTGGCGTCGGGTGTCAGCGGCAACGACGCGGTACGCGAGAGAATCAACACACGAATCCGCGACCGAATCGGTGCGATTGCGACGCCACAAGCGATTATCTTCACCCCCGACCTGCCGAAGACGCGCTCGGGGAAGATTATGCGACGCTTCCTCGAGAACATCACGAACGGGGAGGCGTTCGGCGACACCTCCACGCTCCGCAATCCGGAAATCGTCGGGGAGTTGGAATCTATCGTCAGCGAACGGACCGGCGATTCGGGCGAATGACGAACGATTTCGCTAATTCGAATTGAGCGAAATCGCTATCGTAGGGGCACTAGCGGTTCGTCATCGATTACTTAGAGTCGCTCACAGAGGAAGTACCACCGCAATCAGAACGATTTTATTCGTTTTCGAAGTAGATAGCGAAAAATGGGACGACGAGGCAGTGGGTCGAACCCGATGTCGGAGTGGGAGACGACCTACTCCCGTCTGCGGCGGGCGACTGAGACGTACCGCGAAGAACTCGTCCTCCGATTGGGTGCAGAGGCAGGATTACAACCCAGTGAGATGAGTGTGCTCAGGCCAGCAGACGTCTCTGACCGCCCGCACCGGCCCGCTGACCTCTACTCACTCACTGTTCCAACTGACGGCCGAACCACGTATCTCTCGGCGGCAGTCGAACACGACTTCAGGAAGTACGTCGGTGTCAACGACGTCGACGAGACTGACCGCGTGTTTCCGGTGACGCCCCGGAGATTGCAGATGCTCGTCTCGACGGTTGGCGAACGTGCCGCCGAGAAGACCGGACAAGACGAACTGGCGGATATCTCCTCGCGTGACCTGCGTCGGTTCTTCGCTCGCCGTCTCTTGGACGACGGCGTCCACCCGAGCGTGGTGATGAAAGTCGGCGGATGGAACTCACTGGAGAGTCTCGACCCGTTCGTCGCGGAACCGTCAGCGCCGGACGTCGTCGCCGCGCTCGCCGAGGACCGAACCGTCCAGCCTCACCCGGAACCCGGTACTGACAGGAGGCTCACGGCCGTTCTCGAACTCGCCGACGAGGTGAGTGATGCCCTCGTGGGAGCGACGACGAAAGACGGCCTCGAAGAGACGCTCTGTGAGCGACTCGGTGGGTCGAGCGTCTACCGCTTCGCGCTGGTTGCCCCCACTGACCCCGGTACTCGGACGTCGCGTACCGTCGTCGGACTCGACGAGACGGTTTCTAGCGAGTTTCTGGATGGGTTGGACGGTTCGTCACCCGGTGACGAAGAGATTCGTGCGGTTCGGACGGCGAACACGGACCTCTCCAGTCGCCAGCGACCGGTCGCAGTCACGTCCGTCCCACTCGTCCACGGCGAGACGTCGTTCGGGCGATTGTATCTCGGCACGTCACCGGGGGCCGTTTCGGACCGCGAGCGGGCATTGCTGGCGTCGCTCGGCCGACAGGTCGGTGCGACGCTCGCAGCAGTCGAACGAAAGAAACTCCTCGTGGCGGATACGGTCACGCAACTTCGGTTCGTCTGTTCCGACGAAACCGACGTGTTCGTCCGTCTCTCGGCGACACTCGGGTGTACGTGTTCACTTCGTGGTGTCGCACCCATCGAAGACCGCTCACTGCTCTGTTTCCTCGCGGTGAGTGACGTTCCGACCGAACAGGCGTTCGACGAACTCGACACCGCACCCGAAATCTCGAACGTTCGGCTGATTCGTGACCGGGGCGAGAACTCACTCCTCGAAGTCGTCCTCTCGGGCGATTCGCTTTTGACCGCCGTTACGGCACGCGATGGGACTGTCTCCGAGTTCACCGCCGACGACGGTGCTGCCCGATTCGCCGTCGAACTCGCGAACGAAGTCCCACTTCGGACTGTCGTCTCGGAGTTGACAGACGCCTACCCCAGTACCGAACTCCGTTCGAAGCGAGAGGTCGAACGAACACCACAGCACTCGACTGACTTCCGCGACTCTGTCGAGACGCAGTTGACAGACAAACAGTACTCTGCCCTCCGAGCGGCGTATCTGGCCGGCTATTTCGAGTGGCCGCGAGAGAGCACTGCCGAGGACCTTGCGGACTCTATCGACGTCTCGTCACCGACGCTCCACCAACACCTCCGGACCGCCCAACAGAAACTCTTGACCTCGTTTTTCGACGACGGTGAATGACACACTAAATCCTTAGGGATGAGCGAGGAGTTGTTCGTCGCGACACAACCGTATGTTGAATTATATAATCTAACAAACCATTCAATATCGCGCTATATGAGGCCAGAAATACAACGAACGCCGATGTCTGGTCAATCGTACTGAATACCTTATAGTTAGATATCCCCCTTATACCCCTTACTGTTCCTTGTTGTCACAGAGCATGTCTGACGAAAATCAGGTAGAACTCGAGGCACGACTCGAAGAGCAGGAAGTGTTCGAGCCATCCGAGGAGTTCGTCGCACAGGCGAACGTCTCGGACCCGGATATCTACGAGGAGTTCGAAGAAAACTGGCCACAGAGTTGGGAACGCGCGGCCGAGATGATAGATTGGGACGAGTCGTACGACGAGGTGCTCGACGACTCGAACCCGCCGTTCTACAAGTGGTTCACGGGTGGCAAACTCAACGCCTCCTACAACTGTGTCGACAGACACGTCGAAAACGGCGACAAGAACCGCGTCGCCATCAAGTGGGAAGGCGAACACGGTGAGACGCGAACGTACACCTATCAGGACCTCTACCGCGAGGTCAACGAGTTCGCGGCGGCGCTCCGGGCACAGGGCGTCGAAGAAGACGACGTGGTGACGCTCTACATGCCGATGGTCCCCGAACTGCCCATCGCCATGCTCGCGTGTGCGCGTATCGGCGCACCGCACTCGGTGGTCTTCGCTGGGTTCTCTGCCGAAGCGCTCGCGACTCGGATGAACTCCGCCGACTCGCGGTGTCTGGTCACGTGTGACGGCTACTACCGCCGCGGCGACGCCCTCGACCACCTCGACAAGGCGAACGAGGGACTCGACGGGGTGGACCACGGCGTCGATTCGGTCGTCGTCGTCGACAGACTGGGTGAGGACGGATTCGACCACGAACTCCGTGGCAACCAGCACGACTGGGACGACCTGATGGCCGAACACGCCGGCGAACGCGTCGAACCCGTCGAGCGCGACGCCGAAGACATGCTCTTCTTGATGTACACGTCGGGGACGACGGGCCAGCCGAAAGGTGTCAAACACACCACCGGTGGCTATCTGTCGTACGCGACGTGGACGTCCCACGCTGTCCTCGACATCGAGAAGGAAGACACCTACTGGTGTTCGGCAGATATCGGCTGGATTACCGGCCACTCCTACATCGTCTACGGACCGCTCGCTCTCGGGACGACGACGGTGATGTACGAAGGGACGCCGGACTTCCCGAACCGTGACCGACTCTGGGACATCATCGAGAAGTACGCCGTCGACATCTTCTACACGGCACCGACGGCGATTCGCGCCTTCATGAAGTGGGGAAGCAGGTTCCCCGAGCAACACGACCTGTCGAGCCTTCGACTCCTCGGGACGGTGGGTGAACCAATCAATCCGCGCGCGTGGAAATGGTACTACAAGCACATTGGCAACGAGGAGTGCCCCGTCGTCGACACGTGGTGGCAGACGGAGACGGGCGGGATGATGGTGACGACGCTTCCGGGCGTCTGTGACATGAAACCTGGGTCCGCCGGGCCACCGTTGCCGGGTATCGACGCCCAAATCGTCGACACGTCGGGTACGGAAGTCGACGCTGGTCGTGCTGGGTATCTCACGGTGAACAAGCCGTGGCCGGGGATGCTCCGGACGCTCTACAAGAACGACGAGCGGTTCGTCCAGGAGTACTGGCAGGAGTACTCCGACGTGAACAGCGACGACTCGGACGACTGGGTCTACTTCCCCGAAGACGGTGCGAAAGTCGACGACGACGGCTACATCACGGTCCTCGGCCGTGTGGACGACGTCATCAACGTCTCGGGCCACCGCCTCGGAACGATGGAGATAGAGTCCGCTATCGTCGGCGTCGAAGGCGTCGCAGAAGCGGCCGTCGTCGGCGCGAATCACGAACTCAAAGGCGAGGCGGTGTACGCCTACGTCATCACCGAAGACGGTGCCGAGGGCGGTGAGGAACTCCGGGGTCGGATTATCGAGGGTGTCGAGGACGCTATCGGCCCGATTGCACGCCCCGAAGAAGTCGTCTTCACGCCCGAACTGCCGAAGACGCGCTCGGGGAAGATTATGCGCCGCTTGCTCGAAGACGTCGCGAACGGCGAGGAACTCGGCAACACCTCGACGCTCCGCAACCCGGAAATCGTCGACACCATCGCACGACAAGTAGAGCAACAGCGCAACTGAGCGCTCCCTTCTGTTCCCCCCTGACCACGCTCACCCCCTGACCACACTCACCCCCTGACTACCCCACGACGACACACCACCGATGACGAGAGACTCAGACGGGACGACACCCCGACACGAGACACGGACCAAAGCCGCACAGCACGCCGAAATCGACTACCTCGACCGGGAGGTGAACCTCCTGAAACCGAGCACGCCGTTCATGCGCGACCACCTGAAGGTCATCTGGGTTGGCTTCCTCGCGTGGGCGCTTCTCACCTTCGGGCCACCGGTCTTGACGTACTTCGCCCCGGAACTCATGACCACGCAACTCCCGGTCATCGGCTTTCCGGCGCACTACTTCTTCGTCGGGTTCGTGACGCCGACGAGTTCGCTCGTCCTCGCGTTCCTCTACTCGCGCAAGCGCGACCAACTCGACCAGGTTTACGGCATCGACCACGCCACCCCGGAGAGCGACGTGACGAAGCAGGCGGCCGGTGAGGCGGCGGCAACCGACGGTGGGGTCTCCGAATGACTAACGTCGTCCTCCAGTCGGGTGACCTCCTCCCGGAAGCTCTCAACATCTCGTTCAAACCGATTCCGGCGCTCATGGTCGTCGGGATGTTGAGCCTCTTTCTCGCCATCGGCTACGTGTTCAAAGTGGCCGACACCGAGGGGATGTGGGTCGCAGGCCGCTCTATCGGCAACATCGAGAACGGCATGGCAATCGGTGCGAACTGGATGTCTGCCGCGTCGTATCTCGGATTGGCAGGACTCGTCGCCCTCGCGGGCTTCTACGGCCTCGCGTTCATCATCGGGTGGACGACGGGGTACTTCGTCCTGCTCATCTTCCTCGCCGCGCAGATGCGGCGGTTCGGGAAGTACACGGCCCCCGACTTCGTCGGTGACCGATTCGACTCCGACACCGCCCGCGCCATCGGCGCGTTGACGACCATCCTCATCGGATTCGTCTACTCTGTCGGGCAGGCCCGTGGGATGGGCCTCGTCGGCCTCTACGTCTTCGGCACCGACTACGTGACGATGGTCATCGTCATGATGGCCATCACCGTCGGCTATCTGACCGTCTCGGGGATGCTCGGGGCGACGAAGAACATGGCCGTCCAGTACGTCATCCTCATCGTCGCGTTCCTCGCGGCCATCTACGCCGTCGGCTACACCGGTGGCTACTCGACGGTGCTCCCGCAGATAGAGTACGGGAGACTCGTCGGTGAACTCTCCGCGGAGTTCTCCGAACCGTTCGCCAACGCTGGTTTCTATCTGTGGATTGCGACGGCGTTCTCGCTCATCTTCGGCACCTGTGGGCTCCCGCACGTCCTCGTGCGGTTCTACACCGTCGAAAACGAGAAGACGGCCCGCCAATCGACCGTCTGGGGGCTCTTCTTCATCCTGCTCCTGTACTGGAGTGCGCCCGCACTCGCCGCCTTCGGCGTGGACCTCTACGACGCCTCGAAGTACGGCCCGACGTTCGCTGCCAACGGCGGCATGAGTGGTGGCGAAGGTGACCTCATCGTCGTCCTCGCGGCACAACTGTCGAACCTGCCGACGTGGTTCGTCGGACTCGTCGCCGCGGGCGGTATCGCCGCCGCAATCGCGACGACTGCCGGCCTGTTCATCACGGCGTCGTCGGCCGTCTCGCACGACATCTACACGAACATCATCAACCCCGACGCGACCCAACGCCAGCAGGTCCTCGTGGGCCGTGCGACCATCGTCGCACTCGGTGCAATCGTGACCGTCACCGCGTTCGACCCGCCGGCGCTCGTCGGTGAACTCGTCGCGCTGGCGTTCTCGCTCGCAGCAATCGTCCTCTTCCCGATGTTCTTCCTCGGCCTCTGGTGGGAGAACACCAACCGACAGGGTGCACTCGCCGGGATGTCGGTGGGGCTCACCCTCTGGATTGCGGCCGTCGTCAACGACCTCATCTTCCACTTCAGTGACCTCTTCGCCGAGTACGTGCCGGCGATTGGCGCGGCACTCGTCGGGACGCCGCTCGTGTTCGCCATCACGATTGGCGTCTCACTCGCGACGGCAGAGCCACCGGAGCGAATCAAGATGATGGTTCGACAGTGTCACAGCCCCGAACCGATGGGCCAGCAACAGTCCGCCGAAGACGTCGTCGCGACAGACGGGGGCCAGACCCCCGCGGACGACTAACCAATGTACGAACACATCCTCATCCCGACGGACGGGAGTAAGACCGCAGAGTACGCCGTCGAACAGGCAGTAGACGTCGCATCGAAGTACGACGCGACGGTTCACGCCCTCTACGTCATCGACGTGGACGCGACGAGTTACGCACTCGGCGCAGAACAGGTCGACCGAATCAGACAGGGCCACCTCGACGAGATGCCGGAGATTCGGGCCGAAGCCGACGAAGCGACTGGCTACGTCGCCGACGTCGCCGCAGAGCACGGACTCCCCGTCCGAGAACACGTGACGGCGGGTGAACCCGCTCGTGCCATCAGGAAGTTCGTCGAAGAGAACGACATCGACCTCGTGGTGATGGGTTCACACGGCCGGTCCGGCCTCTCGCGGGTGATTCTCGGGAGTGTCACCGAGAAGGTACTCCGGCGGACTCGGTTGCCGGTGTTGGTCGTGGACGTTCACGGTGGCGACCAGGGGGCCGAGGCGTAAGCGATGGGTCTCACACAATCGCTTCGGGAGCACGTCAGTGAGAATCGCTCTACGATGCTCACCGACCTCGTGTTCGCCCTCGCGTGGGTGACCGCCGTCTCGCTCCTCTTCGACGTGGTTGCAGGGCCGCAATGGGCGTACTATCTGTGTCTCGCCGCAGGTATCGTCGCCCACTACGGCTTTTTCGCCTCGCTCGAAGCGGCAGACGGGCCGGACTGACCATCCGAGGCCGAGGAGAGGTCCGAAGTCGGTCGATTTCGCCGGCGTCATCGGTACGGACTGCCTCGCCGAGGCGGAACCGCGGACCACACCCACCACAATATAGATGGTCGGGTCTGGAGCCGAAGGCACGTCGTTACTTGACGACTTCTTCGATTATCGGCTCATAGTGGACATTCGCAAAGTTCTAATGCTTCTGGTGGGCTGGTAGATGTAATGACGTACGAAAATCTCGACTCGAAGCTGGTCAACGCACTTCTCAACGACGGCCGCACGAGTCTGCGGAATCTCGCCGAACTCCTCGACGTGTCGGTGACGACGGTTTCGAACCATCTGCGCGACCTCGAAGACGAGGGTGTCATCGAAGGGTACACGCCACGCGTCAACTACGCGGCACTCGGCTACGACGTGACTGCAGTCATCCAGATGAAAGTCGAGGGTGACGCACTCTCCGACATCACCGAATATCTCAGAGCACAACCGCGTATGGTCTCCGTGTACGAAGTAACCGGCAACTACGACATCATCGCCATTGGCAAGTTCAAGAATACGGACGACATGAACGAACAGATCAAGGCGCTTCTCAGCGAGGCAGACATTCGTGAGTCGAACACGAGCGTCGTCCTCAACGCCGTCTCGGAGAACGACCAGTTCGAACTCGAAGTCGACGAATAGCGCTTAAGCCCCCAGACTCAGTCCTCCGGTTCTGACGATGGAACGCCGTCGGTTCGGCGTCGTCGCGGCACGTTCTGTGCAGTTCGAGCGCCGATTCAGAGCGTCTATCGATTGGCTCGCCCCCTCGGTAGCCTCGCGAATGTAAAATCCCAAAATGTGGCGGTATACCCGCCTCTAACGCCGCTTTGTTCTCTGAACGGTCCCGGTACCTCGTAAAACGACGGCACCGGACTCGACTTCGGTCGTTTCGGAGGTTCGTCGTCCCGAGTTAGAGGCCTGCGTACGGGCCGGCTTTCGCCTCGGTCAACCGTTGGACCTGTTCGGGCGAGAGGTCGACAGTCGCGGCGGCGAGGTTCTCGGTCAACTGTTCGACGGTCCGAGCGCCGACGATGGGTGCGGTCACCCCATCACGATGCATCAGCCACGCGAGAGCGGTCTGTGCGGGCGTCGCCCCGACTTCCTCGGCGACTGCGTCGAGTTCGTCGTGAAGGTCGAAGTTCGCCTCGGTGAGATACGCCTCTTCGAAGCGACTCGACTCGGCGGCGCGAGATTCACCGGTGAGGCCGTCTTCACGGGTGTACTTGCCGGTCAGGAAGCCCTGGCCGAGCGGACTCCACGGACAGACGGCCATTCCGTACGACCGAGTCATCTCCAGATAGTCCCCTTCGATTTCCCGGTCGACGAGGTTGTACCGCGGTTGCGAGACGGTGAACGGTTCCCACCCTTCTTCGCGGGCGATTTCGTTCGCTTTGGCAACTTTCCACGCGTTCGGCCGCATCGTCGATGCGCCGAGGTAGTGGACCTTACCGTCTTCGACGAGGCGGTTGAGCGTCTTCATCATCTCCCGCGTCGGTGTCTCGTCGTCCCACCGGTGGATGTACAACACGTCGACGTAGTCGGTGTCGAGTCGGTCGAGGAGGGCGTCGATTCGGTGCCGGATGTTCTTTCGGTTGGTCCCGCGACTGTTCGGGTCGCCCTCTCGAATCTGCCAGAAAATCTTCGAGGCGATGGTGAATCGCTCACGGTCACGGTCGGCTAGCCAGTCACCGATCCATTCCTCGCTTTTCCCGCCGCCGTAGACGTCGGCGGTGTCGATGAAGCGTCCACCTGCGGCCTCGTAGGCGTCGAGGAGTTCGTGTGCTCGCTCTTCGCCGATTTCGACGTTTCCTTCTTCGGTCTGTTTTCCGAAGCGCCACGTGCCGAACTGCAGTTCGCTCGTCTGGAGGCCCGTCTCTCCGAGCGGGACGAAGTCGAGGTCGATCTCGTCGAGTGTACTCATTATCGTCTTTGTGTACGCCGATTCGGACGAAAAGTGTTGGGTAGTTGAACGCGGTCATCCCCTGGCGATTCCCGCTGTGACGTCGATTCCTCTCCCGACATCGTCGTTACGGTGTCGTCTCTGGAAGCGGTTTCAGTCCGACTGTACCGGGGGGTTCGTGCCTGTCTTCCGTGAGAGGAGCGGCACCTCGATAGTGACGAGAGTTCCGGTCGGGTCGTTTTTGGTAAACTGGACGTCGCCGCCAGCGATGTCGGTTCCCCACTTGACGATCCAGAGGCCGAGGCCGCTCCCGTGTTTGAGTGGTGTCTCGGTCCCTTCTTCGATGACAGCGAGTTCGTACTCCTCGATGCCCGGCCCATCGTCGGCGATTTCGACGATGACGTGGTCGTCGTCGACCGAAGCAGTAATCCAGACGTGAGGGTCGTCGCTCGGGTTGTGTTTTACCGCATTCTCGATGGCGTTCGTAAAGACCGGTCGAAGTAATCCCGCGACGTCGACGTCTTCGTCGGGTAATTCCCAGTGGACTGTAGCTTCCGAGTCGTCTTCACGGACCGACGTGACACACTGCTCTAAGAGCGCGTGGAGTGACGTCGGTTTGGTCTGATTTCGGGTCTTATCGAAGAGTTCTATGGCGTCTCGTCCTTTCTTTCCAATCTCTTCGATACGGAGCGCTCGTTCTTTGACGGTCTTCGCGTGCTCGTCGTCCTCGAACCTGCTAACGAATCCGTAGATGACGTTCGTCTCGGTTCGGATGTTGTGGCGGAGGACACGGTTCAGCACTTCGAGTCGTTGTTGTTGTCGCAGGTGCTCGCCGATGTCGTGGAAGGTGATGACCCGTCCGATAGGCACTCCGCGGACGTTGGTAATCTGAGTCGCCATCACGTCGTACGGGTGGCCACCGAGTTCGTCGCCGATAGTCAAGTGGCCGGGGAGTGCGCCGTCGTCTGGGAGACGGTCGTATTCGGGGATGATATCCTGTGCGGGCGCACCGAGAACGTCGCGTGTATCGAGGCCCAGAATATCGACGCAACTGTCGTTGAGGTCGACGATGTAATCGTTCGCGTCGACGACGATTGCACCGCCTTGCATCCGGTCGAAGAGGAACTGCCGGGCGCGCTTGTTCGGCGCCGGACTCGTCCCGAGGAGCCGAAACCGTGTGAGTGCTGCGAGATAGACGATACCCGAGACGGAAAAGGCGATTGGCGTCGGGTCGACACCTGCCGTCGGGAGGACACCAGCCAGAAACAGGACGTTTGTCACCCACGGTGCCAACAGACCGACGATGAGTGCCGCACTCTGGCCCTGAAAGGCGACGGCGTCGCTCGTGAGCAAGTTGAGAATCGGAATCATGCCGAAGATACCGAGTACGTAGGTGTACGCCGCGATTATCCAGAACCAGGGGCCACCTTGCTGCAACAGTATCACACCGCTCGACGAGACACCGACGGGTTCGATGTAGAGCAAGTCGTGGTACTGCCCCGTGAGTGAGAGGACGATTGTCAGGACTGGAACGACAGACAGAGACCCGACGTATCGGGGGCGAAGGAACTCGTCCCGCCCAGTGTACTCGAGGGCGAAGAAGAACCACGCGACGGGAATCGTGACGACGCCGACCCACGCGAGATTTGCCCAGAGGAGCTTCGTTTCGAGGACTGGTGCGCGGAGTCTGAAGATGATGCACGTCGACCACCAACTCTGTGCGACGAGGAGGGCGACCAGTGGCTTGGCTCCCGGTTCAGGCCGTGCTCGCCACGCGAGTATCGTCGCCGCCGACCCGATGGCGACGGAGGCGAGCAACAATGGGACCAGAGTTACCACGGTAGCCACAGCTACAGCATACAATCCAGTCACGATATATGAAATGTCGGTAAAATTGTGACGAAGTGTTGTAATATGGAGTCGAATAATCCTTCCTCTCCCCCTCGTCAGACATCATAGATATATGATTCTTTGGCGCGGGGGGCACTACGTGGGCCGCGTGCGTCGGCCACGCGACACTCCCGCTGAGGCTACTCGGCCACCTGCTGGAGACGACGTCTCCATTCGGCACTCCATTTCGTCGTTCACCACGCAGTCCGGATGCGTCGTCGAGAAAAAGCTGAAACGAGTCCGTCGCGAGTGAGTCAGAACCCGGCCGAAGAGAGGAGGAGGATGAGCGCCATCACCACGAGATGTTTGGCTTCGCCTGCAATCCCGAGTCGGCTTTTGTGTTCGGTTCGGCCGACGAATGTGGCCAAGACCAGTGCGTAGACCAAGCCGAGGAGGATTGCGATGGCGAGCACGTCGGGAAGCAGGCCACGGAGGTACGCGAATCCCACGAATCCGACGAGCACCAGGTCGAGTCCGTAGAGTATCTGTCGCGTCCGGTGGACGCCGAAGACCACTGGGAGCGTCGAGACACCGATGGCCTCGTCCGCTTCGACGTCGTTCACGTTCGGTATCTCGGTGTTGACGAAAGTATCGAGGAAATAATAGACGAACACGACGGCAGCGACAGGCGTGAACGCTGCATCGGCAAAGGAAAGTGGGAGGAACACGAGCGATATTGCCCACGCGAGGGCGACGATAGTCGAGTTGACGACGAGTATCTCTTTCAGGCGTTTGAAGTACGACCCGAGAGTCGGGAGCCAATCCGAGGCGTAGAGAATCCAGAAGATGCCGGGGATGAGCGTCACGAGGAGTGCGACGGGTCCGCCGAGAACTGAAATGGCAATCGCCAACCCGTAGGCTGCCGCCGTCATCACCGAGAGGAGACGCTTGTGCCGCCGCACGAACGACGATTGATTCGGATTCGACAGTTCGTCGGTATCCGCGTCGGCGATTCGGTCACCCGTGTAGACGGCGAAGGTCACCAGTCCGAGGACGAGTGGTGCGGGACTCGGTTCGAGAGAGAGGGCGACCATCACGGTTGCTACCTGCACCATCGCGATGAAGACGAGGTACGTCGAGGTGTGGACCAACAGGTCTTTCGTTCGTTCGGCCTGGGTAAACAGGGAATAAACGAACTTGCTGTACAGCCGGTCGTTGCTGTCCGAATAAATGGACAGTCTGGGTGATTCGCTTGACATGATTTTTTCTAACGGATGAGGAGCGAGCAGTTCGTTCGACATCCGTCAGGGTGTACGACAGTCCTCATAACCGTCAATTGAACGGCCAAATCGTGTCACTTCAACGGTCAATTCTTCCCAAAACCAGGCGACTCCCCGTCGATTTTACAAAATCCAAATAATCCAAATTATTTGAAAACTCCAAATAACGCACTTAGCGTGTCCCTTTTGCCAATATCGAGGGACTCGAAAAGCACCTCTGGGCAACTCGGTAGACGACTCACGGTCTCATCGAATTTCGGGCCGTCGACTCCATCAAAGTGGAAATTTACGAGCGGTCCGACGTGTCGGCTGTTAGTCCGTCAGTAGCCGCCCCGGCGTCAGCGAGAGTACCAGTACGACCACTGGAGCGACGATGAATCCACCCCACGTCAGAAGTGAGACCACTCCTGCGATGGCGAGTCCACCCCGAACACTGGGAGGGAACGTGAGTTCGTTCGAGAGGGAGAATCGAACTATCCACAGACCACAGACCACAGGGAGAACGACGAACGCGGCAGTAACGAGGGCTGCAGATGTCAAACCAGTTCGTGACAACGCGATTCCCATCTGTACGACTGTATTCACTCCGCTTCCGAGAATGACAAGCCCTGCGACCCCTACGAGCACCCGGATTGCGGTTTGTCCCGACGGAGACCGCCACCGGGACAAGAGTAGCCCACCCCCACCGAAGACAGTGAGCAGAAATGGCCCGATTGCGACGAGTATGCTTTGGCCTTCCCAGAGGTGTGTTCGGACGAGGTCGAAGGGGACGGTGAGGTACTCGGTGAGAGCGAACTCCTCTGCGTAACCGACTGTGACTCCCGCCGGCCCACTTCGGTTCTCCCGGTCGTATATCGCTACGAGATACGTCGTCTCGGTGTCAACCGGTCGAGTAATACCGGCAGTGTGGTAGTTCGCCGATGGTGCAAATGGTTCGTACGACGCGCCGGCAGGTCGCTCACCATCGACCACGACAGCACCCATCCCGTCGGGAACCGTCACCTGAGCAGGCACGTCGTCTGTTCCGTTCACGGACGGACTCATGACGACGAGAGACGGGGTAAATCCACTCGCGAGTGGCGTAAACGTTCCAACCTGCAGTCGTTCACCCGGGGCGAGCGTCATGCGGTAATATTTCGCTTGGCCCTCTCCAACCGTATCGTAGAACGACCACGACTTGACTGCATCCGGCACGGCAACTGCCCGCTCTGGAGTCGTGTTGTCGACTGGGAAACTCGGAACGTGTGCAGCCACCGGCACCGCGAGGAACACCAGTGCCAAAATCACGGCCCCCATTCTGGCTCTCTTCATTCCACTGAACAGTGGGCCTTGGTAGTTATCACCGTACCTCCTGTCGGTGTCGATTATCCAAAAATCGGGTTCACCCGTATCCCGGGGCGCTCACCAACTCGGTGAACGGTTCCTGTTCCCGTGACTATCGAGTTTGCGACGCCGATTCGGCCTCTCAGACGCCACCACGGCCAAACGTGTTGGGTCAAGAGGCTGGACCGCTCACGCACCGGGAACTAGCTACCCGTCGTATCCAGCGTACTCCATCAGCGAGGCGAAGATGTCGGAGTCCATCGCCTCTTTGTAGACGACGCCGCCGAGCATGCCGCCGGGGTAGGCGTTCCCGTTCATCACGTGGTTGACTTTGTGGCAGTGCATGAGGTAGATTCCTGGGTCTGCATCGGCGGTGAACTCGACTGTGTGACGCTCTGCGGGGGCGATGTTCGTCACGTCCATGTCGTAACGGGCGGCGTCTGGGATGACACCGCCGTCTTTCTCGACGAGTTCGAAGCGATGGTTGTGGATGTGCATGGGGTGGCTCATGTACCCGCCGTTGACGAGGTGGAGACGGACGCTGTCACCTCGCTCGACGATGATTGGTGACCCATCTTCTGGGTGGAGCGTTCGTGGCGCGCTCTTCCCGTTGACGGTGAACACGTCGGGGGTGCGGTTTCGCGGACTGTAACTCACGTCCTCGCCACCCATCTGCCGGGGGAGACGCGAGTCCCAGTCTTTCAGCGTCATGAAGTACTCCTTGTCGGCGGGTTCGTATCCCTTCGGGTCCACCCGGAAGATGCCGAACATGCCCATGTCGATGTGACGGTGGGTCTGATAGTGACAGTGATAGAAGTGCGTCCCCGGGACGTTCGCCGGGATGGTGTAGGTGTGTTTCTCACCCGGGTCGACGCGGATACCCGTCGTCGTGGGCACGCCGTCGTCCTTCCACGCTTTCTGTGCACCGTGGAAGTGGAGCGTGTGCGGGCGCATCCCGGTGGTGTTGTCGAGAGTCACCTCCATGTCGTTCCCTTCGGTCGTTCGGAGGATTGGACCGGGGACGCTCGGCGCGCCGTCGTCGGCCTGGAACGCCCATACCTGTGGGAACTCGATTGGGCCACCCATCGCCTCGGTGGGGTGGACGGCGTGTCTCGCGGGCGTGCTCTTCAGCGTCACCGACCCGCCCTGTTCGTCGACCTGTACGACCTCCGGCGGACTCGTGTACGGCAACGTCGAACTGTCAGTCGAGGACGCCGTCTGGTCGTCCGCACCGATTGCTGCGTTCGCATCACCGTTCGTCGGTGCGGTACATCCTGCGAGACCGAACACCCCCGCGCTCCCCGTTGCAGCGAGGAACTCACGACGGGACATCGTCGAACCGGGGGCACCAACGTATTTTCTCATTGCATCTGCCCGTTGTATTTGGGTATTTGTAGTCAGAATCGGTGATTCTCGTGTCCGAACGACGGTCTGAACATGTTCGGCACCGACGCTACGTACCTGTACTCACAACGATTCGAATGGGCGTACCTTCCGGAATCGACGGCCATCGATTCACCCCCCGTGCCAACGGTACCCCCACATTTCACGAATACGGCGATACGTGCGGTGGAGACGGAACACGATAGGTCCGCCGCAGGAACCCCACCAACACAAACGATGTCTACCAACCCGCTTTCCGATGCGGTCGAACCGGACTTACAGACAGTGTTCGATGTGCTCACGAACAAACAGTGTCGAACGGTGCTTCGGTCACTCGACAGTCCGATGTCCGCGAGGGAGATTGCCGCCACCTGTCGCCTGCCACGTTCGACTGTCTACCGCAAACTCGAACAGATGGTCGATGCTGGTCTCCTCGACAAGGTCGATTCGACACGAGATGCCACACAGTACTGTCTCGGATTCGACGAAGTCGTCGTCTCCTACGAATCCAAAGGGTTGGACGTGTCGGTCAACACGGAACCTCGGTCGGCGTCGGACCAACTCTCGGAGTTGTGGACGGACGTTTGAACGGACGAACCGACGGTCGAATAGTGGCGTGACCGGCGAACGAAACAGGAATCGCCGTTCAATCGAGCGTGACGGTATCTTTGGCGAGGAACTCTTTCATGACTTTCCCCTCGGCACGGTGGAGTTTTTCGCTCGTCGTCGACTTCGCTAACCCTACTGCCTCTGCCAACTCGGTGAGCGTACACGTTCGGGGCGTGTCGTAGTATCCCGCTTCGATGGCCGTCTCGATGAGGTCGTACTGGTCTTCGGTGAGCAGTGTTTCGGTGTTGACCGACTGGTGAATCGACACCAGTTCGAAGGGGATGCCGAACTGCGTGAATTTCTCGCCCAACTCCGAGAGGTTCTCTCGTGGGGCGGTGACTTCGACGACGACTTCTCTGTCGACGATGGTAATCGGAAGCTCGAGTGGGATTCCGACTTCGCTCAGCGAGAGAATCAAGAGCGGTTCTGTCGTCTCGAACTGCACTAACGCCTGTTCGGCCCTGACTTCGAGAATCGTGACCGAGACGATAGATTCGTACTCGTCGAACGTGGTGACTACCGATTCGATGTCGGATGCGTGTATCTCGACCAGTCCGACACCTGTCTCTTCTGCAGGCATCGCAGCGAGGACTGTAAACTGGGCATCCGGGTATCTCCCCGAGAGGTCAGATATCCAAATCCCTTCGGGGATAGTGATTGAGAGCGTCGCCCGTGGCATCTGTATCGTATCTCTACACGCTGAGACGACTAAAGTGGTGGCGAACATGTTCGTTCTTCTGCGGTCGGACCGAGAACGAGCGTCCTTGATTTTCCATCCCAACTCCGTGGTTTGTCCTGTCGAGCGAGGTGACATCCGCCCTCGCCGCACCAACATACATGACGACAAACGAACGTACATCCCCGACGGTCGGACGGCGAAACGTACTGCGGTTACTCGGTGGTGCTGCTCTCTCTGGGACCGCACTCGGAACGCTCTCGAACCGTGCCAGTGCACAGTCCAGCGGAACTGACCTCGATTCGTGGTTCGAGAAGACGTCGAACTACGACGGTATCGTGGACGAGACGGGTTCTTCGACGGTGACCGTCGACGTCGGCGCCGAGGCGAACGGTGGTGCGTTCGGGTTTGGCCCCGCCGCAGTTCGTGTCGACCCCGGTACGACTATCGTCTGGAAGTGGACTGGTGACGGTGGCGTCCACGACGTGACGGCGGAAGACGAGTCGTTCAAGAGTGAACTCGTTGGCGAGGCTGGCCACACCTTCGAACAGACGTTCGACGACGAGGGCGTCTACAAGTATCTCTGCACGCCACACGCCGGACTGGGGATGCGAGGGGCAATCGTCGTCGGAGGTAGTTCGGAGTCGAACGCGGAGAGTTCCGAGTCGGACGACGCAAACTCGGCGAGTTCGGACCTCGATTCGTGGTTCGAAAACACGTCGAACTACGACGGAGCGAAAGACCAGACCGGTCTGAATCGGGTGACTGTCGACGTCGGAACCGAAGCGAACAAGGGGGCGTTCGGGTTTGGCCCCGCGGCGATTCGCGTCTCGAAAGGGACGACAGTCGTCTGGACGTGGACCGGCGACGGCGGTGCACACAACGTCGCGGCAGAAGACGGGAGTTTCGAGTCCGAACTGGCTAACAGTAGCGGGCACACGTTCGAACACACGTTCGACGAGACGGGGACCTACACGTACGCGTGTACGCCGCACAAGACGCTCGGCATGAAAGGTGCAGTCGTCGTCACCGACGAGGAAGGCGGGAGCAACGCGGAGATTGCCGAACCCTTCGACGACCCGGGAGCCGAGAGACTCGGTGGGATTGCACTCGCCGGGACGTTCGGTGCCGCCATCGCGTCCCCTGCGCTCTTCGGAGCGTTCCTGTGGTGGAAAGACAGCGAAACGGATTCGGAGTAACGTTCGAAAAAGCGTCCGAGTCGTCGTTCGGATGGCGTCGCTCGAATCGACGTGGTTCAGGTTCGGTTGTCTTCGACGACGTTGCCAGTCGAATCGGCGTCTATCTCGATTGGTTGACCGCCGTTTCGCTTGATGACGTTCTTCCGGACGACGTTGTCGTCGGAGTTCTGAAGTTCGATGCCGTCGCCGCCGTTATTCCGGATGACGTTCTTCGTTATCACCCAGTCGTCCGCAGCGAACATGTTGATTCCGTCGCCGCCGTTTCGGAACAGTTTGTTCTTCTCGATTAGACTGAATCCGGACGGGAATACGAACGACTCGTCGATTGTGATCCCGTGTCCGTCGTTCTCGACGAACCGGTTTCCGCGAACGAGGTTCGGACTGCTGTGGTAGTCCCCGATGTTCAGGCCCGTTCCGTTCCTGTAAAACAGGTTGTTGATAATCTGCGCGTCGTCGGAAAACGAGCTCGCATTGAGCTCGTATCTCTCGTTTTTCTCGAAGCGGTTGTTCTTGAAGACGACGCCGGGTGACTCGTCGAGCCATATCCCCCATCTGTTGCCTTCGATTTCGTTGTTGGTGAATACGTGGCCTCCACTCCCTTCCGTTCCAAATACACCGGTATCGTTGTTCGAGAACGTACACTTCTCGATGGTTGCACCTCGCCCATCGAGGAAGGAGAGTCCCCAATTCGGATTCTCCGTGAACGTAACGTTCCGTATCGCCCCTCCGTTCGTGTTCTCGAATTCGAGTCCTGCGATGGTGAATCCAGTCAGCGTGACGTCTTTGACGACTGGATTGACGGTATTCGCCGGCCCTGGATATCCCCCTATCCCCACGATGATTCCCCACTGGTACTGTCCCTGGCCGTCGATGGTGTACCCCTGCCCGTCGATTGTGACGTCGTCGACCTCCGGTTCCACGACGACTCCGCCTTCACCGACGATGTCTCGCGTCAGGACGTAGTATCCGGGTTCGGTAATCCTCGTCGGGCCGTCGATGGGTATTCGACCGTTCTTCTTCGCTGCTGCCGTGCCGACGACGCCCGAAAGCCCGAGTCCAGCGACGGCGGTCACGACTGCGCCACTCCGGAGGACTGCCCTTCGTGATACCTCAGATGGTCCGTTCCCGTCCGACTCAGAGGTGACTGTTCGACGTTCAGCGCCCATACACCCACTTTCTCTGCTATTGGCTTCGTTATTCTCAGAACACCGACAATTAACGGTCAATGAATCGGGACAGTCAGTGACTCAGGTTAGATATCGTAGCGATTCCTGTGGAGAGGATGTTGACCAACGTCAGCGTCGCTTCGAGGGCTATCGTCTGCGGGACGAATATATTCGCGGGGGATGGCGCGTATCGGGAACCGTCGAATCCGTCCTAATGGGTGCAAAGAGGACCGTACTATGTATGGAACTCAAACGCAAGACCATCGCGAAGGTGATTGCCGTCGTGTTCATCTTCAACCTCGTCGTGATGGGTACGGGTGCCTGGTTCGCATACCAGGAAGCACCACCTATCCCCGAGGAGGTTGTGGGCCCCGACGGTGACGTCATCGTCAGTGGCGAAGAGATTAGAGATGGGAAGAAGGTATTCCAGCAGAACGGCCTGATGAACCACGGGTCGATACTGGGCAACGGCGCGTACTACGGGTCCGACTTCACTGCCGACGCACTGGAGTTGAAAGTCCAGCATATGCGGGAATTCTACGCGCAAGAGCGCTACGGTGAGTCGTACGACGCGCTCGACTCCGCAGAACAGGCCGCCGTTGCCGACGTGGTGGAGACTGACCTCGACACCGAGTTCGACGGCGGCGCAATCCAGTACTCCGCCGCAGAGGCCTACGCCCACGAGCAGGTTCGAGAGGAGTACGTCGAACGGTACCACGAGGGTGACCACGAACGTGGCGTCCCGGCCGAGATGATAGATTCGGAGGCCGACGCCGAGCAGTTCGCCGACTTCGCCATGTGGACGGCGTGGTTCTCGCACACCGACCGACCCGGGAGTACTCACTCCTACACGAACGATTGGCCGTACAACCCCGGCGCGGGCAACGACGCGACTGCCGCCTCGATGACGTGGAGCGTCATCGCTATGGTCCTTCTCGTCGCCGGTGCCGGTATCGGTATCTGGTTGTACAAGTCGGTCCAACTCCCGGAACCCTCTGCGGAAGGAATCTCGGTGCCGGAACCGGGTGACGTGAGCATCTTCCCGAGTCAACGGGCGGCCCTCCGGTTCATCCCTGTCGCAGCGGGCTTGTTCCTCGCTCAGGTGTTCCTCGGTGGCTTGCTCGCCCACTTCTACATCGAACGAGCAGGATTCTTCGGTATCGAGGAGGTATTCGGCGTTCACATCCTCCAACTTCTACCGTTCTCGATGGCGAAGGCGTGGCACCTCGACCTGGGTATCCTCTGGATTGCGGCGACGTGGCTCGGTGCCGGGTTGTTCCTCCCACCGCTGTTGACTGGCTACGAACCGCGGAACCAATCGAGGTACATCGACGTGTTGCTCGGTGCAATCGTCGTCGTCACCGTCGGTGGCCTCGGCGGCATCTGGTTGGGTGCCAACGGCTACATCGACGGCCAACTCTGGTGGATTTTCGGCAACGAGGGGCTAGAATATCTCGAAGTCGGGAAGTTCTGGCAGTTCGGCATCCTCGCCGGGTTCGGTATCTGGGCGGTGCTGGCGGTGAGAGGGCTCAAACCGCTCTTGGACAAGGAACCGGTCTACGGCCTCGCGCACATGATTCTGTACGCCGGGGGTTCGATTGCCTTGCTTTTCACCGCTGGGTTCCTCTTTACTCCCGAGACGAACATCGCCGTCACCGAGTTCTGGCGCTGGTGGGTCGTCCACATGTGGGTCGAAGGCGCCTTCGAGTTCTTCATCGTCGCCATCGTCGGCCTGACGCTGGTGTCGATGAACTTGCTCTCCCGTCGGAGCGCAGAGAAGGCAGTCATGTTGCAAGCGCTTCTCGTGATGGGGACGGGCATCATCGGCGTCTCGCACCACTACTGGTGGGTCGGCATGCCGGACATGTGGGTGCCCATCGGGAGCGTCTTCTCGACGCTCGAACTCATCCCGCTCGTCTTCATCCTCTACGAGGCACTCGGCCAGTACCGTGCGATGTCCGCCGACAGTAGCTTCCCGTACCGACTGCCGTTCATGTTCATCATCGCCAGCGGTGTCTGGAACTTCGTCGGTGCGGGTGTCCTCGGATTCTTCATCAACCTCCCGCTCATCAACTACTACGAACACGGGACGTACCTCACGGTGGGACACGCCCACGCCGCGATGTTCGGAGCCTTCGGGTTCCTCGCACTGGGGATGGTCGCCTACATGCTCCAGATAGCCATCGAACCCGCCCGCTGGGACGGGTCGTGGCTTCACGCCGCGTTCTGGTGTTGGAACGTCGGCCTCGTGTTGATGGTGTTCGGGTCCGTCCTCCCGGTCGGATTCCTCCAGCTAGAGACGGCCTTCACCGTCGGGTACGACGCCGCCCGCAGCGTCGCGTTCTACAACCAACCGCTCGTCCAGTCACTCTTCTGGGCGCGACTCCCCGGTGATTCGCTCATCATCCTCGGGACGGTCATCTACGCTGCGGACCTCGTCAGAAAGCGGTTCGTCCTCCGCGAATCTGCCGACGACCCGAGTGTCGACGATATGGCCGTCGCGGAAGGCGTGCTGAACGACGACTGAGGCCTCCCACGGTCACTTTTTTGAGCTTCTGCGAACCTCCACCTACTGTCACGACCCACGTACTGTCAACGACAACAGTCGTTTATTCCTACACGTCGAACTCCAACCGATGAACGTGTTGCCCTGGCTCCTCGACTGGCCGCCACATCCGCTCTCCATCGTACTCTTCCTCCTCGTGACGGCGTTCAGCGTCGGCACACTGGTACTGTTCGGCGGTGTCGTCGACGACGCCTCGACGGACGAGGTCACTATCGACGCCGTCGACGTCTCCGTCCGACTCAACGACGAGGTTCAGTATCCGGACACGGAAAACGGGTCCATCCAGACGTGTCTGGCGTCCGGTACTCCCGGTGACAGTGTCAGCATCCTCGGCGACGTTACCGTCGATATTCCCCACGATTTCGACACTTGGCCGCTCGTCGTCGACGTGCGTCTCGCTCCCATCGGAGAGACCAGCACCACGAGCGTGGACGAGACGGGAACACAGCGGGTGGACGTCTTCTGGCTCGTCGAGGACGACGAGACGCTCTCTGTCGGTGACACCGCGACACTTCAGGTTCGCGTCCGTGCGGACGGGGAGACGATTACGGACAGTAGACGGGAACTCACTGTCCAGAACGACACGAGGACGTACGATTGTGACCAGTCGCTTGCCCCGCCAACCGGCGTCGTCGGCTGAAAACGGAGGTTCGGTCAGTCTCCACTCGCCCGCTCGTTCGGCATCGGTCCCTCGTAGCCGTTCGGGACGTAGGGGCAGAGTGGGTCGCTCGCCAGTGGGTCGCCCGCCGTGGCATACGCTCGTGAGCGACTGCCACCGCAGACGTGTCGGAACTCGCACGCCCCGCACTTGCCGCGGAGTTCGTCGCGGTCACGGAGCGACTGAAACAGGTCCGAATTCCGATAGCCATCGACCAGCCCGCCGTCTCGAACCGTCCCCGCAGACTTCGGGAGGAACCCCGACGGATAGAGTTCGCCGACGTGACTGACGAACGCGAATCCGTCACCCGCGAGGATGCCGTTGCGGCGACCGATGGCGTCTGCTTTTGGCGCGTCGCTGGCATCACGTCGCTGTTGTGCCGACACGCGACGGTAGAACGGGGCTTCGGTCGTCTTCACGCCGAACGGTGCGTCGTCGCTCACGTCGGAGAGCCACTGCATGACCGCCTCGGCACGTTCGGGGGTGATGGGGTCGAGGATGCGTCCACGCCCGACGGGGACGAGGAAGAACACCGACCAGAGAACCGCACCGAGTTCGGAGACGAGGGCACGCAGTTCGGGGAGTTCGTCGACGGTCTGTGCAGAGACAGTCGTGTTTATCTGAAGCGGGAGGCCGACGTCGCGGGCCGCCTTCGCCGCCTCGACGGTCTGTTCGAACGTGCCGGGTTCGCCTCTGAACGCGTCGTGTGACTCGGGATTCGCACCGTCGATACTCAACGCGAGACGCCGGATTCCGGCATCTTTGAGGTCGCTGATGGTCTCCGGCGTCAACGACGACGTCCCACTCGGCGTCAGGGTCATCCGCAACCCGAGGTCCGTGCCGTACTCGACGAGTTCGACGAGGTCAGGTCTCGTCAGCGGGTCGCCCCCAGAGAGGACGACGAGTTGCCCCGGACCGAATTCCCGCGCCTGGTCGAGCAGTCGCTTTCCCTCTTCTGTGGTCAACTCGTCGGGATGGCGGTTCGGTTGCGCGTTCGCTCGGCAGTGTGTACAGGCGAGGTTACACGCCTGTGTCACCTCCCAGATGAGGACGAACGGACGCTCACTCGTATCGATGGACGAGGGGTCTGGGGGACCGGAGACGTGTGGAGGCCGCTTCATCGCTTCCTCCAGCGATGGGTGCCGCACCCTACACAGACTCCCTGACACGGTTTCCGTACCACTGGACGGGTTGCTGGCATCGGTATGTGGATGATTTGTGCGGGGCTTAGGAGAGACATGCCCCGAATATATTCGCCAATTAAGTACCGGGATGGCGACGAACGTGTTCGGGATGAACTATCTACGACTTCGAGTCCAACGAATATCCATGGACGTCGAACCGTATCTCGCCGAGGTGGATGCCCCGAGTGCCCGCGCAATCGACTTCCTCGATGCGCGTGACCTGCCCCCGCCGGAACCACTCACGAAGACGTTGAACATTCTCGCGACCCTCGACGAGGAGACGGTGTTCGTCCAACTCAACGACCGAACACCACAGTTCCTCTTTCCGAAACTCGACGATAGAGGATTCGTCTACAACACTGTCGAGATAGACGAAGGTGTCCTCACCGCGATTTGGCGACCCTGAGACGGACTTCGTTCACTCTCGGGGTGCCTTTTCTGTTTTCGACGTGACCAGTCGCGTTCGCCGACTTTGTTATAATCGATAATGTAATAATACCTCACTCGTATGGACGTGGTATGAGCACAGACCACACAGATGGCGGTTACTCACAGTGGTGCCCCGATTGTGGTACTGAGATGTTGTTGACTGGGACGATACCGACCGGCTATGCGCAGTTCTTCTGTGAACAGTGCCGCTACCGCCGCGATAGATTCGTCGGGGACGACTGACCACCGTCGGAGCACTGGAACTCGTGGCGTTCTCTGGCCTGACCGCGAGTCAGACGTAGACTCGGGTGACGTATCCGCCACACCCACAGCGGTCGACGAACTCCCAGTCGAGGCTCTCACACTCGTCTTCGAGCACGGGATAGAGGTACGAAGATGGATGGCCGTGAGCTTCGTGCGTGACGAGGTTGACGTGCCGCCCCGTGGTGGTCCGTTCGATGGCGTCGATGGCGTCGCTGACGATTCGCTCGCGACTCTCCGCGTGTTCGGGATGTTCGAGGTTAGCCGACCACGAGGTGTCGTGCTGTTCCGCCTCGGTGTTTCGTGTGTCGTCGCTGGACATGGTTCGTCCGGTCTTTCGCTCCCGAGGCAGGTGTCAAACACTCCGAATATGTTCGGTCGGCGGCGCGTCCCGTCGAGAACGCCACGTCGAGATCACTCCTCGGGAGCAGTCTACGGCCCGTCCTCGCCTCGCGGTGAACATGTCCGGGGGAACCCACAGGGTGACGCAGTTCGTACGTCTTCCCATGGCCGGATTATCCTCGCCGTTCGGCGGCAGCGACACGGGGGACCTCTACGACGGGTACGACGAGTTCGTCCCAGAACACATCCCGGAGCCGGGTTCGAACCTCGACGGCCACCGTCTCCTCACCGGTGACGAACACGTGGCCTTCCACCGACTCACCCGCGACCTGTTCGAAGAGCGCGGGGTGTACGACATGACGTTCAACTACAACCTCGCACGACTCAATCTCGACACCCGGCACGAATCTGCGGGGTTCCGGTACGCAGAAGACAGCGACGACTCTGCAGTCCTCTGGGCGGAGTTCACCCCGACGACTGCGTTCTGCCCACAGTCACACACGCTCATCATCGGTGCGTTCAGGGCGTGGAACGGACTCTCTGACCGGCACGAATACGACCTGGTCCGCGTCCGCCTCTCGGAGATGCACCACCAACACGAAACCATCAACGAGCGACTCGAAGGCCTCGAAGCCGAGTTCCTCGAGACAGGGTCTGTCGCTCCACCGTCCGACGCCGACGGCGAACCCGTTGGGGACGACGGCCTCGGGTCGGACCAGAGTCCGTTCTAATCGGTCACCATCTGTGGTGCCACGGACACGCACCACCCCCGTGCCGCCGAGACTCACTGGCACCTATCTTTATTATAAGTCGTTGCGTAGAATCGAACAGTGTCCGACGAAACGAAACACGAGACGCGAGTCTGCCTCCGCGTCTCGCCCGGGGACGACACGAAGATATTCCGGTTTCGGGCGGCCGACGACGTGTTACGCCTCCTCGTCGACGCCCACGAGTCCGAGTTCGCGATGACGGAACTCGCCACACAGACCGACCACAGTCGGTCGACTGTCTGGCGTGCAGTCGGCCTCCTCGACGAACTCGGTGTGGTGGAGATACGGGAGACGGCACAACGAAAGTACGTCGCTATCGATTCGGCACATCTCGAAAAAGACGACCCGATATTCGCTCTCGAACAGGCCGAGTACCACGACCCGGTTCGAGCGTTCGTCCAGCGGGTCGAATCCACCGTCGAATCGACGGGGGAACTCGACGCCTTGCTCGGCGTCCTCGTCTTCGGGAGTGTCGCCCGTGGGGAGGCGGACCGAAAGAGCGACATCGACGTGTTCGTCCTCGTCGACGGTAACCGAACCGTCGCCCGTCGCGTCGTCTCCGAGATTGCCACCGAACTCGGCGAAGAACGATTCGGTGGTGACCGATACACGTTCGAGACGTTCGTCGAGTCCCCCGACAGCGCCCGCCGTGCGGGTGCAAAACTGCGTGACGTCTTCAACGAAGGCGTGACCGTCTACGGCGGTGAGCGGTTCCAGACCATCAGAACCGAGGTGCTGACCGATGAGCGGTAATCGAATCGAGACGCTGGTAGACGAGGTGCAGGCGGCGTTCGACAGGCGTCCGGACGAGATTGAGACCGGTCTAGAGACGAACGAAGCGGACGTTCTCCAACTCCGGAAGTCGTGTCGACTGCTCGCGGGTGCGGAGACGCTTCTCGAACGCGGGTTCTACACCATCGTCATCGAGACGTCGTTCGTCGCCATCGAACGAGTCGTCGAGTTCAAACTCCTCGAAGGCGGGGTCGAACCCCGTGACCTGCCCGGGACGCATCCGGGTGTGTACACGGAGGCGGCACGGCGCGGTATCCTCTCAGAACACGTCGCCACCAACCTGCAGGACCTCTGGCGAAACCACCGTGCGAAGACGTACTACCAGGACGGCCTCGCGGCGCGCGAACGCGCGGCGAAACTCTACGAACTGGCGACGGAGATTCACGAGTACGTCGTCAATCAGTCGTCGAAACGCCACGAGTGTCGTTGCGAATAGCGACCCGTCGCAGTCAAATCGAAAGACGAGGACCAGTTATTTGGGTGTGAGTCTGCTCTCCGCTCGCCTTCCTACTGGGTTTTTGACTCACTCACGCGCTCGGGGGCGTCCGGTGAGAGTGCTGGGGCGAGGACGCCGAGAAGTGAGTGCGGACTGTGAGCGCGGATGACCTGTAGGACGTTGCCGACGAAACACACGACGCCTGCGAAGAGGAGCGTGCTCCCGACGCCGGTAATCGCCATCGAGAGGCCGAAGATATCCGACGCAGCGAGCAGTGCGGTGGCCGAAAACAACAGCAGGAAGTCGATTCGTGCGAGTCGGTCGCTGTAGAGGTCGTCTATCATCGGAACGGGTTCGAGTCCGAGCAGGTCGCTGTAGCGGTTCACCCAGACGATGAACGGAACGACGTGATAGAGCGTTCCGAAGACGACGAACCCGATGAATCCGACGATGAGAAGGTAGTACGACGAAGGGGCGCCGAAGAGCGCGGCGTACGAGAGTGGGTTCTCGAACCACACAGGGAGTGCCATGAGACTCCAGAGCGCGAGTGCGGGCGCGACGACGGCGTACCGTGAGAGCATCGGGTTCCACTGGACGGACGTCTCGTACAGTCGGCGGCCGAGCAGGATGCTGAACCCGAGGAGCGTCGACGCGACGAGGAGGCCTCCAACCTGTGCGACGAGCGTGACACCGAAGAGTCGGCCCGACGCGAGCAGGACGACACCGGCGGGGTAGCCGACTTCCTCGGCGCGTCGGAGCCAGTTGTCGATTCCGTGGAGTTCGGTCTGGGTGAACATCGTCCCGAGTTGGTAGAGTGCGCCCAGTATCGTCGTGATGACTGCACCGAAGACGGCGAGTGTCGCGTGCGCAGAGAGGACTGACACACGCGTCACCGAGAGCGGCGCGAAGAGTGGATAGACCAGGTCGAGGGCGAGGAGGAACCCGAGCGTCGTCAGGAGGACGAAGAACCCCAACGCGAGCAAGAAGTGTCGCTCCGTCACGTCGTATCCCGAAGTCTTGCGGAGCGTCCGGACGATGTTGTAGACGAACGTCCAGAACCCGAGGAGCATCGCGCTCCCGAACACCGGGAGGAAGGCGACTCTCCCCGTCAGGAAACTGCTGGCGAAGCCGAGTAACCCACCGGCGACCAACCACAACTGGATGGTCGAGAGACGTCGCGAGTGGAGTTCGACGCCAGACCAGACGGGGACGAACTGGGTCATCGCCCCCATGATCGTGACGCAAATCCACCCTGCGAGGAGGAGGTGAATGTGTGCGAGAATTGCGGTACTCGGGACGATGTCGAACGCGATACCGAGTGCGAGACTCAAGCCGAGTAAGAGCAACCCGAGTGAGACGACGAAGTGCCGAAGCGGCACGGCCATCGGCGGTTGCCGAGACGTATCGATATCGCCTGGAACGACGCTCATATTCGAACACAGGGGTCAGGGCATCGTACAGCTACCCCCGAACATATTCGCACAGAAGGTGCCTAGAGGGAGCCACTCGGGTCGTCGGCGTCGAGGAGTTCGACTACAGTCTGGGCGGTGTCGTCGCACGCCGGCGCTTCTTCGAGGGCGTCCAGTGTCGGACCGAGGACTCCCTCGACGATAGCAGACGCCATCTGAGAGACTGTGGCACGCTGCTCGTCGGTGAGCGTTCCCTTCGCTTCGAGTCGGTTGAACGCTAGCTGGAGTTCGCGTCGTTTCACGTCTTCACCGTAGGTGTGAACCACCCGCTTGGCGTCGTTCGAGTCTGCCTCGGTAGGGTCTGTCATCCGTGGTTTTTCACGCAACATCGGAACCTCCCTCGTGTCGTCTCTCCGCTGTCAGTCCTCCGAAAATCGGCGAACTCGGACGGGGTTCGACGAGTCCACCGCGACGTTACTTCTTCGGGAACGTCGCGAGGAACTCGGTTGGGCTCCGCCGTTCGACGGTGTAGTTTTCGGCGTCGAACTCCTCCTTTTCGGCTTGCATCTCGTAGAACAACGGCTTGGGTTCGTGGTCGTTGACGATAGTGAGTGCCTCTCCGCTTTCGAGTTCGTCGAACGCGGCGTGAATCTTCGGGTGGCGCTCTGCTGGCGGTATCTCACGAACGTCGAGTTTCGTCTCTGCCATACGGTTCTCGCTTTCATCTCCCGTGTCGAGGCTGTTGTCCCGAATATGTTCGTGAAGGGACACAGAAACCTGGGAACAGTCTCGACAACCACTGGTACGATACGGCGATTCACTGGCCGTCGTCAGCGCTCTGTATCGAACAGCTCGGCTACGCACCGACGAACTCGCGTCTCCGTCGTCGGGGAGTTGCATCTTCGTCGTCGGTGACTCGACTCGCCGTCCCGGGACGTGCGGGCGTGTAGTTGCCGAGTATCACGAAAACAAACGCGAGGGGGGTCCCCGCCGATACGTCGCTACCGCGAACTCGATTGCATTCGATTCGGCGTATCGTACCTCTCGGCTGAGGGCGGCGACGAAACCGGCCTTCCCGTCACTGGTGAGAACGAATCTCTCTTCTCTCTTTGAGGATGGCCGTCGTCTCGACACTAGCCGGCGTCGTACCGATGGCAGTCCATAGGGAACCGGCACACGAACCTCTGAATTCAGACTGCGTTCGGGAAGAAAGCCGAAACGGGACGAACCTCGCCATCAAAATCAATTTCGAATGGCAGCTTTACTATTTAAATTCTTATATTATTACTGCCTGTACGTTTCAAATGACGCGTTCCTACCGAGTGTTCACTCTGGATATCCTTCGCATACTCGATGTGCTACTGCGTCCGAGAGACCGGAGTATGGAGATGGTCGATTCGGGTGAGTGATGGGCTGATGTGCCTGAAAGTTGGGTTCTCTGTGACGATATCACATCGTTCAGCCTGTACGTTTTGGTCCACAGGGGTCATCTCGTCTGCGTACCAGCATTCTTGACGAATTCGTCGGCGGTTAACGCTGTTTTATGTGTCGATGAAATTAGGAGTTTAATATACTCGAATTGGTATATTCTCGCTGTCGACTCCGCCGTATCCTGTGCTGGTGAATCGATACCCGGCCTGTCTCCCACCGGACTGGGTAAGATTTACCCGGATTCAAAGTATTATTTTCATCCTCTTTTACCAATACAATAACCTTATCAGAGTCTCTCGTAGACACTCTGGTAGAATGGAAGAGACGATACACTGGCCGACAACAGCTGATTTTCCCGACCCGGCCACAGCGGACCACGTTACGTACAACCCAACGTTAGCAGAACTCCGCGAGTACTCTGCGCACCTCGAAACGACCACCGACTACGGCGCGCCCTCGTACGTCAGTGACTATCGCTCGCGAAGCGCCGCGCAGACTGCGAATTCCGTCGACGATTCGTTCGACGACGACGATTTCGAAGTGTTCCAGCGTGGTATCGACTGGGTGTCAGACCCGTCCAACGACGTGCTGTGTGTGGACCGAGTCGTCGGCCGGCACGAAGACGTGTCGGCGGTCTGCCGACTCTACCTCCCGAAGGAGTACGGCCGCATCGCACTCGCGTGGGCGAAGCTCCTCGAACCGGCCGAGGGAACCACTCCCGACTTCGTGACCGTCCAACTCCCGGACGCGACAGACGAACCCTGCATCCGCGTCCTTCCCGAAGCAGGCATCACGACAGTCCTCGGGAGCGACTACACCGGCGAGGCGAAGAAGTCGTTCCTCCGCCTCTTCATGTTCCGGGCGAAACAGGCAGGTGGCCTCGGACTCCACGCCGGCAGCAAACGCGTCACGCTCGAAGCGGGAGATGGCTACCGTGACGTCGGCCAACTCTACCTCGGCCTCTCCGGAACTGGGAAGTCGACGTTGACCAGCCACGGCCTCTGGCTCGACGGCCCCGAGGGTGCAGAGATGCTCCAGGACGACGTGTGTGCACTCCTTCCGTCGGGAACTGTCGCCGGGAGCGAGGGTGGCGGACTCTACATCAAGACGCTCGGTCTGGGCGCTGCCGAACAACCCGAACTGTACGGGGCCGCGACCAACGAGAGCGCTGTCCTCGAGAACGTCTCTGTCGCTGCCGACGGAACCGTCGACTTCGACGACCCGGCGTACGGGCGGAACGCACGGGCCGTGATTCAGCGCGACTGTCTCGCGAGTTCCGCCGCGGATATCGACCTCGAAAGCGTCGACCAGGTGTTCTTCATCACCCGCAACCCGCTGATGCCGCCGATTGCGAAACTGGACGAGACGCAGGCCGCTGTCGCGTTCATGCTCGGTGAGTCCGTCGAGACGAGCGCCGGCGACCCCTCGCGTATCGGTGAACCAATCCGCGTCGTCGGAACCAACCCGTTCATCGTCGGTTCACAGGGCGACGAGGGGAACCGGTTCCGAACCCTCATCGACGAACTCGACGTCGACTGTTTCGTCATCAACACCGGTTCGGTCGGAACCGACGACCCAGTCGACGTTGGTGTCGAAGAGACCGTCGCAATCCTCGAAGGCGTCGCTCGTGGGACCGTCGAGTGGGCCTACGACGAGGAGCTCGGGTTGACGGTTCCAACCCACGTTCCCGGTATCGACATCGACCGGTACGTGGTCGCAGAGCACGTCGAGAACTTTGCGGACGCACACAGTGCGCTCCGTGACGAACGCAAAGCCTATCTGGCGCAGTTCGAACGCCTCGACGACGATATCGTGAACTCGGCGTACTGACCCCGTCGAATTCCATTCTGTAGTGCGTGCGGCGGTAGCTGTTCCGCTGCGACGCTGGGTCACCGTCGGCCCTTCTTGACCGAAAAATTGAGCGCCTGAATCGTGGCCGTGAGACTACACGAGCACCGTCTCCAGTGAGTGATTACGCGAGCACCGTCTCTAGGGCGTCCATCACGCGGTCCACCTTTTCGACGTCGGCGTTGTATCCCATGTGTCCGACGCGGAGGATATCGTCGGCAAGGTCCGCGAGGCCAGTCGAGAGGATGATGTCGTGGTTCGCTTCGAGTTCGCGCTGGACCTGCGTCGCTTCACCGGGGAGGTGGAACGCGGTCACCGTCGGAGCGCTTCGCTCCGTATCGGGGTAGAGGTCGAGTCCCAGTTCTGCACCACGCTCCCGACAGTGCTCGGCGGCCGTCTCGTGCCGTTCGTAGACCGACTCGACACCTTCCTCCAGAAGCATGGTCAGGGATTCGTCGAGCGCGGTGACGTTGGCCACGAGGTGCGTGTACGGGAACATCTCGCTCGTGTCTCGCCACGGGAGGAGGTTCGTGTAGAGGGAGTTCGGGTCTCGCTCTTCGGCGACGTCCCACGCCCGGTCACTGACGGCGACTGTCGTCAGTCCCGGCGGCGAACTGAACGCTTTCTGGGACGCACCGAGGTTGATGTCGATGTACTCGCTCGGGACGGGCGTCCCACCGAGCGACGAGACGGCGTCGACGATGGTCAGCACGTCGTTCTCGTGGAGGCGTTCGAGGACCGGTTCGATATCGTTGAGCGTCCCTGTCGGCGTCTCGCAGTGGACCATCGTCGCAGCCTCGAACTCGCGTTCGTCCAGCAGTTCTTCGACTCGCGCGACGTCGAGCGGGTCGGTGTAGTCGCCACTGACGAGTGTCGCATCGCCACCGTAGTTCTCGACGAAGTCGGCGAAGCCGTCGCCATAGAGGCCGTTCGAGATACAGAGGACGTCGTCACCGGGAGCGACTGTCGATGCGATGGCCGCTTCGAGGCCGAGGATGCCCTCGCCACCCATGACGATTACGTCGTCGTCGGTGTCGTAGACGCGCTGGAGTTTCTCGCAGACGTCGTCGTAGGTGTCGAAGAACGCGTCTTCGACGTCGGGGTTCGGCATCGGTTCGCTCAACCGCTCGCGGACCCGTGGCGGAACCGCCGTCGGGCCGGGTGTCATCAGCATAGTCTCCCGTTACGTGAGGCGTGGCTTAAGCAGTCGGTGTGTTCACTCGCTCCGACCGCAAGCAGTCTGCCCCTTCGCCGAACGGGAAGACACAAAAGCCGACCCCACACCACTAGACGTATGAGCAAACTCTCGCCCGCGGACCTCGACCGCTACATCTTCTCGCGGACGGGTGCCGAGAACGACGGCTTGCTCGTCGGCGCTGGCTACGGTGAAGACGCCGCTGCTATCGAAACCGACGACGGGACGATGGTCGTCACTGCCGACCCTATCTCGCTCGCCGCCGAACGCATCGGAACACTCGGGGTGGCTATCGCCAGCAACGACGTCGCCGCCTGTGGAGGGGTACCCAAATGGCTCGTGAGTACCATCCTCCTTCCAGAACCGGACGTTGACGTTCTCGACGACATCATCGCCCAACTCGACGCCGAAGCAGAGCGACTGGGCATCTCCATCGTCGGCGGACACACAGAGACTGTCGCTGGCCTCTCTCGCCCACTGCTCTCGCTCACGTGTATGGGTCCGACCGACCGGTACGTCCCGACATCGGGTGCGGAACCCGGCGATGCGGTGATACTGACGAAGGGTGCGGGCATCGAGGGAACCGCCGTCCTCGCCACCGACTTCCGCGACGAACTCGAAGCGGCCGGTGTAGACACCGAGCGTATCGACAGTGCTGTGGGGTTCTTCGACGATATCAGCGTCCTCCCCGAATCCGCTGTCTTCGCTCCTGTCGCGACTGCGATGCACGACCCAACCGAAGGCGGGGTCCTCAACGGACTGGTCGAACTCGCTTGCGCGTCTGAAGTCCGCATCGACGTCGAGCGTGAGGCTGTTCCCGTCCGCCCAGAGACGGTGGCGCTCTGTGAGGCGATGGGTGTCGACCCGCTTCGGATTCTCGGTTCGGGGGCGCTTCTCGCGACGGTTCCCGCCGACGAAGTCGACTCGGTGCTCGCGGCGCTCGACGCAGAAGGTATCGACGCGACGGTTGTCGGGACTGTCGACGCTCCCGCCGACGAAGACGACTGTGGCGTCCGCTACGACGGCACCCACTACACGGGCGGTGTTCGTGACGATATGTACGACCTCTGGGAGTGAGCGAACGTGGAGACGACTCCCGATAATCGTATCGTCTGACCCCCGTCACCAGAAGCGATTCTCGTCGAGACGCGAGAGTGCTTCTTCTATCGTCGCCTCGTTTCGAGAGAACGTAAAGCGAACCCAGTCTGCGCTCCCTTCGGTGTAGAAACTGCTCCCCGGGACGGTTGCGACGCCCGCTTCGCGAATGAGGCGGAGTGTGAACTCGGTGTCGTCTTCGTCACCCGGGTATCTGGTGAGCATGTAGTACGCTCCGTCCGGTTCGACCGGGTCGAGGCCCACATCTTGCAGTCCCTCGTAGAGAATGTCGCGGCGGCGTTCGTACGAGGCGGCGAGGTTCTCGTAGTAGTCGGCGGGGAGCGAAAGTGCCTCGACACCCGCTCGCTGGAACGGCGTCGGTGCACAGATGCTGGTGTAATCGTGGACCTTTCGAAGTTCGGCGGAGAGTGGTTCGGGAGCGAGTGCGAATCCGACGCGCCACCCGGTCACGGAGTACGTCTTCGACATACCCGTACAGACGACGGTTCGCTCGGCGAGGCCGTCGATTTCCACGGGACTGACGTAGTCGTCGGTGTAGACGATGTGTTCGTAGATTTCGTCGGTGACGACGATGAGGTCCTCTTGGACTGCCACCTCCGCGATTTGCTCTAGTTCGTCGGGCGTGAAGACGTTCCCCGTCGGGTTGTGCGGATGGTTGAGGATGAGGATGGACGCGTCTTCGGCGGCGTCTCGGAGTGCGTCCGCGTCGAGTTCGAGGCCATCTGTGATGTCGAGCGGAATCAACCGGCCGCCTGCGAACTGGACGGCGGGAATGTAACTCTCGTAGGTCGGTTCGAAGTAGATGACGCCGTCACCGGGGTCACAGAGCGCGAGGAGTGTCGAGACGACTGCTTCGCTCGTCCCCGTCGTGACGGTGACTTCTGTCTCGGGGTCGTACCTGACGCCTTTCCAGTCGGCGTACCGGTCCGATACCATCTCGCGGAGTTCTGGAAGCCCCCACGTAATCGTGTACTGACTCGACGTGTCGATTGCGTCCTTCGCGGCCTGTTTCACGCGTGGCGGCGTCTCGTCTTCGTCGGGAATCCCCTGTGACAGGTTGATGGCGTCGTGTCTGTGTGCCTCGCGCGTCATCTCGCGAATCATCGATTCACGCATCCCATCGACGCGTTCGCTCCCGATTGGTCGAGTGAATGGAGACGGAGTTGGCATATCTGGAATGCGTGTGTCTCACACATGAATCCTGCCGGTCACAGATTTCTGTGACGCCCGCCGACTCGTGTCCGAACTACACAGCGACCGGTTCGAGAACAACACGACTACCACTACTGCCCTGTTATGACACACAAGGACACTCGAATGACGGACGCAGACGAGACGGACGACCACGTGGATGCCCTCCTCACCGAGATGACGTTCCGGGAGAAGGCGGCCCAACTCGCAGGAACGTACGTCGGGACGATGGACGAGACTCGGACCATAGAGGACGCGACGCAGATGGTCCGTGAGCACGGTATCGGTTTCGTGACGCCCTTCGGCTACGGTGCTTCGCCACACCGTGACGCCGAGGAGGTCGTCGAAATCGCCAACGAACTCCAGCGAGTCGCTCGCGACGAGACTCGTCTCGGGATTCCGATTCTCATCCCCGTCGATGCGATTCACGGGAACGCCTACGTCGCGGAGACGACAGTGTTTCCCCACAATCTCGGCGTCGCTGCTGCCCGTGACCGGTCGCTCGTCGAACAGATTGGGTCGGTCACGGCGAGGGAAGTCGCTGCCACTGGGTCGAGTCTCACGTACGGGCCGACGTGCGACGTGGCCCGCGACCCGCGGTGGGGTCGAACGTTCGAGACGTTCGGTGAATCACCGTACCTCTGTGGTGAACTCGCTGCCGCGAAGGCACGTGGAATCCACGGCGCGTCCGTCGACGTCGCTGCCATGGCGAAACACTTCCCCGCCTATGGCGAACCGGAACGCGGGGAGGACGCCGCCCCCGTCGACAAGTCGCTCTCGTCGCTCTACCGCGATTTCCTCCCGCCGTTCGAGAACGTCGTCGAAGCGGGTATCGAGGGCATCATGCCCAGTTACAACTCCATCAACGGAGAGCCTTCACACGGGTCTCGCTACTGGCTTACCGACGTTTTGCGCGAGGAACTCGGCTTCGACGGGTACGTCGCCTCCGACTGGCACGGCATCGACATGCTCCACGAGAACCACCATGTCGCGCAGACGCAAGCTGACGCCGTCTACCAGTCGTTCACTGCCGGTATCGACGTCCACTCACTGGGTGAAATCGACCACGTCGACCACATCGTCTCGTTGGTGGAGGCAGGGAAAATCGACGACTCGGCCGTCGACACTGCTGTTCGTCGCGTGCTCGAACTCAAAGCCGACGTCGGTCTGTTCGACGACCCGTTCGTCGTTCCCGAAGACTCACGAGCGACCCTGGAGAGAGACGACCACCGAGACGTGGCGCTCGATGCGGCACGAAAGTCGATGACCCTCCTGAAAAACGACGGTGACTGTCTTCCGTTCGACGACGACGTGGACGAGATACTCGTCACGGGACCGAACGCAGACGAACTGAGACATCAAGTCGGTGGATGGAGCCTGAAAGACCCAGCAGAACTGGACGGCACGACGATTCGAGCGGGTATCGAGTCTCTCGTCGCGCCCGAGACGACTGTCACGTACGAACGTGGGGCCGGTATCGCCGACGCCGACGACGTGGATGCGGCAGTCTCGGCCGCCGCCGACGCCGATGCCGCGGTGGTCGTACTCGGTGAGAACTGGTACCTCCACGAGTTCGGCCCACAGGACGTAAACGGGCCGACAGACCGGTTCCCGAACCGCGCCCAACTGGCCCTCCCGGATGCACAAAAAGAGCTTCTGGAAGCAGTCGTCGCGACTGGGACGCCAACCGCACTCGTCCTCGTCGCTGGACGGCCACTTGCTATCCCGTGGGCGGCCGAACACGTCGATGCCATCCTACAGGCGTACTATCCGGGCGCCGACGGCGGCATCGCCGTCGCCGAGACACTCTTTGGCGAGCACAACCCGAGTGGGAAACTCCCGATATCGGTCCCTCGTTCGGAGGGGCACCTGCCGGTACGTCACAATTACCTCCCGCACCCGTACCCAATCGGTGAAGACGAACACCTGCCGTCGTACGACCCACTGTGGGCGTTCGGCCACGGCCTGTCGTACACAACCTTCGAGTATCGTGACTTCTCGGTCCACGACGAGTCAGTCTCTGCTGGCGAGTCACTCGACGTCTCTGTCACGCTCGCGAACACGGGTGGTCGGGCGGGTGAGGAAGTCGTTCAGGTCTTCGGCGGCCGAGAGTCTGCCTCTGTCGTGACGCCTGTGGAAGAACTCGTCGAGTTCCGACGCGTCACCCTCGAACCCGGTGAGGAACGAACGGTTCGGTTCGACATCCCCGTCGACGCGTTCGACGTGGTCCGACCCGATGGGACGCGTCGGTTCGAGGCGGGAACGCTCACCCTTCGGACCGAGTCACTCGAAACGTCCATCGAAGTGGTCGACCACTGACTCGAAAATCGGCTCTACAGGTGGGCAGGTTTCGCTCCGATATCGATATCGACGAGTGAAATCGTTCGCATCTCGACGTCTTCGTAGACGGCGCCCCACCCGCCGACGACGACGGTATCGTCACCGGTGTCGAGTGTGATGTTCTTGTACGACCCGAGGTCAGAGAGGGCCAACCGTGACGGGTCGCGTTCGTCACCGAGGAAAGAGACGTCCACGACGGTTCCTTCGATACTGATTTCGGTGTCGGTGGCGATGTCGATTCCTTCGACTGCGACGCCGAGTTCGTACCCTTCTTCCCACAACGGGCGGCAGTCCCTGACCAGTTCTTCCATGGTGACGTAGATGAACTGGTCTCTGTCGTCGACGTAGACGGACGGGTAGAGGTTCCAGAGGCAGGTGAGGTAGAACCAGTGGAAGACGAACGGGAGGATTCGGTCGTAGACGAGGACACCGTAGTCTTCGTCTGACCGCGAATTCGGTGCGAAACACGTTCGATGCCGGTCGATGACGACGAGGAATGGTCCGGGGATGGTACACGCCCGCAGTTCTGAGAGGACTCCCTTGGGGTCGAAATCCTCCGGTGGGGTCTCTCCGTCTTCGACGTAGACGGATGCACGCACGACGACGCCACGTTGTCGGGCCGTTCGAAGTGCCGGAGCAAGCAACTGCAGTTGTTCGAACGTCCCGGCGACTTCCACGACGGTCTTCGCGTCGTCGATGAGGTCTCGCGCGTTTCCGACCGCCGTCTCGGCACGTTTGGTGACGCCGACGCGTGCGTCCATCCGCTCCGGGGTTCGATAGCGCTCGCGGACTTCTTCTGCAGCGTCAGAGAGGAGTTCCCCACGAGACTCGAGGTCGGCCATCGCGGCGTCTGGGTCACGCGGGCGAACGTAGAGTTTCTCCCGCTCTATCGTCTCGACGTAGCCTCTCGATTCGAGACTTCGGAGGACGTCGTAGACCTGTGAGACAGGCACCGAACTCTCACGCCCGACTTCGATAGCGGGAGAGGCGCCCATCTCCAAGAGCGTGAGGTAGGCGTCGGCCTGGTACGAGGTGAGGTCCGCGTACTCCAGTGCCTGTGTCAGCGTCTCGCGGTCCATGACAAGACACAGTATACACCTCCACATGAACGCTTCGTCAGGTTTCGGTGGCCGAGAGCGTCCTCACTGTTCACCATCGACGCCGGAAAGAGGAGAGCGACACTCGACAAATAATCATATCTAATACATACAATTTTGTTTGATAGTTAGAAGAGGTCTACGATAGATATTCAATAATAATAGATTAGAACTCCAAAATAGTATTCAGAATGTCTATTCATGGTTTGTTTTACAGAGTAAATTCCGTATGTTTCACCAGACCAAATCTGCCAATATCTAAAAATATTGGTTGAAAATTCGTTGTAACGGATTCCGTATATTTCTTCGAAGCCTCTTTGGTTTGGGAACAGGACTACGATTCACGTCGAACTCGCTGGACTCGACATACGATGTCTTCCGAAAGGGGGCAGAACGGGATAGATTTCTCTTTGAGTTCCCCCTCTTACCAGCGGATAACCCGGACGTGTGCCACCACAAGGGGGGTTAGGGTCTCTCGGGCGAACTCACGGTGCTCAACGTTCTCTATTGCTAGAGACGCCTTTCTGTACCAGAAGCAAGGTAAAAGAGTTAACTTAAGAATTATTACAATACCTTTCCAGAAACTTCGGCTCCACCGAACATATTGGGTGCCCGTTACATCTCGGTTCGAGAGACGAGTGGTCTGAACCGTGTGTATTCCGACCGGTCCGAACGCCGTTACAGTCTGCCGTCGAACTGGTGGACGTCGATGGGATGGTCGGTCCCTCCTTCGGTGGCCAAATCAGCGAGCACTTCGCCGACGACACTGCAGAACTTGTAGCCGTGTCCTGTGAACCCTGCGGCGATAGAGACGTGCGGGTATTCGGGGTGCGTGTCGAGGTAGAAGTGTTCGTCGTGCGAGTAGGTGATGATGCAGGTGGCCAGTCGAACTGTCTCGCCCGCCGCGTCGGGGAAGTGGTTCTCGACCAGCGGCCGAAGTCGCCTCTCGTCACCGAGCGTCGGTTCGTCGTTCCAGTCGTCTGGGTCTATCGTTTCGGGAGACTCCGGTGTCATCCCGATTTTGAACCCCGGCCGTTCGAACACCGGGAATCCGTAGAAGTTGCCCTCCGGGACGTCTGCGCTAAACACCGGGAAGTTCCCGGGTTGGAAGTGCTCCGGTTTCGACGGTTGGAACCACGCGAGCACCCGACGTTGCGGCGTCAACAGGTCGGAGAGGAAGTCGAGGTGCTTGCCGGTCCACCCGCCCGTCGCGAGGACGAGGTTGTCTGCGCTGTACTCACCACGCGTCGTCGACACGGTGACGCCGTGTTCCCTGATATCGATATCTTCGACTGCTTCACGGGCGCGAACCGTCGCCCCGTGCTCGAACGCCTGTTTCACGTGGGTCGACGTCGCTCGTTCGCACGCCAGAAACCCACCGTCGGGTTGATAGACTCCTCGATGGTCGTCGGGGAGTCCGTACCCCGGGAACCGCTCGGCGAGTTCAGTGCCCGAAAGAACCTCGTGGTCGACGTCGTGTGCTTCGAGGGATTCGACAGCGTCTGTGACCATCGACCCACCCTCTGGACCGGCGTGGACCGACCCAGTCGTCGTCAAGAGATTCGTCCCCGATTCGTCCTCCAGCGCTCGCCAGAGTTCGTGTGCTCGTTTCGCGAGCGGGACGTAATCGGGGTGTTCTGGTTGAGTCAGGCGAAAAATTCGTGTATCACCGTGCGACGACCCGCGGGTGTGCGGAACGTCGTAGCGCTCTAGTCCGAGAACGTCGACGCCGCGTTTGGCCAAGTGGTAGGTTGCGGCGCTCCCCATCCCACCGACACCGACGACGATTGTATCGTACGACCGAACTGTCATTACGTGCAGGTACGCTGAGGCGACAATAAGTGTTGGCCCGAGTTCGACCCACTCTCGTCGGTCCATAGTGGCGTGGACGAGTCGGTTGACAGCGGCCGAAACTCAGTTTGGAACTCGATTACTGAGCGAGTGTTACGGAGCGATGAGCACACCGACGATGGCGTACCCGACGGCAGTTATGCTTCCTGCGGCTATCGCGTACGGTAGTTGCGTTCGCACGTGGTCCATGTGGTCGGACGCTGCACCGAACGAGGACAGGATACTGGTGTCGGACAGCGGCGAACAGTGGTCACCGAACAGGCCGCCACCGACGACGGCGGCGACTGCGGCGTAGAGGACTGGGCCGAACGTGCCACCGTTCATGTTGAACGCGATTGGCACGATGATGGGAATCATGATGCCGTAGGTCCCCCACGAGGTTCCGCTGAAGAACGAGATGGCCGCGCCAGTGACGAACGTGACGAACAGCAGGAGTGCTGGAGTCAGCCATCCCTGCGTGACGGCGATGACGTAATCAGGAGCACCGAGTTGTCCCGTAATCTCGTTGATCATGTACGCGAGTGCGAGCACCATCATCGCTGGGAAGACGCCCTTGACACCGTCAGTCGAGATGTCGACGAGGTGGCTGATGTCGTCGAAGTATCCCTGGAAGTACATCACACCGGCGAGCCACGTCGTCGCCGCCATGAACGCGGCGAGGATTTTGACGTCCTGCAGGACGACGAACGTCCCGATACTGATTCCGAGGATGATGAGGACTGGAACGACCAGGTGGAGCAGAATGCTCGCGGACTTGCCCTCCTTCGGGTCGATTTCTTCGATTTCGACACCGACGAGTGGGTTGGCTTGGTCGCGGAGCACCTTCCCGGTGTTACGCGCACGGTTCTCGGCTTTCTTCATCGGCCCGAAATCGGAGACGACGCCAGCGGCAATCAGTCCGGCGAGCGCGATGGAGAGGACGCCGTAGAAGTTGTACGCGACAGAGTTGACGAAGACGTCGAGGGCGACAGTCTTGTTCGGGACGTTACCTTGCTCGGCGATGAGTCCCGCGATGAAGACTGCCCAGCCACTGATGGGAATCAGGGTCGGAACGGCCGCACTCGTGGAGTCGAGGATGTACGCGAGTTTCTCTCGGGAGACGTCGTGTTCGTCCGTCACCGGTCGCATGACGGGACCGGACAGGAGTGGGCTGAAGTAGTCGCTGAAGAACACGAGCACACCGAGCACCCACGTCATCCCCTGTGCACCTCTGTCGGACTCGACGCGTTCTGAAACCAGTTCCGCGAATCGCTCGGTGACGCCCGCGAACATGAAGAACGCAATCAAGATTCCGACGAACACCTGAATCATGATGACCCAGATGAACCACCCGCTGCCCAGCGCATCTTGGAACAACTGAGCAGTCCCGGTGAAGGGGTCGCTCCCGAGCATCATGACACCGACGACGGAGCCGATGAGCAGCGAGAACACCGCGTTTCTCGTCTTGAATGCCAGTACGAGTGCCACCGCGACTGGTAGCAACGACAAGGCTGAACCTTCGAACATACAGAAAGACCATTATAGTAATGGTATAAGAATGTTACTGTCTATCATGACAAATACTAACAAAAGAACCAGTGTAGGCCGCTGTCTCAGTGACGGATATGAGGTGGCTGGAGTCGTCTCACGAGAACCGGGCCGGTGACAGGTAGGATTCGACGTCGTCGTCGACGCTTCCACCCGTGATTACGCCCGCGAGGAATTCCCCCACTGCAGGAGCGAGTGTGACGCCGAGGCCGTTCATCCCGGCAGCGATGTAGAAGTCGTCGACTTCCGTCTTCCCGACGGTTGGAACCCCGTCGGGTGTGAGTGTGCGAACTCCGACCCACTCGTTGACCAGTTCGACCCCTTCGAGTCGTGGAATAGCTTCCTGAATCCGGTCGTCGATTTCGAGGTAGAACTCGTGGGGAATGGACCGCGCACCCGCCGGATTCAGTAACTCGGCGTCGTCGAAGCTCGCCCCGAAATCACCAGCGAACGCCTGATTTCGCCCTTCGCCTCGGAAGTACATCCCATCTCCGAATTGGACGAACGGGAGGGAGAACGACTCGTCTTTTTGCAGGACGACCACAGGCCCTCGGTTGTGGCGGAACGGCAGGGATATGTCGACCATGTCGTTTACAGTCGGGGCCCACGGTCCGGCCGCGTTCACCACGGCGGCCGCATCGTGGTTTCCAGCTTCTGTTTCGACGCCCGTGACACGGCCGTCTTCGGTGACGACGTCTGTGACTGCCGTCTGTGTTTCGACGGTGACGCCTTCGTCGGTTGCCTCGTGGATGTAATGCTGAATGATTTCGGATGGGTCGAGGTATCCATCCTCGGGAGTGAACATCGCGCCCGCGACGACGGTGGGGTCGATACCGTGGTCAGAAAGCGCATCTGGCTCGAGGAACGTCGCCTCGGCACCGAACTCCTCGATGTCTTCCGTGAGTGACTGAAGGTTCTCGGCTTCCTCGTCCGTCTTGGCAACGTCGAGCGTTCCTATCTGCTCGAAGCTCAGGGTTTCGTCACGAACGAGTGGTTCGTACTGTTCCCAGGAACGTGCTCGGAGGTTGTGACTCGACTCGTCGGGTGACGATTGATGCCAGACGAAGAGGGCGACGGAGTCTGCCGACGTACCGGAACCGAGGGCGTTGCGCTCGTACAGAACGACGGGGCGAGGGTGGTCTCGGAGATGGTAGGCGAGACTGGCTCCAATGACGCCACCTCCAATGATGACTACCGGGTCCATTGGGTTGCTGATAATCCTCGCCTGATAAAAAGGTTTTCACGGAGGATGTTGACGTGTCTCGTTCGCTCCGTCACGTGTGTTTGTCGATGCCAAACTGTTATAGCAATCGTCGGATATTGGTGGCCTATGGGAACTCGTGACTCCGGACCACGCACTATCAAATCGGTCCAGACAGCGTTCGCCGTCGTGGACGAACTCATCGACCGAGACGGTGCTGGCGTCACTGAACTGTCGGACGCACTCGGTTGTTCGAAGACCACTGTCCACACGCATCTCTCGACGCTCTCGGAACTGGGATACGTGACCCAGCGGGGGAACGAATATCGTGCAAGCCTCGGATTCCTCACGGCCGGAAACCTCGTTCGCGAGAGTTTCGACCTGTATCGATACGGACACTCGGTCGCGAATACCCTCGCCGAATCGACCGGTGAAGTCGTTCACCTCGCCGTCGAGGAAGACGAGATGGTCCATTTCGTGCACGCGACTCGCGGGGGCCCCGACGCAATCGAGTCTGTGACACCAATCGGCCGAACTGCGTTACTCCACGCCACTGCAGTCGGGAAGGCGATGTTGGCTCACATGCCAGAGGAGCGACGCGACGAGATACTCTCGCGTGAATTACAACCGGTGACGTCGCAGACGATAACCGACCCCGCGATACTCCGGGAGGAACTAGAGCAGATACGCACGCAGGGATACGCAGTGAACAACCAGGAACAAGTGTTAGGTGCGAGGTCCGTCGCGTGCGCGGTAAAATACGCGTCTGGTGAACTCATGGGTGCGGTGGTGGTGAGCGGCCACGCGTCACGGTTGGACGACTCCCGAATGGAGGAACTGGCAGCGAGCGTCCGAGGCGCAGCGAATCAAATCGAAATCGAGCAGGGATAGAATCTGTCCCACCGAGACTCCCGTTCCGAACGTTTGGTATCACCAAACACTGTGTGGATACCCCACACTCGATGTTACAGATGTATGCTTGTAATGCAACACCCTCGACGGTTTATCTTGCTCCATCGGCAGTGATTCGATGCAGTCGGATGGGTTTCTTTCGTCCGCTGTCTGTCCATCACAGTTCCAAAATGTCAGTACACTCTCCTCCGGTGAGATGTCCTAAATCCAGATTCGATTTTCGCCCACACTGTTCTCTGACCACCTACTCACGGCGTGCTGATGAAACGACGGGCCTGAATTTGGTATTACCAAACACGTGACTACGGGACGCTGTTGTTTCAGGACGTTCGGTTTCGAAGTCGTCGTTGTCATCGGTACTACGACTTGCTGGTTCGAGTGGACGCCTCGACACATTGGCTCACAGATAGTAATTCGCATGATTTATGTTGTAGGTATCGCAGAATTTGCGTATGCACCGAGAGAACGCCGAACCTGTAGTCGAAGAACTACCGGGCCCGAAGGCGACTGAGTGGGTCGATTTCCATCGCGACTCATCCGCACCGAGCACGTACGTCTACGATTTCGTGTGGGACATCACCGAAGACGCCGACGGTCCCTTCTGTACGGACGCCGATGGGAACGTCCTCCTCGATTTCACGAGTCACGTCGCTGCGGCCCCACTCGGCTACAACAACCCGAAGATACTGGACAAACTCGAAGCGTTCGACCTGGTCGACCCGCTGAAGATTGCGGGACAGGACTTCTACGTCAGTACTGGCGGGACGCCGGACGAGGCAGAACTCCCCGGCCCGGCCCATCTGATGAACACACTCACCGAAATCACGTCGCAGTACGACATGGACACTGTCTTCCTCTCGAACTCCGGGGCGGAGGCAGTCGAGAACGCGATAAAGATTTGCTACGACCACTGTGACGTCCCCAAGTACGGTGTGACGTTCGAGGGGGCGTTCCACGGCCGAACACTCGGCGCACTCTCTTTGAACCGGTCGAAGTCCGTCCACCGCCAGAAGTTCCCGGAGATTAGCGGGATACACGACGTTCCGTACTCGGTAGAGGGAGTCCAGCGTCTCCGCGAGAAACTCGACTCGAAACACGGACACGTTCCGGCAGAACAGGTCGCGTTCATCATCCTCGAACCGATTCAGGGAGAGGGGGGCTATCAGGTCCCCGACCCACAGTTCATGCGCGAACTCGATGCGCTCTCTTCCGAACACGACATCCCGATTATCGCCGACGAAATCCAATCGGGCGCTGGCCGAACCGGCGAGATGTGGGCTGTCGACCACTTCGACATCGAACCCGACGTCATCACGAGTGCGAAAGCCCTGCGCGTCGGTGCGACCATCTCGAAGTCGGAAATCTTCCCCGAAGAGAGGAGTCGCCTCTCGTCGACGTGGGGCGCCGGTGACATCCTCTCGTCCATCCAAGGGACGCTCACCCTCGCGGCTATCGAGGAACACGGCCTCCTCTCGCACGCCGAACGAAAAGGTGAACGCTTGCTCGGTCAGCTTCGTGACCTGCAGGAACGACACGAGACTGCCGTCGTCGACGCACGTGGCCTCGGTCTGATGACGGCCATCGAGTTCGACACCAAGGAACGGCGTGACGCCGTCGTCGACGCTGCGCTCCAGCGTGGTCTGTTGACGCTCGGGTGTGGGAAGAAGACGCTGCGGTTGCTACCGCCACTCGACGTCCGTGACCGCGAACTCGATATCGCCGTCGAACTCCTCGACGACGCGATTAGCGCGACGTAATCGATACCCCGCCGAGGAGATGACGGAAGCGAGGGTTTCGAAAGCCCCAGTCCGTTCGTGAGCACTTTCCGCCCCCACTGGTTCACGACGGTGACCAATCTGAACCCACCCCAAGGTCATGGTATGTCTCGGCGGAGAAGTGGGCGAACTGTCCCATCCCTTCCCCACTTTTCGCCTGTTCTACGAGATTCTGTCGTCTGATGCCACGAGTGATGGTAGTGGAAGAGGAAGCGTCGAACCACGGCCGACTAAAATAGTCTGAATTATGTCATAACAACGTGGTCTGTTTGGACTATCGCAGTCAAGCTACCTAGGAGTCACAAATTCCAAACATATCTTTCTCTCATTATTTGAAAGCTGCCGTGACTTACTGTATTGTAGCTTTCACACCTTGGTTAGAATATCCACTGATAAATTACCCGAGATTTGATAATATGGTTAGCGTGGGTCAACGCTCTCATTAATAACTATCAGAGGCCAAATATATGGCGGAAAAAAATATCGAGTGTCGGTTCAGTAATTACTCCTCGTCGGTGGTGAAGCCGATTCGCTCGTGTGTTCCGTCGCAAAACGGCTTGTCTCCAGACCCACCGCATCGACAGAATGTGGCGTGGTCTTCACGACACGACGTGGCGTCTCCCAGTAAACTGAGTTCGAAGGGGCCGTCGAGTTCTAACGGACCGTTCCGCGTCGGGGTAATTCGTAAGGATTTGCTCTCCTGTGGCGCTCTCTCGTTGTCTGCTTTCTCACGAATTTGTCCGTCCGCGGTGAATCCGATTTCGCGGTGACTGTTGTCACAAAGGGGTTTGTTGGAGGACGCGCCGCACCGACACAGTGCGACACGGGTGTCTTCGAGGAGTGTTGTTCCGTCGGGACGCACGAGTTCGATATCCCCTCGCAGGTAGTGTGGCCCATCGGGGACAATCGTGACCGAGTTTTCGTCTGGGACGGTTTCGGACGCTCCGCCGTCAGACCGTTCGAAGTGTAACGCTCCCGTCGGACACCGGGTGATGACCTCTGTCAGTTGGTCTGGGTCGGAATTGTCGGGTTCGACCCACGGCCGTTTTCCTTTATCGAAGACGCTCGGCAGTCCACGGATGCATTCCGCCGCGTGGATACACCGTTTCACGTCGTACGTGACATCGACTGACTCTCCAGAATAGTGGTGGATGTCTTCTTCCATCGTCGGTACTCCAACAGTGGAGGTTCGATGGGTTTCCAGTGGTAAATACTTGTGTAGTGATAACAACCCTCATACAGTGGCTGGCCGATAGCGTCGTATTCTCACCTATTGGTCTGGGTTTCAGGTATCGCGGTCGTTTTCGAGTCGTCGTCGACGGCGCTGGTACTCTTCGTCGTCGATATCCCCCCGTGCGTATCTGCTCCGAAGGAGGTTCATCGCCGAGTCGTCTGTCTCACCATTCACTCCTGTCCGTTTGAGGGCCCAATAGAGTGCCGCGCCGGCCACCCCAAGGGCCCCGAGTGCCCCACCGACCAACGGGAGACCAAAGGGCCGCCCGCCACGACCACCGCTCATCATTCCAGGACCCATCATTCCGCCATTCGAATACGCTCTTGAATCTTCGTCCGCCCCGTAAGGGATGCTTCCACGTTGGACAATCGTCTCGCTATCGGGAACGTCGCCATCTGGAATCGGCGTCTCTTCGGCCGGGCCACCGGGTTGACCGACGACGATTCGACCAACCATGCCGAGGGACTTGTGGGGAATACAGTAGTAATCGTACGTGCCCGATTTCTCGAAGGTGTACTCGTAACTCCCCTCCGAGATGGTGCCACTATCGAATGGACGTGCATCCGAGGGAATGCGGTCTGCGTAGGCCGTCGCTGAGTGGGCCCCCGCTGTAATCTCGAAGCGGACGGTCGTTCCGGGTTCGACGTACAACCCGATAGGGTCGAAGTAATTGTTTCCCATCTCTACGACGGGAGTCTGTTGCGCTGATGCACCGGTCGCTGCGCCAGCAGTCGTGATGGCACCGGCACCGACTATTCGGAGGAACTGTCTTCTGGTAGATTTCATGATGTGTTTGGTTGGAGCGGTGGGTTACCCGCGAACGAACTCGACGATACCGATGAACTCGGCCACTCGTTCGTCGTCAGTGTACACGAGCGTCGTCGGTTTCGGACGCCGTACGTTTCCTGAGTGTAGAGGTGCACTTCGGTCATACTCGCACATACGATATTGTTGGTTATTGGGTTTGCTGTTCAATATTTAATGGGACGAGGGGGCATGTCTTTCGATTCCAAAGCGTAGTTGGTCGTGGTCGTCCCCGTGACGGTGTGAGCTGTACTCGGTTTTCTTTTAGGACCGCTCTAGCGTCCGTTTTCGTTCTTCGAACTCTTCGTCTGAGAGCTCTCCACGAGCGTACCGTTCGCGGAGCGTATCTAGTGCCTCGTCGGACGACGTCGACTGCTCACCGTCGCTAACCGCATAGTAGACCAGTAGCCCGAGGCCGACGAGCAGGAGCGGCCACAGGAACATTCCGCCGCCTAACATTCCAAAACCGCCACCCATCATTCCACCACTCATCGTCAGCAGTGGAATCACGACTATCGCTGCGACGACGAGGAGGACGATGGTCGTCGTACTCATTCGACTGCTCGTGGCCATTAGTCGCCACCTCCTGATGCGAATTGGTCCGCTACGTCGTTGACGACGTTCTCGAATCGGTCGTTGACTTCGTCACCGATGTGGTCCAACGTCGGGTTCTCGGTGATACCAACGAGCTGTTTGGGGTCGACAGCGCTCACGACGACGTTTTCGTCTTCTGTCTCGTAGACGACGACGTTACACGGCAGGAGCGCTCCGAGGTCAGGTTCTTCTGTGATTCCTTCGTGAGCGAGCGGTGGGTTACAGGCACCGAGAATCCGATACCGGTCTGTCTCGACGTCGAGTTTCTTCTCGAACGTCGCTTGTACGTCGATGTCGGCGAGGATACCGAAGCCTTCGTTCTGTAATTCTGTCGTGACTGCGTCGAGGACGTCCTCGAACGGTGCGTCGATTGTCGTGGTGATAGTGTACGTCATGGGTTTGTATTGGGGTTACTCAGTGCCGCAATCCGTCCTGCTGTCGTCTAGCAGCTCGGTTCCGGTTTTGGGAATACTATACAATACACTCTGTCACTGCCACGGATAAACCTGGGGATATCGCATGGCTGGTCGAACGATGTCGTGGTGTGTATATCATCGTCCGCGAGACAGGGAACGACCCAATCTCCTCTGGCAGCGGCGTGAGTGGTGTAGTAGTTAGCAGTGACCCGCCCCACCCATGCCACCGTATCCCCGTGTCGGACCGTATCCGCCCATTCGTCCGTCTTCAGCCATATCTTGACCCATCTCTTCGATGGTCACTCCCATGTGGGATTCCATCCACTCGACTGCACCGGGGCCCATGTGGTCGTTCATGTGCGATTCCATCCACGCAGTCCATTCGGTTGCAGTCCCATCGTATGGGGGCGCGTCGTCGGCAGTCGTTTCGGTACCGTGTGCGCTGACCACGGGTGCCGCAATCGCGAGTCCGACAATTGCGAGCGCCACGAGCAGCCAGCGGCTGATGTTGAAGTTAGTCATTGTTGTTCTCCTCGGTTACTCGTAGGAGGGCTCAGAGGTTATCGGGATGGGTGTGAACTGAATCAGGAGACCGTCCGAGAGCGTTTCTAATCCGACCTAATCGTTTCTCGCCGAGAGAATCGTTCGTACCTCCCGAATTCAGCCACACTCGTCTTTGCCTTTCCAGTCAACCCCACGTTCGTCTACGTCGGTGTCGAAGGATGGATGAAGAATACCTCCAAGGTGGGTACGCTGCCCCGTGTGTTAGCGAGTGAGACGCGCGACGATGGAAGCGAATGGACGCGTTCGCTCAGGGCCGGTGGACGTCGAGGCTGGCTTCGTCTCTTCTTCGCTAGGTCCCTCGGTTTCGACATCACCGTCTCGCTTCGACGCTTCGTACTCAGCGATGAGGTGCGGGACGTGGCGATTGCACATATCGGAAGGATGGGATTCTGAACACATAGATGTTTGCTAACAGCCAGCATACAACTCGTGGTGGGAGGGGAAGTTCGTCGACGCACAATGGAACGCAGATTTTTCGTGTCTGATGGTGTTTGCTCACCTCAGAGTACACCTGGACGGTACCCCTCTTCGCACTATTCCTCGTGGATAGTGAAGTCGTACCGACCTTCGACTTTACAGTTGTAAGGGCGTAATATGGCGAGATTACAAGAACTCAGTGGCTAACTCCCGATAGATTCGAACGAGCTTTTGATTTCGGTAAGCAATCAGCACGGTCATCCCTCGATTTCCGGGAGTTCGAGAGCGTTTACCGCAGTTCTGGTTCGAAAGTCGATTGTATATAAATAACGCTCGAACAGGCCCACCGCACGCGATTTCAGTGTGAATTCTCGACGGTAGAGAACGACGGTCTAACGATATGTTCCTCGGCAGTCAGTGGTACGTATGTCCTCGCAATCGACTCGCCGATGGTTCTTCGGGACGTTCGGAAGCATCGTACTCGTTGGGGCCGCTGGTTGTCTTGGGTCCCCTAACACCGAAAGTCCGCCGTTCGAGGGTACGCTCGCAGTTACAGAAGCCGTCCAATACAGTTCACCCGGATGTAGTTGCTGTGAAGAATACGCGACGTACCTTCGGGAGTTCCTCGACGTCGAACTCGTCGAGCGCTTTCCCAGCAACGTTGCTGGTATCAAAGAGCAGTTCGGTGTTCCTGAAGACCTACTGAGTTGTCACACTCTCGTCCTCGATGACCTCGTAGTCGAAGGCCACGTCCCGGCCGACGTCATCGCAACGGCACTCAAACGGTCGTCAGTTTCAGGTATCGCGCTGGCTGGGATGCCGGCTGGTTCGCCGGGGATGCCAGGTGAACAAACCAGTCCATTCACTATCTACGAATTTTCTCGTGGGGCGGTCGGAGACGTCTTCATCGAAGTGTAACCGAAACTGCCCGGTTCAGGTAGTGAATCCCTCTTCTTAGTGGTGTTCGTGACTCTGTGGTCTCGTTCCTCCTGAATCGGTCTGATGAACGCGAGAGAAGCCGGTTGGGTGGTTCTCGAACGACCGCTTACAGTGGTTCGAACAGAAGTAGTACGTCTGGCCCTCGAAGGAGATGGTCGGGCCGCTGTCGTCGGTTCGCATCCCACAGACTGGGTCGCGGTATTGTCCCGGTCCACCGATTCCACGACGGTACACGAACAGGAGAACGCCCGAAAGAGCGAAGGCAATCACGTTGAGGAAGAAGGTGTAGTTGAATTCGAAGTACGTCTGTTCGGTCGCCGTCTGACCACCTGCGAGGTCAGGGACGATACCGAGCACGGAGAACAACTCTTCCATGAGGAACCCGGTAAACGCCATCGTCACGAAGAAGACACCGAGGATGTACAGCATCACGTTCCAGCCGTAGTATTTCCGGTAGACGTTCAACACGGGAATCGTGATCAGGTCTGCGTAGACGAATGCGATGACGCCCGCGAAGCTGATTCCCCCACCCCATAGCGCAACCGCGAACGGGACGTTTCCCATGCTCCCGACGAAACTTATCACGGCGATTGCGACGCCCATAATGGCATTTTCGGCACTTACGAGAAGTCCATCCCCTTGGAAGAAGAGTGCGTTCCACACCCACTGCGGAACGAAGACGATAACGAATCCAGAGACGAGAAAGCCCGCGACGACGTCTTTCCAAATCATCGACCACTCTTTTCGGTACTGGTTTCCGACCTTGTACCACCCGCCCCACGACAGTAGTTCGTCGCGCCACCTCCCTCTACTGGCAACCTCCTGTTCGTAGGTTTCCATACACCCCGCCGAACAGAACTTGAGCGTCTGTCCACTATCGGTCGTGAGTGAATACTCGTCTGTTCCTTCCATCCCACAGGTCGGGTCTTCAGTGATACCGTTGGTCTGGTCGCGTCGATTTAATTCCTGGCGAACGTCGTCGAAGAGGTTCTCGGGGAGTGTCAGATGGACGATGAGCGCCATCACCCCGATGAGGATGACGCCACCGACGAGTTCGGCGACGAGGAACTCCCAACCGAGGAGGAGGAGTATCATGAGTCCGAGTTCGACGATGAGGTTCGTCGAGGCGAACATAAACGCGAGGACGTTCACGGCGTGCGCACCCTTCTTGAACAACCCCTTTCCGATTGCGACAGCCCCGAAACTACATCCACTACTCGCCGCACCAAACACAGTCGCCTTGGTGAGCCCACTGATGTCGTCCTCTCCGAGAACCTGTGCCATTCGTTCCTTCGAGACGTACACCTGCACGAGACTCGTCACGACGAGTCCCATGATGATGGCCCAGGCGGCCGTCCACAGGAACCCAACCCCGATTCGAAGGGATTCCAGAACTCCATCGACGATGGCTGCGAGCATATACTACAGTAAGCTATGTTAACTCATGCCACTTGTCCCTGTGATTTCGAGGGAGATGCACCCGAGAATTTTCGAACCAAAGGACCACACGAGTTGAGATGTTCGGTTGTCGCGAATTGAACTCGACTCATTAGCCGACGGCGATGTGCTTGCCGGTGAACCGGTTGTCGGGGGATACCACCGATATCTGCCTGTCGATAGCCTGCAGTATGGGTGCATTGGCAGTGGTTCAGTTGCTGAGTCTTCAAACTAGACCTTCGACACCGCACTTTCGGATTTGAAGGGGAACTCGGTCGAAGCAACCCATTGGAGGACGGATATCGATACTTTCGATTCGAAGGTTCACTCCCGTTTCAACTAGCAAAACGAAGTACAAATTGAGTTAAGAGATGCCGACGTAGAGTGTACTGTATGAAGACGACCATCACAGTCGAAGGAATGAGCTGCGAGCATTGTGAGCAGACCGTCGAAGAAGCACTCCGCCGAGTGAACGGTGTATCCGACGCAGTTGCCGACCGCACGGCTAACCGGGCAAGTGTCGACGGAGACGCCGACGTCACAACTCTCGTCAAAGCGATCGAAGATGCGGGCTACTCCGCTTCTTCCTGAGACGACTTCGAGATAGCATCGAAATCGATTGCTGTACCTCGCCCAAACGAACGTCTGAAAGACGCCACTGAGACTCACTGCTCGGATAAGCCCTTGTGGGTTGACACCAATAGACAATCTATGAACGACACGAACCACTCACACTCGAACGAACCACACGAACACCAGCCCGATAGTTCCGAACAGACCACTGAAGGGACTTCTGGGCACACGAACCACTCCGAGGTGGAACGCGCACACGAGGACCACTCACACGAAGTAGACGGCGAACCTACCCACGCCACCCACGCGCAACACGACGAATCCCCACGGGAACCTCACGAGAAACACGACGGCCACGAAGACGACTCGCACGCAGGCCACGGTGACGACCACCGAGCACACACCGACCACACGGGGCACGAACGGATGTTCCGCCGCCGCTTTTGGGTGTCGCTCGTCCTCTCGGTACCCGTCATCTACTTCAGCGAGTTTATTCAGGGCGTCTTCGGCTACACGGCACCGACGTTCCCCGGGAGCGTCTGGATTACCCCCGTCTTCTCGGTGATTATCTTCGCTTACGGTGGCGTGCCGTTCCTCTCGATGGCACGGACCGAACTCCAAAACCGAGAACCGGGGATGATGATGCTCATCTCTCTCGCAATCACGGTTGCCTTCGTCTACTCTCTCGCCAGTCTGTTCGTCGAGGGGACGACGCCCTTCTTCTGGGAACTCGTCACGCTTATCGACATCATGCTGTTGGGCCACTGGATGGAGATGCGCTCCGTCCGGCAGGCCTCAGGTGCGCTGGACGAATTAGCGAAGCTCATGCCCGATACGGCCGAGCGAGTCACCGAAGACGGAGACACTGAGGAAGTCTCTGTTTCGGCCCTCGACCAAGACGACGTCGTTCTCGTCCGCCCGGGTGCATCGGTCCCTGCCGATGGTGAAGTCGTCGACGGTGAGTCGTCGGTAGACGAGTCGATGATAACTGGCGAGTCCAAACCGGTCGACAAAGACCCCGGGGCCGAGGTTATCGCGGGGACGGTCAATCAAGACGGCAGTCTGCGCGTCCGGGTGACGAAGACCGGTGACGAGACGGCCCTCGCAGGAATCATGCGCCTCGTCGACGAGGCTCAAAAGTCGAAGTCACAGACACAGTTGCTCGCGGACCGGGCGGCGGGATGGCTCTTTTACATCGCTATCGCTGTCGCCGTAATCACGGCCATCGCGTGGGTTGTCGCAGTCGGGTTCAATCTCACCGTCGTCGAACGAGCGGTCACCGTCCTCGTCATCGCTTGCCCCCATGCTCTCGGACTCGCAGTCCCACTGGTCGTCGCCATCAACACGTCGACGGCGGCACAGAACGGGATGCTCATCCGTGACCGTATCGCGATGGAGAACGCCCGAAACCTGGACACGGTGATGTTCGACAAGACGGGGACGCTCACGAAAGGTGAACAGGGTGTCGTCGGTGTCGAAATAACCGGTGACTGGGACGAAGAACGCGTCTTCGAAGTCGCTGCCGGTGTCGAAGGTGACTCAGAGCACATGATTGCGCGTGCCATTAGGAACGCCGCGGCAGAGCGAGATACCTCGGGGGCGCGCGTCTCGAACTTCGAGAACCTCCGTGGGCTCGGTGTGAAAGCCACTGTCGACGGGGAGACAGTGCACCTCGGAGGGCCCAATCTCATCGAGCAACTCGGTGTCCAACGCCCCGAGGAGATGGTCACGTTTGCTGACGAAGCAGGAGCGAACGCCCAGACGGTCATCTATCTCGTCCGGGACGAGTCCGACGTCGTCGCGGCGTTCGCACTCGCGGACGTCATCCGCGAGGAGAGTCGCCGGGCTATCGACGCCCTTCACGAGATGGGTATCGAAGTCGCGATGCTAACCGGCGACTCTGAAGACGTCGCACGCGCCGTCGCCGAGGAACTCGGCATCGACCAGTACTTCGCCGAAGTCCTGCCCGAGGAGAAAGACACGAAGGTGGCACAGCTCCAATCGGAGGGGAAACTCGTCGCGATGGTCGGTGACGGTGTCAACGACGCGCCTGCGTTGACCCGCGCAGACGTCGGCATCGCCATCGGGTCTGGAACGGACGTCGCCATCGAGTCCGGAGACATCATCCTCGTCGACAACAACCCACTCGACGTGGTTCGACTCGTCCGTCTCTCGAAGGCGAGTTACCGCAAGATGCAGGAGAACCTCGTGTGGGCGACTGGATACAACGTCGTCGCACTCCCGCTCGCCGCCGGCATCCTCGCACCTATCGGAATCCTTCTCTCGCCCGCGATTGGAGCAGTGTTCATGTCCCTGTCGACTATCATCGTCGCCATCAACGCCAGACGACTTCGGGGGGTCGACCTCTCGGTCTGAATTCAGGCTAGCGAAATCGATGGTCGAAGAGTACTCGGGAGGAGACCAGTGGAAACCCGAGGCTATCCACGAGGGTACTGTCTGCGTTCGCGATTTCGTGGCTGTATCAGATTCGTTGCCACGAAGTAGTGGTGTCGTATCAAATTTCGATGATAGAACTGTCTGGACTACCCCCGTCTGGCTTCGGCTGTCAGCAGTCGAACTCGATAGTTGTGATATTGTATTCATAAAACAATATATTGGCGAGGAATCTCCCCGACACAATCGTAAAACTGGACGTTGGTGGTACTCGAAGTGACCAACACAATTTGCAGCGCCTGGGGACAATAACGACGTAAAAACGGAAGTAGTGACCCTAGTGAGAGGTTGTACACTTCGAATTCTGTGTAATCGCTGTCTCCAGAACATCCATCAACCATCCTGTATTTGAGGTATTGGTTGTGCCCTAAATAAACAATATCATCTCTCGCATTAATCGGTCCAGTCAACTGAAACACGAGGGTAGTTCCGAAACGATGTAACTAGTCGACTCAGAAATATTGGAAATATTACGCACCCTCTGAACCTCCATTCGATACATCATTCGAACACGAGCGTGACAGACATACACGTGTAATCAGTTGCCCGTGACGCTCGTACACGTGTAATGGTCACTCTCGCGATTCCGAAGTACTCGATTCGTTTGCTTCGAGGGTCAGACCGCGATGGGGACAGTCTGCCCGACAGAACTGTCGTACTTTGGCCGTCTACTGGCCCAGCACCTGACCGACTCGATTCGACGTGTCCAGCGAGAGGCGAGAATCGCCTTCACAGGCCGTCTACCGGCTGTTCTGATATCAGGGATATTATTGTTCGACTCCCTACACAGAATTATTCATTAGTTAGAGTATATTACACTTCACGATTGTCGTATGTCTGATAACCGCTTTTCGTGGTCAATGTTGGTATCAGAGTCCCGAATTGATTCAGTAGCACGTCTTCAATTTCGGACAGTTATCCAAATATTGTCTGAAAGTTTATATGACAATATTCGTTTGTATGTGGGTGTTGACCACGGTCGCTCCTCGAAGAGGTGAGCGCTGGGGTGTCGTCTGCCGGAAACGGACGACATTTGTCGGTCTTCAGACCCGAATTTTCCCGGCCCCAGACCCGACGGGTCTGTTGTGGTGGTCGAACGAAGAACGGATTCAGACGACTGTCGTGAGTCGTAGCGGTCGCCACCCGAGGCGGTGGATATCCTCAGTCACGCTGGAACGTGGCCCAGTACGTGCCACTATCCGGATAGACGATACAACCAGAGCCCTCTCGATTCGCGACTGTCGAACGCCGTCGAAAACTGGACACAGGAGAGATACTGCGAGAGTCGGGTCGGAACGTCGAGACGGCCCCTCAGTCGCTTGCTTCGATGGAAATCGTCGTCGTCTGCTCGTCGACCACGAGCGTGTACTCACCCGGGGACACCTGTGGCGTCCCAGTGGGGTCGACACGTCCCAGCGTTGCTGCATCGACAGGGATAGCCACCGTCTCTTTCGCTCCCGCATCCAGCGAAACACGCTCGAATCCGCAGAGTTCTCGGACAGGCGTCACTCGTGACCCCGCTTGCTCGGTGACGTACAGTTGGACGACGGTCGAACCGGTTCGGTCCCCGACGTTTTCGACCGGAATCTCGACCGTTGTCGCTCCATCTGAGGTGATGGTCTCGGCGGAAACCGAGAGTTGACCGTACTCGAAGTCCGTGTAACTCAGACCGTGTCCGAACTCGAATAGTGGGTCGTACGACGGGAGATGCTCGTCGGGACCAATCGGGGTCGGATGCGGGAAGTGGTTGAAGCGAGTCGGGAGGTGACTCGCGGACCGCGGAATCGAAATCGGGAGTCGCCCGCCGGGGTCACATCTCCCAAAGAGCGTCTCCGCCACTGCTCGACCACCCATCGTCCCGGGGTAATACGCCATCAACAACGAGGGGAGGTTCTCGGCCATCCAGTCGACGGCGAGTGGGCGACCGGAGACGAGGACACCGACGACTGGCGTCCCCGTCTCGGAGAGTGCTTTCAGGAGGTCACGTTGCGCCTCGGGAAGTTCGAGCGTCGTTCGGTTCGGGAACTCGTCCGGCGCAGTCCCACTCAGTTCGGACGGTCCGAACTCGTGGAGATACCAGTTCTCGCCGACTGCAACCACTGCGACGTCGGCGTCTTCCGCTGCAGTGACGGCCGCGTCGATCTCGAGGCGTTCGTTCATCGAGGCACCCTGTTCGTAGGTGACTGTTCCGTTGCAGACGGACTCGACTCCCTCTCGAATCGTGACGACGTCGGTTCCTGTGGCGTCCGGGACACTCCACCCGCCGAGTTGGTGGATGGGGTTGTCGGCGTTCGGCCCGGCGACGAGTACGTCGGCGTCGGGGTCCAGCGGAAGGACGCCGTCGTTCTGCAGAAGGGTCATCGATTTTCGGGCCGTCTCCAGTGCTTCGTTCCGGTGGTCTTCGTTGCCGACGACGTCCCGTGCTTCGGCCGGGTCCACGAAGGCGTTCTCGAACAGGCCGAGACGGAACTTGAGTCCGAGGACGCGTTCGACACTCTCGTCCAGTATCGATTCGGAAAGCGTCCCCTCCTCGACCAGCGACACGAGGTGGTCGGCGTGTGCTGTGGCGTCGACCGATGCAACGTCCAGACCCGCATCACGAGTCATCCGAACCGAATCGCGGTGGTCGCTCGTCACGCGGTGGTCTTCGTGAAGCATGTTGACCCCGTTCCAGTCCGAGACGATGGTCCCGTCGAACCCGAGTTCGCCTCGTAACAGGTCTGTCAGATACTCTCGCGACCCGTGGGCTGGACGCCCATCGATTGCGTTGTAACAGGGCATGACGGATTCGACGCCGTCGTCGAGCGCGTCGATGAACGACGGGAGGAACACGTTCTGCAGGAGGTACGAAGACACTTCCACTGGCGCAGTGTCCTCCCCTCGTGCAGGCTCTCCGTACGCCGGGAAGTGTTTGGCCGTGGCGACAACCGAATCCGGTTCGTCGAGGCTACCACCCTGATAGCCCCGTACCATCGCCGCGGCGAGTCGCCCGCAGAGGAACGGACTCTCACCGAACGTCTCGAACGTCCGGCCCCAGCGTGGTTCCCGAGCGACGTCACAGGTCGGCGAGTAGTTCTGGTGTGCCCCCGTCTTCCTGACTTCAGTCGCCGTGACGTCCGCGACTGTCTCTGCTCCGTTCTCGTCCCACGTCGCTGCCATCCCAAGCCCGTTCGGAAACGCCGTCCCTTCGGCGACGTATGCGTGGCCGTGGACCGCGTCCACGTTGAAGAGGAGGGGGATGCCGAGTCGTGTCTCCGAGAGCGCGACTTCCTGAAGGCGGTTGACCGTCTCGACGACGTCGTCGAGACGAGAGTCGATTGCGCCAGCCCACCCGAACGATGCGACGGCACCGACGTTGTACTCCCTGATTTCGGCTTCGACGTCTTCGACTGATTTCGACTCACCGAGTTGGCCCGCCCAGGTGCCGACGAGTTGGCCTGCCTTCTCTTCGAGGGTCATCCGTTCGACGAGGTCCTCGACACGTCTCGCTGTCGAGACAGTCTCATCTCTGTACGGGGGGATGTCGCTTTCTGACTGCATACCGCGAAAAGAAATCCGCTGCTATTTATACATTTGGCATCAGGTGACAAACCGGCCGCTCAAACGGTGCCGTTCAGGGACGACGTCTCGACGATTCCCGACTTCGTCACGCGAAGGCGTCGGTTCACGTCGACGTCCTCGAAGGTCCGTGTCGTTCCGTCAGGCCACCTGACTTCGAGTGTGACGCTCTCGTGGGTGCCCACACCGACGTGTTCGACACGGGTGTCCTGCGAGAGGTAGTCGACGTTCGCCGTCTGCTGGAGTACGTGCGTGCGTGTCTCGGTGCGGACGGTGACGACGGCACCCAGTGCTGTCGCGCCGTTCTCGTCGACGACGCGCATCTGGAGTGACCCGCGGTCTGTCGTGTCGGCGGCGTTGTCGTAGACGACGAACGAATCGTCGTACTGTGCGACGACGAGTTCCTGCGCACCGTCGTGGTCGAAGTCGAGTGTCGCGAGGCCCCGGCCATCTGTTTCGTACATGCCGTGAGTGCTCGCGTTCACGCTCGCGAACCCGCCGTCACGACCCTGGAACACCATCGGATAGGTGTAGACGGGATTCGTTCGGTTGACGCGGACGACTATCTGCGTCGTGTGTACGATATCCCGGTCGCCGTCGTTGTCGAAATCCGTCGCACTCGCCGCCCATCCCCATCCCCCGTGGCGGACGCCGAGTTCGTCTGCGCTGTCGACGAACTCGCCGTCACCCTGGTTGACCATGAGCGTGTTCCCTTTGGTCCGCCCCGAGTGGACCACGAAGTCCAACAGTCGCTTGAGGCGTTCGTAACGCTCGGCGGACATGTTTCCTTTCAGCTTCGGGAACCAGATGTTCGAGACGAACACGTCGGGACGGCCGTCGTTCGTGACGTCGGCAACTTCGGAAGACATCCCGTTTCGGGCCGTCGACCCACCGAGCGTGTGCCGTTCGAAGGTTCCGTCACCGGTGTTGACGTAGAGGGTGTCGTTGTTGTAGTCGTTCGCGACGTGGATGTCTGGATAGCCGTCTCCGGTCAGGTCGGTAAAACTCGCGGCGAGACTCCAGTGGTTCCCGGAGACGTTCGCAGACTCGACCCGTCGGAACTGGCCATCGACGTTCTCGTAGAGGTAATTCGCGTTCCCGTTGTCCTCCGTAATCTGCCCGTCGAGACTGAAGTATCCTGCCGGTTTGCGGTCGGACCACGGCCCGGATTGATAGACGAAAAGGTCGGTATCGCCATCGTTGTCGTAATCCGCCCCGGTCGCACCGAGGGGATACGAGAGATTCTCGACTCCGTACTCGGTTCGGACGAACTCGCCACCGTCGTTCCGGAACGACACCACAGACCCCCCGCTGGTGAACAACAACAGGTCCGTCCATCCGTCTCGCTCGACGTCGAGGAAGACGGCGCTCTTGACGTGTTCGTCGAGCGTGGGGAGCGCGTCGCTTCTGACGAACTCGCCGCCGTCGTTGACGAAGAGTGCTGGACTCTCCCCTCCGATTGTCAGGAGGTCCGGCCACGCGTCGTTGTTTACGTCGGCGACGTAGACGCCGGAATTGCCACTCCCGACGCCGCTCCCGACTGCTTCGTAGTCGAGCCCAGACGATTCGGTGACGTCAGAAAACGCGATTCGTGGCGATTCTCGGGCGTCCGTCGTTCTGTCGAGAGACGGGACGCCGAGTGTGACTCCTGCGAGGACGACAGCGAGGGTCAGTCCAACCGCCGCTACGTGTCGAACCTGCACTTAGACCACCGGTAGTGCCCGTTTTTCGCGAGGTGGGGCGAGATAGCTCCCTCGGCGTAGCGTTTCGAGGTAATCGACGATACCGTGGTTCTCTGCGGGGATGTCGAAGTCGTACTCGTCGGGGTTCATCGCGACTCGCGTCTCGACGAAGTCGTCCATGGTCCGCTGGACGGAGTTGAACTGAAACGCAGTCTGGTGGTGCTGGCTAGTCGCGACGCCCTCTGTCCGGCGAAGGATGCGTGGTTCGAACTCGTCGTCTCTGGCCCGTGCAACCTTCTGGGTGTGTCCGACACACCCGTGGGATTCGGCGTCTGCTTCGATGTTCTCGACGTGTGCTTCGGTGACGCCGCTGTCGTCGCCGAGTTTGTCTCCCGTCTGCCCCACGTCGTCGGTGGTGTGAGCAGGGCAGAACATCTCGGCGACGCGTTCGTCTGCTCGTTGGTCGTACCACCTGTCGAGGTCGATGGCGAGCGTCGAAGAGGCGATGGTCGTTCCGCCAGCGAACGGCCCCGACGACAGCGTGACGGCGTCCTCGCCGGGGAGGTTGCCACGGAACCCGGATTTGAACCCCATCGAGAGCGGGGCATCCTCCGGAATACGCTCTTCGTCCAGTTTGTCGGCAGGGAGCCCTTTCCCGACGTACCCGGTGTGACGCCCCGCTTTCGAGAATACGCCTTCGAACGTTGCGTCCACCGGCACCCCGTTCGCCTCGTCCAGTTCACCGAACAGGGCCGCTTCGGCACCGAGGACGACGGACCCGATGTCGCTCGTCAAGAGGAGGACAGCGTCGTACGAATCTGCCTTCGTCGGGTCCTCTCCGACCGCATCGAGAACGTCTTCGGGCGTCGTCACCGACTCGGGTACCTGTCCCATCGCCTCGAAGTACCGAGGGGCGTACCCCAGCGTGAAGAGGAGTCCACGATTGAAGGCTGCACCCGCGTCGCCGCCAGTCCCCCACTGATAGGCCCGTTCGATTGTTTCGAGGGCGTTCTCTACTTGCTCACGTTCTTCGTCCGTCGGCGGAATCGACCCTTCGTACTCGAGTCCGACCGTCACGAGTTGCTGCGGTGGAACCGTGTTCCCGTGGGCGTCCCGCACGAGATACTCGCCCCACCGGTGTTGCCCGGACGGAACGGATTCGGGGTCTCCCTGTGGGTATTCCGACGGCGACGCTGCTTCGCTCTCGGACGCCGTCGTCGCGTCGTCAGTCGGCGAACGTTCTCGCTCCATACACGCCGTGAGGGCTGACGTCCCGCCAATCGCCACAGCTGCTGTGACGAAGTCGCGGCGGGACAGCCCCCGTGCTCTATCTGGGGCCACTAACCGTGGTAACGAGTAACACCACATAATTCTTGCGAGCGAGCGGCCGTCTCGCGCGGATTCGAGGCCGTGCTGGCGGATTCGCATACGGCTGAAAGTGGCCCTCATCCAAATGTTTATTAACAATGGGTTAGGTTTTGTATCAGAACGCATGTCAGACAGTACTGACCACTTTAGCGACTTTGTTAGCCGACGGCACTTCGTCGAACTGACCGGTGCAGCGGGAATCACAGCACTCGCAGGATGTAGCGGCGCGTCGAACGATTCCAGCGGGGACACCACCGACGACAGTTCCGGTGGGGGCGGTTCGGACGACGGTGGTTCCGACACCGACACGACTGAATCGAGCGGCAACACCGTCTTGGACAAGACCCTAGTCGGTGCCACGAACAATGGCGTCCCGACGAACCTGCACCTGAACCCCGAGGCAACCCAGAACTACGACCCACGAGCCGGAAACTTCGTCTTCGAGCGGTTCGCGGCCTACAACTTCGCGACCGGTGAGTTCGAGATGGCCGCACTCGAGGAGTGGTCCATCGACGGGCAGACGGTGACACTCACGCTCCGCGACGACCTGAAGTGGGACAACGGTGAGGACGTGACCGCCCGTGACGTCCTGACTCAGTTCCGCCTCATGAAAAAGATGGAAGCGTCGCTGTGGGACTTCACCGAGAGCGTCGAGCAGGGCGGAGACGACAAGACAGTCGTTCTCAACCTGAAGCGGCCGTCCAACCCGGAGGTCATCAAACACACCCTCGCCAACGGTTCGCTCCGACTGTACGCCTACCACCCGAAATTCGAACAGTTCCTCGACAAGGAGGCTGGGGAACTTCAGCAGTACAAGTACGAAGGTGACGTGGTGGCGAGTGGTCCCTTCTCGGTCGAGTCGAAGTCCAAGCAGTCGTGGGAACTCGCGCGGAACCCCGAGTACTACGGTGCCGACAACATCAACTTCGCCGGCATCTCGCTCCTCTCTCGGGCAGACAACACCGCACTCCAACAGGGCCTGATGGGTCGCGAACTCGACTTCGTCACGAGTCTCTTCGCACCGCCGAAAATCGTCGCCAATTTCCCCGACTCCGTCGAAGAAGTCGCCATCTCCGCGAAGTGGGGGTACGGTGTCCTGTTCAACCACGACGACCCGGACTTCGGAAAGCGAAAAGTTCGGCAGGCCGTCGCCCACGTCATCAACCGCCAACAGGTCGCCGAGAACGCAGGACCGCGAACGAAGGCACCCGCACCAAAGGTCACCGGTGTCGCCCCGAACGACCAGGAGGCGTGGCTCGGTGACGCCTACGACTCGTTCGAGAGTTACGGCATGGCAGCGTCTCAGACAGACAAAGCCGCTGCACTCCTCCGTGAGGCTGGCTACTCGAAGGAAGACGGGACGTGGAAACACAGCAGTGGTCGAACGCTCGGTGGAACCTACTACACGCCCGCAGGGTGGACGGACTGGACCACGGCGACGAACACCGTCGTCGACCAGTTGAACTCCTTCGGCTTCGACTTCGAAATCAGCCAGAAACCGACGGGTGACTACTTCGGTGGCTACGTCGAATCCAACTTCAAGATGGGTGCGTTTTACTGGATGCCCGGTGGGGCACGCTCGGCGTTCCCGTATTTCCCGCTTCGATGGCAACTCAACATCCCCGACATCGACGGCGGTCACAACTTCCCAGAAGGCGAACAGACCGTCCCCGGGATGGACGGCGGCGAGATGACTATCGACCCACTGTCGGAGATACAGGAGGTTTCGACCACGCAGGACCGAGGCAAGACGGAAGATGTCATCAAACGTGTCGCGTGGCACCACAACCAGAACCTCCCGGTCCTCGGACTGGTGTCGAAGCTCGACCAGTCGTGGCTCACTGACGACGACTGGGCTATCCCGGAAGAAGGCAGCGACGAACGAGCAGTCAAGTGGCCGAGCGAGTGGCTCCCCCGGCAGGGTCAGCTCATGGCCAAGAAATGACCGGATGGAACACACGTAACGATGAGTAACTACTACGTTCGCCGGACGGCCAGAGTGTTCGCCACCATATTCGCAGTGGCGACGCTCACGTTCGGACTGATTCGCCTCCTCCCCGGTGGTCCCTTCACGCAGTTGCGTGCGCAACTGCTCCGGCAGGGCGTCCCGGCATCGGAAGTCGACGCTCGAATCGCGAATCTCCAGAACATCAACCCCAACGCACCGCTCTGGCAACAGTATCTGGACTACATGGGTTCGGTGGCTCAGGGTAATTTCGGCGAGTCCATCTCGCTGGGCGAACCGGTGGCACTGGTCATCGCCGAAGCGGTGCCGTGGACGGTGTTCGTCGTCCTGGTGTCGACGATTCTCATGTTCGCATTCGGTATCTTCCTGGGTTCGTTACAGGCCTACTGGGAGGGGTCACGGTTCGACAAGGGGTTCAGTGGCCTCTCGATTGCGCTGATGTCGATTCCGTTCTACGTCGTCGCCGTCATCTCGCTGTACGTCTTCGCGTACCAGTGGGGGTGGTTGCCGACAGCGGGAACGGTCGGTGCGAGCGTGGAGAAGGAACTGAGCATTCCGTTCCTGCTGAGCGCACTCGAACACAGTATCTTACCCATCTTCTCGTACACGATAGGCGGGATTGGTGGGCAGGCGCTGGCCATGCGCGGGAACAGTATCCAGGTGCTCGGCAACGACTACGTCCGTGTCGCGAGACTTCGAGGACTCGCCGACCGGCGAATCGCGACACGATACGTCGCGAGAAACGCCATCCTTCCGATGTACACCGGCTTTTTGCTGCTCCTCGGGTTCCGCCTCTCGGGGACTGTCATTCTGGAGCAGATATTCTCGTACACTGGACTCGGGTACTACATGTTCGCCGCACTGAAATCGAACGATTACCCGCTCATGATGGCGACGTTCCTCGTGATTACCGTCGCACTCATCGTCGGCGTCTACGTCGCCGACCTGACCTACAGTAAAATCGACCCACGAATCAGCGCCGGAGGTTCCGATGAAGCGTACTGAAGGAGACGAGTCCGGTACGCTGGCCACCGACGGTGCGGGCGTCGACTGGCGAGGTTCCACCTCGTCGTCGGTGACGGTGACTCGCGAAGAACGACTTCGGGAGTTCTACGAAGAGAACGTCCTGAAACCGGCGATTGTCGCGTGGTCGGACAGCAGAACCCGACTCGGACTGCTCATCATCGGTTTCTACTTGCTGTTGTCGCTCGTTGCCATCCTCGGCCTCTGGCGAGAACCCGCGACGAGTCAGGCGCCCCGGTACCTGATGCTGTTCGAGAATATGAACTACCCGCTCGGAACGACGGCATCCGGGACTGACCTCACCGCACTCATCATCCACTCGACGCCCGACATCCTGTTGATGGTCACCTCGGGTGGACTGTGGGCGACAGGCATCGCCGTCCTCGTCGGGACTGTCGCAGGCTACAAGGGTGGTTCCGTCGGACGCGTGTTGATGTCGATATCGGACTTCGTGATGGCTATTCCCGGTCTCCCACTGGTGATGATTCTCGCCATCACGTTCAACCCGAAGAACCCTATCCTGCTCGGCATCATCATCAACATCAACTACTGGGCAGGCCTCGGGCGGTCGATTCACTCACAGGTGCTGACGATTCGTGAGAACAACTACGTGGAGGCGTCGCGGACGATGGGGATGAGTACGCCGCGAATCATCCTGAAGGACGTCGTTCCGAACATCATGCCGTACGTGACGGTCAACTTCGTGTTCGCCGCACGGTACGTCGTGTTCGCCTCTATCGGCCTGTTCTTCCTCGGTGTGTTGCCGTACTCCGATCAGAACTGGGGTGTCACCCTTAACTTCGCGTACAACGGTGGTGCCCTGTTCTCGTGGAGTGCTGCACACTGGCTTGTCGTCCCGATGGTGGCTATCATCGGCCTCTCGGTTGGACTCATCCTCCTCGGACAGGGCATGGACCGCGTGTTCAACCCGCGCGTCCGCACTCGTCTCACGGGCGAGTCTGAATCGACGGCGACAGCAGACGAGAAAGACACCGGCATGACGGAGGTTCTGTAGATGACTGCCAAACAACACGGGACAACCAACACCACGACAGCTATGACGACAGACGACCCTATCATCGAAATTCGAGACGCTGCCGTCACGTACGACGGCGGCGAGACGTTCGTGTTGGACCACGTGAGTGCGTCCATCGAGCGTGGGGAGATTCTCGGCATCGTGGGCGAGAGTGGGAGTGGCAAGTCGATGTTCGCCGACTCGATGCTCGACGCTATTCCAGACCCCGGCCGACTCTCCGGTGAGATACTCTACCACCGAGACGACGGCACCACAGTCGACGTGCTCGGACTCTCCGACGAAGAACTCCGAGAGTTCCGGTGGGAGGAAGTGGCGATGGTCTTCCAGGGCGCGATGAGTTCGTTCAACCCGACGATGAAGATTGGTGGGCACTTCAAAGAGACGCTGAAGGCCCACGACGCAGACGTCTCCTCGGGGATGGAGTTCGCACGAGAACTCCTCTCTGACCTCTATCTCGACCCGGAGCGTGTGCTCGACTCCTACCCACACGAACTCTCCGGCGGGATGCAACAGCGGGCACTCATCGCGCTGTCGCTCGTCCTCGAACCCGAGGTGCTGGTGATGGACGAACCGACCGCTGCACTCGACCTGTTGATGCAGCGCTCTATCCTGACGCTACTCGAAGACTTACAGGAGAAGTACGACCTGACGATGGTGTTCATCACCCACGACCTGCCGCTGGTCGCCGAACTCGCCGACAGGATGGCCGTGATGTACGCCTTCCAACTCATCGAAGTCGCTGACCGTGAACAACTCATCGGGAACAGCGGGCATCCGTACACCCGAGCGTTGCTCAACGCGACGCCCGATATCGAAGCACCACTCGAAGAGATGCGACCGATAGAAGGTCAGAGTCCAGCACCCATCAACGTTCCACCGGGGTGTGCTTTCGCACCGCGGTGCCCACTTGCGACAGAAGAGTGTCGGGTCGAAGACCCGTCGTTCACCCAACTCGACTCAGGCCACGCTGTCGCCTGTCACCACTCCGAAGAGGCACGAGAGGAGATTGCGCTGCACTTCGAGCGTTCCGACGAATCCGTCACGGTTTCGGGAGGTGATGGGTCGTGAGCAGCGCCGACGACGCGTCGACTGGCCTCGACCAGAACGACGACCCACTCATCTCACTCGAAAACGTCGAAGTCCACTTCGAAAAAGAGCAGGGAATGCTCGACTTCTTCGAGGACCCGGACGTGGTCAAAGCAGTCGATGGCGTCTCGCTCGACATCGAGGAGAACGACGTGCTCGCCCTCGTTGGAGAGAGTGGGTGTGGAAAGACCACGCTCGGCAAGACGACAATCGGACTCCAGCGACCGACGGGTGGGACGGTGAAGTACAAAGGCCAGGACATCTGGGCCGCCAAAGACGGTCAGGGACCGATTCCCTTCGAGGAGATTCGGTCGTCGCTTCAGATTATCCACCAGGACCCGGGGAGTTCGCTCAACCCCAATCGACGAATTCTGAATATCCTCGCAGAACCTATCAAACTCACCAACCCAGACGTCGGCGCCAGCGAACGCCGCGAACGGATTCACGCGCTTCTCGAACGCGTCGGCATGAACCCCGCCGCGGACTTCGCAGACCGCTACCCACACCAACTCAGTGGTGGGGAGAAACAGCGCGTCGCGCTCTCGCGTGCGTTGTTGATGAACCCCGACGTCATCCTCGCTGACGAGGCGATTAGCGCCCTCGACGTCTCCTTGCGAGTCGAGATGATGGACCTCATGCTCGACTTGCAGACGGATTTCGACACTTCGTTCGTCTTCGTCTCTCACGACCTCTCGAACGCTCGGTACTTCGCAGAACACGGTGACGGCCGTATCGGTGTGATGTACCTCGGCAACCTGGTCGAAGTCGGCCCGGCAGACCAACTCATCGACGACCCCAGTCACCCTTACACGAACGTCCTCCGCTGGGCGACGCCAAATCTCTCCCGACGTTCGGGAGAGTCGGGTGACCCACCGATGCGAAAGATAGACATCCCGGACCCTGTCAACCCACCGAGTGGATGTCGCTTCCACACGCGCTGTCCAGAGGCGCGCGAGGCGTGTCAGAAGACGGTCCCACAGTTATCTGGCGAGACTGCGGGCCACCGAGTCGCGTGCTTCAGGGACGACCCGGACCACGAGTATTGGAACAGTGACCCGCTGACCGACTGACGTCGCCGGATACAGTCGCTACGCGCTCGCGACTCTCGAAACGTGGTCCGTTCCCCTTCCTTACTTGTGGCAGGACGAGTGCGCGGACAACCGAATCGGGACCTTGATAATCGGTGCCAGACAGGAACCTGTATGGGACGGTTAGAGATTGTTCTGGATGTAATCTGCGACCAGCGTGACCGCTTTCCGCTGTTCGTCGCCATCGGCATCGTGATGGGACTTCTGCTCGGCTTTTCTCTGTTGTTTCTCGAACCGGGAACTGCCGCATATGCGATTGCGCTCGTCGACGTTGGCCTCGTGGCCGTCACCATCGTCGGATTTGGCGGTGGCTTCTGGCTTTGTACGAAGCGGTCGATGGACGAGTAGAGGGGGCGAGTTTGCCACACGGGTGCGAACGGACCGCTATTCAGCCTTCGAGGGATGCAGCTGTTTATAAGGCGAGTGCAGCAACGTTTTCGTCTGAATCGTCTTCGGGCAATTGTCTGAGTCTCGGCAGTATCGACTCGTCGCAGTTGAATCCGAACGTCTCGATGGCCCATGCCCCCTGACACTTCGCACGTCGTGACCGGTTCACTCGACGAGCGTATCGTCGTTGGCGACGACGCTTGAGTCTTCGTTGGCAACTGTCGAGAGTGTAGAGAGCCCCCACCGACGACGGCGGGGTTATCGTCGGACAGCATCGCTTAGAATAACGGGGTATAGTCGTTGAACTTCGTCGGTGCCGCTTGCGCAGGCAACGACGACGGTGACGAGTAGTTCTTGGGGAGCGTTCCAGTCTCGCTGTTCGCGGACGTAGTGTTCCTGTATCGATTGCTATTGACAAACCTTACAGGCTCGCTGTCGAACCAGTGGGCCTGTCGCGTCGAACGCTCTTTCCACCTCGCTCATCTCGACGTCGTCGGGCGTGAAACTCTCCAGACCTACATCCGCCAGTGATGGCTCTGTAACCTCGGGCATACAGTGGGGCACACGCCCGCTGGTTCACGAATAATCTATGTGTCCAAAGAACTACTACTCTGACTAAATATCGTGTTCATGATAGTAATTGGATTTCCCCAAACAGTCGTCACGCCCGTCTCCAGTTTACAGCGGTTTCAACCTAATACTTGAGTTTATAGACCTTTGGCCCATCTATTATTCAACTGAGTGTCACAAGATTCATTAAATTTAATCAAATTTGATAAATGGCTCCTCACTCACTAATTATTTTACAATAGTCACAATATACAAAACAAAACAAACACTTTTGTGGTTAATTACTCAAACCTTAGCACATTCTCGTATTTGTTTGACGGTGAATTCCTCTCGATTTATAGGAACTCATACTATACTCAAAATCTGTCATATAATTGTTCGAAATAGAAGCTCGACGTGACCCTATGCTGGTGAGTACCGCGGATACGAACTATCGACTGCCTGAGCGTCCTCTTCGAGCAGTGCGACGACTAGATAGTCGGCGTAGTCCGCGAAGTAGTCCACAAGCCGTGAGATTCGGTCAGCGTCTATCGCTTCGAGTGAGTCGAGTACCATGAACGGCACCGTCTCGTAGACATCGTGGATGAGGTATCCAGCGAGCGCAAACACGAGGCCAGTCACCTCACGCTCGGACTCTGAAAGGTGGGAAACAGAGTCTTCGTAGCTCACTCCCTCTTCGTTAGTCCGAATGACGTGCAGTTCGAAGACCGACTTGGTGACCTTCTTGCGACCCTCACGGACCCGTCGTTCCGTGCGTTCGATCCAGATTCGTTCGAGGTTATCGTACTCGAGCGCGTTGAGAACTTCGTCCATGTGAGTGTTGAACTCTTCGACAGCTTCTGACTCCAAACGCTCGATTCGTGTGCGGAGTTCTTTGAGTTCGCTATCGATTTGGTCACGGGTTGCCTCTAACTCGTCCCGCTCTTCGAGTTTTGCTTCGATAGATGCAATCTCGTCTTCGACGTCTTCGAGGTCGGAGCGAAGTCGCCCGAGGTCGTACTCCATCTGGTTAGCTTCGCGGTGAAGGTCGAGCAACTCACCGTGTTCTTCGCTCTCTAATTCGTCGACGGTCTGTTCGAGCGAGTCGATTTCGCCTTCGAGGTCGCTCCGGCGTGATTTCAGCTCCTCGATACGCGCTTGGCGAGTGTCCTGTTCGCTCTCGATTTCGGAGAGTCGTCGCTCGATACGGTCACGTTCACGCTGTCGCTGTTCGTACGTCGACTTCTCGTCTTGGAGCTCTGAAAGCTCCTGTTTGAACGACCTGCTCTCGTCGAGTTTATCCTCACGGAGGCTTCGGAGACGGTCGATGGTGGATTCGATATCGTCTTGGTCGACTTCAGACCCACAGGTCCAACAGACGACCTGCTGGTCAGCGACGAGTTGGTCGGTGACGCTGCCGTTCTCACTCGACTTTGACCCACGGAGTGCCTCGACAACGTCAGAGGACGTCCCGGAGAGCATCTCTTCGTTGAACTGAATCACCGACTGTAGTTCGTTGATAGTCGACTGTATCTCTTGTCGGCGCGTTCGAAGGCGACTGATTTTGGATTCGATTTCGCTCACCTGTCCGCCAGCGACGTCCGGGAGTTCTTCAGCATCCGCTTCCAACTCGTCCTGTTCGGACTCTAGAGCCTCGAGACTCTGCTTTTCGGTCTTAATTCGCCGGTCGACGTCGTCGATTTCGCCCCGCTTGTCTCGAAGCTCGCCGAGCTTCGATTCGAGTTTGCTTTCGGCTTCCTGACGGTCACTTACACTGGCGTCGTACTCCTCGACTTCACGCTCTTTTTCGGCGAGTTCTGTTTCTTTCTCGTCGATTTGGTCTTGGAGTTTCGTCCGGCGCTGTTCGAGCGTCGGAAGCTTCGCAGAGAGATTACTGAGGTTCGACAGTTCGTCGGAAATCTCACGCTTTCGTTGCTGGAGGCTGGTAATCTCCTCGTTGATAGACTCGACGTCGACCGGTCGCATAATCAGGTCTCGGAGGTCATCGTCGCTGGCGACTGCGCGACGAGCGTCGTTCGTTTCGAGCAGAAACGCAAAGAGGTCAGCAAGCTCCGTGTCGTCGAGAACCGGGTCTCCACCACTGATGATAGAGTCGCCTTGGCGCCTGAGCGTTCGAGTATACGTATCGTCACCGATAGTGAGTTCGACAAACCCTTCGTCTGCGTCACCTTTCAGTGCCACGTCGTCGCTTCCGTGCACGGCCATCATCGACCGGAGGAGCGAAGTCCTGTTCGTCGCATTTCGACCGGAAAGGACCGTTACACCCGGTTCGAACGACGTCGAGAGTTCGTCGATGCCACCGATGTTTTCTACCGACAAGTGGACGTCAGGTTTGGCCATCTGTTCTGAACTCATGTTTCCCTCAATCAACCACTGCACCATAAAACTACAGGGCTAATCGGGCTCAGAATTACAGCACTAGTGTTGTAATACATCACTCCGAATTCGGTTCACCATCACAGTCACATCCCCCTCGTTCGAGCAACTGGACGACTTCGTATTGCGTCCCGCAGTCTCTACAGAAGACCTGTGTATCGACGAGAACGTCGAAATCACCGAGTCGGAGTTTCTGTGTGTTCTGGAGAGAAGTGAGACTTCTCTCGATTACGGCTACCAACCGACCACGAAGCTTCTGGATAGACTGGATTACACTGTTGACACGGTCCGTGGATTTCGACTCTTTCGAAACACTCCGAACGTCCGTGAGATAGGTGTACACCGCTTGGTGTGAGACGAAATCTGAGAGTAGTTGGTCGACGTCTATGTTCTTCGATTCTAGGGTCGTTTTCGCCTGAACGCGCATCCCCTCAGTCGTATCGTCGTCAGTTAGCAGGGTGTACATATTCTCGACTTCTCCCTCGAGGACATCTACGTCAGCTTCATGAAATGCTGAATCGAGTACCTCTTGATTCATCAGGTCCGCCAACTCTCTGAGACTCTTACTGTCTTCGGGAGCAGTCCAGCGACGCGCCATGGTGTCACCAAACCCATCTAAACCGTACTCTTCTATCACCCGTTCGACTTTGCTCTGGCGCCGGTTCGAACCTCGATTGTCGGTCATTGTGGAACCCTTACACAGAGCACTAAAATATGTTTTGAGGTGCGGTCAGCCTCGGGCGTCGTCTGGGAGTGCTAGTGCCACCACTGGAGGGGGCTCGAGAAGGCCACTGCTGAACCGCTACCTCGACGGTGTGAGTCGCTTGGCTGTGGGAGATACTGTCCCACGGGACGTCACTGCTTGTTCTCCGAAATCGTGAGTAATGATACCATTTGAAAATGCTGTTCGCTCTGAACGAACGATTGGAATCTACTCGTTACTTCCCAGTGGCTTACTGCACGTGGCCCTCGGTCGATATCGACTGCAAGGTGGGCAGTCTGTTCCATCTCCCGTCGACACGTCTATTGGTTCAGATACTCTCTCGTCGCTCACTCTCAAAATCGTGAGATGAGGTGGTTTCGCTCCCGTAATTGGCGCGAAGACGAGACACAAGTGCCGACTGTCTCGGACACGAACCACCAGTCGCTGGAAATACACCCGATTGTAGTATGATATCCAACATATTTAGGGCAATTACGTTCCCCATGACGGAACTTTATATACTATGTCGGATATGGTAAACCATGACGAACGAGCGCCCCGAAGATGGGATTCGAAGTGTGGGTCGGACGTTCGATATCATCGAAACAATTCAGACCCTCGGAGGGGCGCGTCTCTCTGAGATTGCCGACGAACTCGACATTGCGAAGAGCACTGCGCATCGCCACGTAGCAACACTGTTACATCGGGAGTATCTCACCCGGGAGGGTGACGAGTTCCAGTTGAGCCTCAAGTTCCTCGATTTGGGTGAGTACTCCCGTGCGTGTCACGACGAGTATCACCTGGTCGAGCCGAAAGTCGACGAACTCGCAGCGCAGACCGAAGAGCGAGTCCAGTTCCTCGTTGAGGAACACGGTTACGGCGTCTACGTGTTCAGAAGCCGCGGGTCTCGCGCAGTCAGGACAGACCCCGGAATCGGAAAACGTGTACCACTCCACACGACTGCCGCAGGGAAAGCAATTCTCGCCAACTACCCCGAAGAGAGAGTCCGAGAGATTGTCGAACTTCGGGGACTCGACGCCGTAACTGACCACACTATCACACAGACCGACGCCCTCTACGAGGAACTCGAATCCATCCGTGAACGGGGCTACGCTGTAAACAACGAAGAGAACGTTGACCGACTCAGGGCGGTCGGTGTCCCGATACGAAAACAACCCGGAAACCGCGTTCTCGGTGCGCTGAGTGTCTCCGGTCCGACCCATCGGATGAAGTCTGAGTGGTTCAACGAGGAACTCCCGGAACTGTTGCTCGGAGTCGCAAACGAAATCGAACTCAACATCGCTCACGCCTAACGATGTCGTGAGCTGCTTTCTCACCATGGTGCGGCGAAAGGGCGACCACGGTGGCACGGGAGTGGCCGCACTCGCCTGCTGATTGGGACTACTGTGGGTGAGGGGGATACCTCTGGATAGTGATTCCTGTGGCTGGAATCGGCTTTGGGCAGTAGCTTGCTGTCCTCGGATTAGGACGGCGTTACGGTAGTAGCTCAACGAGATAATAAGTATTGTGCCAATTGACAACGAATGTCATATTGTTGGCAAGGTGACGCGGGCGTGTCTTGGCACGAGACAGTATCCCGAGAACTCCCCACACGGGAGAATACCGGTTTCTCATCCACACGGTGAGATTTCTGGGTGCCTGCGTATCCTCCCTTCGCTCGCGACCTCCTCCCACAGTTCCTTTCCCCCCGTTCCGCCACCCCCAGGTTTGGTCTGGTCAGGTTTAGTGTGGTCTGTTCGGCGTGAACGAACGAGTGGGCCTCCCCGTCGTGAAACCATTGTTTGGGCTTTTCGAGCAGTTTCGGATGGGTACTCGATGCTTCGAATCCGGGTGCGGATGCACTGCATAACGTTAACACGATGGCCGTGCCAGTGGAGGCATGCGACACAACCGAGAGAGCCCAGTTCTTCTATCGAGACAGGTCTCGTCGAGGACGCGGTAGTTGTGAAGCGGACGTTCTCCCGAGTCGTCGGCCCACTCGTCGTCGCGTGGTTCGCACTGAACCTGTATCGCGCCTCGCTTCCAGTGTTGTTACCCGAGTTTCGCCGTCTGTATGGCATCGAGTACGGGGATGCTGGTGTCGTGTTTGGACTTCTGTTCGCCGGACTCGCGCTCTCGCAGTTACCTTCGGGGCTTCTCGCCGACGCCGTCGGTGACGTTCGCGTAATGGGTACGAGCATCGTTGGAGCGTCGCTGACGCTCGCCCTCTTCGGTGCGACCCGCTCACTACTCGGTTTCGGGGTTCTGGCGTTCACCTTTGGAGTTTTCGTGGGTGGATTCCGGTCGGTGGCGATATCGGCCGTGACGAAGAAAGTGCCAGCAACCGAGTCCGGCAGTGCACTCGGTCTCATGGCTTCGGGCAATCCACTCGGCAATCTGGTCGGACCGGTCGTAACCGCAGCGGCCGTTCTCTCGCTCGGTGTCTCACAGACACCGCTCGCCCTTGGACTGGTTGGTGTCGTCCTCTCCGTCGGTGTCTGGTGGCTTCTCGCTACTGGCGCGGGACAGGACGGTGGACAGAACCCACAAGGTGTCGAACGTGGAGAGGCGACGTCGGCCATCGGCGAGACCAGAGGGAGACTTTCGCTCGTCGTTCGGACGCTCTCCACTCGACGGGCAATTCTCGTCGTCTTCGTCTCGCTCGCATTCTCTGCTGCGTGGCAGGGTGTCTTCACCTTCCTCCCCAGCTTCCTCGTAGAGACGAAGGGATTGGACCTCGGCAGGACGGGACTCATCACCGGGATTACGTTTGGCGTCGGGATACTCTTCAACGTCGGTGCCGGGAGACTCGCCGACAGAATCGGACACGAGCGGGTGATGTTCGGTGGCCTCGTCGTCAGTAGTTCCGGGTTATTGTTGCTTCCCTCTGCAGGTGAGATACTGAGCGTCGTCGCGATTTTGGTCGTGTTCAGTGCCGGACTCAGTTCGATTCCCCCCGCTCGAGACGCCTTCATCGGGAGTCTGGCGCCGGCGGCTGACCGCGGAAGCGTCGTCGGCGGCGTCCGGACGGTGTATATCCTCCTCGCGAGCGGGGTAACCGTCGTTACCGGTACTGTCATCGAATACGCTGGCTTCACGGCTGGATTCCGGTTCCTCGCCGTCCTCTTGCTTCTCGGTGTCACGGCGGGTTTCGGCCTCGTCCGCCAAAACGGAGCGGTGACTCAGGAACTGGTGAGTGATTGATGGACGGACCAGCTCGCTCCGTAGACGACGCCCGCGATCGGGTTCGACTGGGCTACCGCGGTATTCTCGTCCTCTGTTGGCTCCTCTACGTCTTCGTCGCCGCACTACAGGTAGCACCGGCGAGTATCCTCCCGCTCATCGGAGAGGCGCTCGGAGTCGGCCCCGCAGCAGCGAGTTGGGTGACGAGCGCTGTCTTCCTCTCGATGTTCTTGGCGGCGATTCCGGTCGGTATCTACATCGACAGAGTAGACATCAGACGGGTATTTCTCGTCAGTGGCCTCGTGGTCGCTATCGCTACTTTGTGGACGTGGTGGGCTGGCGTGACTGGTGATTATCTTGCGATTCTCTATTCTCGTGCGCTTGCGGGAGTCTCGATAATCGCCATCTGGACCGCTTGTGTCACCCTCGTCGGCAACCTCGCACCGCGAGCGCGTCAGGCGACGGCGATTACAGTGTTCGCGACGAGCGTCCCACTGGGGTTCGCCGTCGGCCAGTTTGGTGTCCCGCTGTTGGCGGATGGATTCGGGTGGGCTACGACGTTCCCGCTTCTGGGGACTGCCGTCGCTGTGGGGTCGGTCGGAATCTGGATGGCCGCTCCACCGACGGACAGTAGTCAGTCCACGTCTCCGACCATGCGCGATGTCGGGCACGTCCTCGTCCAACCGCGTGTCTGGGGTGTCGCCGTTCTCGGATTCCTCGCTATCTCGATGCTCTTCGTCGTCAACAACTGGATGCCGACTTTCCTCGCCGAGCGATACGCGCTGACCCTGGCGGCGAGTGGGGCGTTTACTGCGCTCTTTTCGACTGTCGGTGTCCTCTCGCGGGCATCGAGCGGATGGCTCTCGGACCACCTCCTCGACCAGCGACGGAAACCGCTCGTCGTCTTCTCGTTTCTCATCTCGACGCCACTCGTCGTCGGCCTCGTGTTTGCCGACTCTCTCGGTTTCACCGTGGTGTTGCTCGTCCTCGCCGGCTATCTCGGACAACTCGGCCACGTACTCCTCTTCGTCTACGTCAGGGAGCTCGTGACGCCCGAACTCGTCGCGACTGCACTCTCGGTGCTGAACGCAATCGGCTTTCTCGGTGCCTTCTCTGCGCCCATCCTCACTGGCGTCTTCATCGAGCGCACTGGCACGTTCGTGGCCGCGTTTGGATACGCGGGTCTGCTTGGCGTCGTCGCTGTCGCCGTCGCCCTCCTGGTTCCCGAATCTTCTGCTCCCCGTTCGTGAACAGGCCGTGGCGCAGAGTTATTATCACGGGGCGTGGTCTTACGGTTGCGATGTCTACTGAGCCACGAGCGGCGATAATCGGATACGGCGATGCGTACGCCGGATTCGAGGAGCCGAAACCACCGCTGACGCTGGCCGCTCGCGCAATCCGAGCAGCCGTCGAGGACGCTGGCCTCGAACCGGACGACGTCCGCGGCCAGGGACTACTCACTGCACGCCGACCAGCTGCCGACCACAGACCGCAGTGGAACAACATCCTCGGGAGCTATCTCAACCTGGCCCCCACGTACAGCACAGAGGTCACGATGCACAGTGCAGGGGCGATTTCGATGATAGAACACGCATCGACCGCGGTCCGAGACGGAGTCGTCGATTACGTCGTCTGCGCGGGTGCCGACGCCGCGGCGTCGCTCGGAGCGTACCCACATATCGCGTCTCGTGAGAGCAAGTACACCAACTACACCGAGTTCGCAGGAACGATGGACGTTCACCCGGAGTTCGAATACCCGTATGGAGTCATCATGCCTGCCGCGTTCGCAATGGGTGCGCGAAGACAGATGCACGAACTCGGACACACTGCAGAAGACTTCGCTCTCGCGAGCGTCATCTGTCGGGACTGGGGTGTCGACTTCCCGCACGCCACGCTCGGGCACAAGGGCCGTCTCTCGGTCGACGACGTTCTCGACTCCCCAATGATTGCGTCTCCCCTGCGACTGTTCAACATCATGCCGTTGGGGCCCGGTGGCTCCGGTGGGGCGTTCATCGTCACCTCGGTCGAACGGGCACGAGAACTCGGCGTCGAACCGGTCTACGTCTATGGCTACGGTTCCCGGTCGACACACGAATATCTGACACCGAGGGCGAACTCCCCGTACTGGCCCGAGCGTGGGAACCTCGTCGACAGCGGGATGGTCGATGCGGCAGAGCGAGCGTTCGCGATGACTGACCGCGACGTCGACGATATCGACCTCATCGAGACGGACGCGGGGACGAGTAACGCCGTCCCACTTCTCCTCGAACAACTCGGGTTCTGCGAATCCGGTGAGGGCGGACAGTTCATCCGCGATGGCCACCTCGACCCCGACGGTGGCGATATCGCGTTCAACACCGACGGTGGGGCCCTGACGGCGGGCCAAACCGGTGTGTCGCTCTACGTCGACCGAATAATCGAGTGCATTCGGCAACTCAGAGGAGAGGCGCTTGGCAGGCAAGCACCGGACGTCGAGACGGGACTCGTCTACGGACTCGGCGGACCGCTGTACGCGTGTAGCACCGTCGCGATACTGGGGAACACGAGTTAAGACCATGACCGAATACGATACCTACTACGACGTTGGACTCGGTGGCGGGCGCAACACGCTTACCGCGAAACGGTTCTGGGAGGCGTCGGCAGAAGAACGGTTCATCGTCCAGCAGTGTGGCGACTGTTCTGAACACATCTTCCCCCCACAGGACGTCTGCCCGTACTGCTGGGCGGATGCCCTCACGTGGACCGAGGTGTCTGGCGACGGCGTCGTCCACAGTTTCTCGACGGTGTACATCGACCTTCACGAAGCGTGGGCAGAGCGTGTTCCGTACACTGTCGCATTCGTTCGCCTCGCCGAGGGACCGTTGGTCGTCACGAATCTTGTCGATTGTGACCCCGACGAGGCAGAAATCGGGATGGACGTCGAAGTCGTGTTCGGGGAACTCCCCGGAGAAGACGGCGTCTTCCCACAATTCAGACCGGCGACGGGCGACTCGGAGTGACGCGCCGAACTCGCCGTGCCACAGAGTCGCCGCCGGGGACCCGACACAACACGTAAGCCCCGTCCCGGTGATACACCGGTACGAAGATGCCTACTCAACCCCTTGCAGACGTCTCTGTCGTAGAGCTCTCGACGATGATTGCTGGCCCCTACGCCGGGCAGATGCTCGGTGACCTCGGTGCCGACGTCGTCAAAATCGAACGGCCGGGTCGGGGCGAACTCGCCCGAGGGCTCGAACCGACGCTCGACGGTGAGAGCTTCTACTACCTGACCGCCAACCGGAACAAACGCAGTCTCGCACTCGACGTCACCTCCGACGAGGGCCACGAGATTTTCATGGACCTCGTCGAATCTGTCGACGTGGTCCTCGAGAACTTCCCGCCGAGCTTCACTGAGCGCTACGACATCGATTACGAGAACGTCCGCGAACGTAACGAGGACGTCATCTACTGCTCGATTTCGGCGTACGGCGAGACGGGACCTTACCGCACCGACCCGGGTATCGACACGACGATTCAGGCTCTCTCGGGTGCGATGTCGACGACGCGCGACGAGAACACACCGCCCATGCGGTCTGGTGTCCCGATGAACGACGTGTTCGCCTCGTTGTACGCCACACAGGGGATTCTGACGGCACTCTACTCACGCGAGCGAACCGGCGAAGGGGAGTTCATCGACGTCTCGATGCTCGATGCTGGCGTCGCTGGATTGACCACCCGAGCGACCTACAGTATGGTCTCTGGAGAACCGTACCCGCCGTTCGGCCGCCGACACAACTACTTCGCTCCTGAGGGTGTCTACGAGGTGGGAGACGGGGAAGTGCAACTATCGGTCGTCACGGACCGCCACTGGGAGTGGTTCTGTGAGGCCATCGACGCACCTGCGCTCCTCGCCGAGGAACGGTTCGAGACCACCAATAGCCGGGTTCGGCACAGCGACGCACTCGAAGAGGCACTCACTCGTGAGTTACGTGAGTGGAGCGCCGCCGAACTCGTCGAGACACTCCGCGAAGCGGGCGTTCCGGCAGCACCCATCAACGACACGTTGTCCGTCTGGGACCACCCACAGGTGCAAGCCCGTGAGATGCGGCGCACGCTCGACCACCCCACCGCGGGTGCCGTCGATGTCCTTGGGTTTCCGGTGAAGTACGGTTCTATCGACCAGCGTATCGACCGTCACCCACCTCTACTGGGCGAACACACCGAAGCGATACTCTCAGAACTCGGCTACGACACGGACGAAATCGCTCGACTCTCGGACGACGGGGCTGTCGATACGGGGACGTGATACTCAGTCACCTAACAGTCGGTCGGCGATGATTCGTTTCTGTATCTCGTTGGTCCCTTCGAAAATCTTCGTCAGGCGCGCGTCGCGCCAGTATCGTTCCACGTCGAAGTCTGTCGTGTACCCGTACCCGCCGTGTATCTGGATGGCCTCGCTCGTGACTTCCTCGGCGATATCACTCGCGAATAACTTCGCCATCGCGGCCTGTGCGTCGGCACGTTCTCCTGAATCGACCGCCTCGGCGACGAGTAATGTCAGTGCTCGTGCCGCCTCCGTCTTCGTCGCCATCTCGGCGAGCTTGAATCGGATGGCCTGAAACTCGGAGATTGGCTCGTCGAACTGGACTCGTTCACCGGCATACTTGATAGAATCGTCCAGTGCGACCTGTGCGAGTCCCACGGCGCGTGCTGCGGTGTGAACTCGGCCTTCCTCGAAGAACTCCATAATCTGGTAGAAGCCTTTCCCCTCTTCTTCCCCGACGAGTTTGTCGGCGTCGACGCGGACGTCGTCGAAGTTGACTTCCCACGTCTGCCACCCGTGGTAGCCAATCTTGTCGATAGGGTTCCCCGAGAGGCCGTCACGGTCGAACGTTCCCCGTGGTTTCTCGACGATGAATCCGGAGATTCCTCGGTAGGCCGGTTCTGCATCGGGGTCGGTCACCGCGTAGGTGAGGATGAAATCAGAGCCCTTGGCGAACGTCGTCCACGTCTTCTGTCCATTGAGGACGTACTCGTCGCCGTCACGTTCGGCACGTAACGACATGTTCGAAACGTCAGAACCGGCTTCCGGTTCGCTGATAGCAATCGACTTCAAGAGTTCGCCACTCGCCATCTTCGGGAGGTACTCCGCTTTCTGTGCGTCAGTCGCCCCGGCGAGACTCTGCCCTCGGGCGATGATACTCCCGACCGACAACCACCCTCGCGAGAGTTCCTCGGCGATGAGAGCGTACGCCTTCAAATCGAGGCCGAGACCACCATACTCCTCGTCGATGAGGATGCCGAAAAACCCCATCTCGCCCAACTTCTCGACGAGTTCGTCGGACATGTTCTGCTTCAGGTGGTCTCGTTCGTGCGCTTCTGGTCGGACTTCGTTCTCGACGAACCGCCGGGTCTCGTCGCGGAGCATTCGGTGTTCGGCAGAGAGAATCGCGTCTGCTATCTCTGTGCTTCGGTAACCCATGTATAGGAAGAAGCCTGAACGGAACTATGACTGTTGCGGTCGGTGAGGCGACAGTAAGCCAAAGTATCTTGTCGTCGGGCATCACACGTGTTACCGAATGACTCGTAAAAATACCCCGGTCATCGTCGGGGCTGGGACGACTGAACAGTTCGGTCAGTTCCCCGACCGTTCGATACTGGAACTGGCGACCGAGGCGTTGAAAAACGCGCTCGAAGACACGGGCATCGGCCGAGACGAACTGGACGGCCTCGTGACGAACATGGGGTCTCCGTTATCGAGACACTACGACCGTCTGTGTGAAGCACTCGCTCTGGACGTGGGATTCACAGCGCAGTACTGGGCACATGGTCGGTGGGTCGGGAGTGGACTCCAGCACGCCGCGATGGCAGTCGAAACTGGCGTCGCGGAGTACGTCGCCGTCGGCCTCGGACTCAAGTTCACTGCCGTCGACCAGATGGGCGGTGAAGAGAGTGTGAGTCTTTCGGAGATTGGTTCTATCGGAGAGCACTCAGAACGGCCGTGGTACGGGATGACTGCTCCCGTTGGCGGGAACGCGCTCGCGACTCGGTACTATATGGAGAAGTATGGGGCGACCAGCGAGGACCTCGCACACATCTCGAAGACGTTCCGCGAGCACGCGGCACTCGACCCACGGTCACATTTCTCGAAACCCATCGATATCGAAGACCACCAGGCTTCTCGATACATCGTCGACCCACTCCGATTGTTCGACTGTGCTCCACTCTCCGACGGTGGGGCGTATCTCATCGTCACGACGGCAGAGAACGCGGCATCTCTCCCCAACGACCCGGCGTACGTCGCGTCCATGGAAGGACTACACGCGGGACGGGAGAACCATCTGTTCGCCCGACCAGGGATGGGTATCCGCACCCAGCGAGAGTACGAATACGATGCGAGCGTGACTGACCCTGTCTTCGAACGGGCGGGCGTGACTCGGGACGACATCGACGCGCTGTACACGTACGACGCGTTCACACCGAACGTCTGGTACGCACTGGAACGATGGGGGTTCTGCGAACCCGGTACTGCCTTCGAGTTCGCTCGGGACGGCAACATCAGTCTCGATGGCGAACTTCCGATGAACACCCACGGTGGCCTGCTGTCGAACGGCCACATCTCCGCGTGGAACCACCTCGTCGAGATGTACAACCAACTCCGTGGTGAGGCTGACAAACGCCAGTTAACGAACGCCGACACCGTCCAGTTCGCCACGCCGTTTGGCGACTCGATTATCATGCGAAACGAAGAACCATGACACGCGACCGTATTCTCCCTCGAATCGACGACGACGACGAACCGTTCTGGAACGCTGCGAGAGACCACGAACTGCGCATGCAACAGTGCGACGAGTGCGGGTACATCCGCTGGCCACCCGGCCCAGTCTGCCCCGAATGCTGGGCAGAAGGGTACGAGTGGGTGCCACTCAGCGGGCAGGGCACGGTCAACACGTGGGTCGTGTTCCATCGTGTCTACTTCGAAGCATTCGCCGACGAGGTGCCGTACAACGTCGCAGAGATAGAACTCGACGAAGGCCCACGCTATCTAGCAAACGTGGTCGACTGCGAGAACGACGAACTCTACCGGGGGATGCCGGTGGAAGTCGTCTTCGAAGAGTACTCAGACGAGGTGACTGTCCCGAAGTTCAAGCCGGTGTAACTCACCTCGGCAACTCTCGGGTGGTGTCCTCGTCGCGTGACAAACACTATTACCTAGGTCGTCCCACGGAACCTATGCAGCGTGTGAACAGTCACCACTGTCCGGATGGGCTCTCGACCAACATGCGGTTCCGCGGAGGCGACGCCGATGAGTAAAACGCCAGACGAACCACACGAGAGAGGGACGTGGGAAGCAGCGCGAGACCTACTCTCCGAACTCGAACTCGACCCTGCGTTCGTCGAGCGGTACGAAGCACTCGCCTCACACCCGATGGACGGCCCACTGGACGAGAAGACGGCAGAACTGGTCGCACTCGCTTCTCACGCGGCCTGTACAACCGTCTACGAACCAGAGATGCGTCGGTACGTCGGGCGCGCACTGGACGCCGGAGCGAGCGTCCAAGAGGTTCTCGGCACGCTCGAATTCGTCTCGGCCATCGGTATCCACGCCGTCACTGAGGGTGTTCCTGTCCTCGTGGACGAGACTAGCCTCCCCACTGACGTCGACGATGCCGAACGCGAGAAGCAAGCCGAACTCAGAGACCGATTCGAGTCCAAGCGTGGCTACTGGGACGAACTCTGGGACCAAGTCGTCCAAATCGACTCGGAGTACTTCGAGGCGTATCTGGAGTTCTCGTCGCACCCGACAGAGGCTGGGTTGCTGACCCCGCTCCAACGGGAGTTCGTCGTCATTGCGGCAGACGCGTCGGCGAACCACATGTATCTCCCCGGCCTCCGAATCCACATCAAGAAGGCACTGGACTACGGTGGAACGCGCGAAGAGATAATGGCCGTCATGGAGATTGCGAGCGCCATCGGTGCGAACACCGTGAGTGCAGGACTCCCTATCCTCGTCGAGGAGGCACGAGCGCGGGACCTTCTCGATTGAACACGGTGCGTTCTCCCTCGCCCGACAGGTGATACTCCGAACACCAATCTATCACTCGGCGAGCTTTTCGCCCACTGTGGTGTGGTACCTCTCCACAATGACTAAATATTCTGTTCGTGTTCCCGGATACATGGGAAACTGGCTCGTCCATCACGAACTCGAACGGCAGGCATACTGGCGAAGCGACCGAACCGCGATGTGGTTCGAGGGGACGAGTTACACGTTCGGCGAATATGACCGCCGGGTGAACAGAGTCGCAAACGCGCTCTCTGAGGCGGGTGTCTCGGAGGGGGACCACGTCGTCACTCACGGCCACAACCACGTGGACCTCTACACCCTCTTTTTCGCGTGTTCGAAACTCGGTGCGGTGTACTCACCGATCAGCACCTTTCAATCGACTCGGAACGTCGAGTACATCTGCGACACGCTGGCGCCCGCCGCGCTCTTCTATACGGCCGAGGATGACGTTCTCGAAGAGTCGCTCCCAACCGTGAAGGCCGCGATGGAGGACGATGCCATTCCGTTTGTCTCCTTAGACGACGCGACAGACGGCGAGGACCCTACAATCGATTCGTTCCTCGATGGCGTCCGAGACGACCCGCCAGCAGGAAGTGACGACCACGATGCTTCGGACCCACACAACGTCTTTTGGACCTCGGGAACGACCGGTCGGCCGAAGGGCGTCCGTCGAGACCACAAAGCGACTCTGCACTTCAACGACGTTCTCATGGGTGAGTTTCCCTTCGGCCCAGAGAACGTCCGGGTGACGACGAACGACATGATGTTCGCCGCGCCCTATCTCCAGTACGGTCTCCCCACGGTGATGAGCGGTACCCAAAACGTCGTCCTCCGGAAATTCGCCCCCGAAGCTGTCACCGACGCGTGTGAAGAACACGGCGTCACCGTCCTCATGCTCGCGTTCACGCAGGGGACGGTCCTCCTCGATTACCTCGACGAATCCGACCGAACTCTCTCGCTGCGGGCCATCCACGCCGTCGTCCCGAGTGGGGAGCGAGCGCGACGACTCGCCGCCCTGACCGACGAGTTGTTCCAAATCTTCGCGACCACTGAAACGGGACTCGTGGCCACGAAGCGTCTCACGGAACCGTTCGACGACCCCCCGGCGTTGGGAGCACCCGGCCGGAGCGTCGACGTCCGACTCGGCCACCCAGACGGGAAGATTCCAGCAGTATCGGACCCGGTTCGTCCGGGCGACACCGGCGAACTCCTCGTCCGCGGTGATACGACCATGACGCGGTACGTCGACGACGAGCACCAGTCCCAACTCGTGACCGATGGATGGATACGCACCGGTGATTCGGTGACAGTCTCGGAAGAAGGTGACCTCGTCTTCCTCGGGCGCATCGACGACCGAATCCGCAGTGGTGGTATCAACATCTACCCCAGTGAAGTCGAGAGCGTTCTCTTCGAACACCCGGCCGTAGAGGAGGCAGTCGTAGTCGGCGTCGAGGACGAGAAGTGGGGACAGCGCGTCTGTGCGCTGATTCTCACGAGCGTGTCAGACACTGCGACGCTCGAAGACGAACTCGACGAAGTCTGCAAACAGAGCGATGCACTGACGACTGCGATGCGTCCGAAGACCTACGCGTTCGTCTCCTCTCAGTCTGAGATACCCACCGGCGCAGTCAACAAGATAAATCGAGGGAAGGTCGTCGAACGGTTCTTCGCCGACGACGCGTGACTCACTGTCTCCGTAGCACGCTCCCTCAGTCGTCGGTTTTCGTCGTCTTCTCCGTCGTGCGTTGGTCCTCGTCGTCTTCTCCGTCGTGCGTCGGTCCTACTTCTCACCGTGTTCTTCACGGTAGGACGCGATTAATTCGTCTTCGTGTTCTGCGTAGGAATCCGCTGCCCACACGTTCGAGGCCTCTGCGGACGCCTCCGGCGTCTCGTCGTCGGTAAAGAGTCCGACGACTTTCTCTTTGTTCGCACCCGCCAGACCCTCGTCGCCGATGTACGGTGGCGAGTGCGATTCGACCATCACACACGGTCCCTCTTCGACCTTCGACCAGTGGACGGCCATCCGTGGAACTCGGCTGAAGTCTCCCGGTTCGAGGAGGTCAGCCTCGTCCTCGACGAATATCCATATCTTCCCTTCGAGGACGTAGTTGAACTGTTCGGCGTCGTGGACGTGGGGCGTCGAGTGGTAGTCCGCTGGTCGCTCGGCGTACACCATACTCATCGACTTTCCGTACACCATCCGGGTCACGAGTTCCCCTCCCTTGAGGTGGTCACCGCTCAGTCCCGCCTCTGGAACGTCGTCTCTGTTAATCTTCAGTCCCATACCCTCTGGACTCGTGTGAGCGACAAATAACTACGCACCAGACGGGACGTACGTGCCGTCCGTCGCCGGTATGCTTTTTTCGGTACGAGGTGACTGTCGTCGTATGGTCAGTACCAGTACAGCGTCGATTATCGGGTGGGGGGAGGCCTACGCCACCGACGACGACCCGAAAGCACCGCTCGAATTGGCGGGCGAGGCGATTCGGGAGACACTCGACCGGGCAGGCGTCGAGAAAGACGAAGTCGAGGGATTTCTCACGGGGTGGGCACCGATGGCTGACCATCGACCCCGATACAACAACATCATGTCGAGTCACTTCAACCTGACACCCTCCTTTTCGACGACGGTCACCTTTCACAGTGCTGGGGTCATCTCGATGTTCAAATACGCCGCGATGGCCGTCACGATGGGTATCGCAGACCCGGTGCTCTGTGTCCAGAGTGACGCGGCAGCGAGTTTCGACGACCCCTCAGGTGGGATGGCAGGAACCGACGTCGACCCGGTGTTCGAAGACCCGTACGGACTCGTGTACCCGTCTGCGATGGCGCTCATCGCCCGGCGGCAGATGGCAGAGTTCGGCGTGACCCGCGAGCAGATGGCCGAGGTTGCTGTCGCCGCCCGTGAGTGGGGGATGGACCACCCGCATGCGACGTTTGGAGACGCAGGGCCGTTGACTGTCCAGGAGGTTCTCGACGCCCCGCCGGTGGCCGAACCGCTTGGCCTGTACGACTGCGTTCCGTGGGGGCCTGCGGGGACCGGTGGCGCGTTCCTCGTCACGAGTACCGAAAACGCCGCCAGTTACGACTTCGATGGCCCGCGCATCGACATCCTCGGAACCGGTGAGTACTCCACCCACGAGTACGTCAGCGCCCGACCATCGCTCCGGACAGCAGCAGTGTCGGCACCTGACCAACTGACGCACACCGGCGCACAGGAGTCGAGTCGGCGTGCCTACGAACAGGCTGGGCTCGGTCCAGACGACGTCGACGTCGCCGAAGTGACGTACCTGTTTTCCAACATCGCACTCCTCCTGTTGGAAGACCTGGGATTCTGCGAAAAGGGGCACGCTGGAGAGTTCGTCGAGAACGGTGGCATCGCACGAGAGGGCGGAGAACTACCGTTCAACACCCACGGTGGCGATTTGACCTTCGGACAACCGGGTGTCAGTCTGTGGATGAACACGGCCGTCGAATGTCTCCGGCAACTCTCTGGCGAACCACTCGGTGCGTCTGTCTCAGACGCGGAGATTGGTCTCGTCCACGGGATGGGAAGTACCTGTGCGTGTCACAGTACCGTCTTGCTCGGGCACGAGGGGCGTGCACGATGACCACTGAAACGGCAGACCCGCTCCACTGGCCGCTCGTGACCGAATATCTCGACTACGCGGCGGACGGACGACTGATGGTGCCCGAGTGCAGAGACTGTGAGGAAGCGCACTTCCCACCGCGCGTCGTCTGTCCGTACTGTCTGTCGTCGTCGGTCGAACTTCGCGAGTCGGATGGACACGGGACACTATACTCGTTCAGCGTCGTCCACCTCGAGTACCATCCGACGTGGGGGAACGAGACTCCTTACGTCAATGCGCTCGTCTCTCTCGACGACGGGCCAACCGTCTTCGCGAACGTCGTCGACTGCGACCCGGCGTCGCTCTCTGTCGGGGATTCTCTCACCGTGACGTTCGAGGCCATCGAGGGGCAACTGCTCCCGATGTTCAGGCCTGACTGAGGGCCACCGCTCAATAGGTGGCCAACTCTTCGACAGTCGTCTCGATGACGTCACGTGGTGCGTTCGGGGGATAGATGACGGGGATATCTGCACCCAACTCACGGTACTCGCGGAGGCGCGCTCGGCCCTCCTCGGGCGTCCCACCGATAGCAATCTCGTCGAGGAGTTCGTCAGAGACACGCGCGGCGGCCTCGTCGCGGTTGCCGGCACTCCACGCCTCCCGAACGGCTTCGACGTCCTCTTCGAACCCAAACCGACGGAACACCCCCGCGTAGTAATCTATCGCCCCGAGATAGAAGCTCAACAGGTTACGAACGTAGCCACGAGCGCGCTCGCCGTCCTCGTCGACACAGGCAACCACGTACGGTGCGACGGTGACGTCGTCTGGGTCACGACCAGCGCCCTCGGCCGCTTCGTCTATCTCCGAGACGTACTCTGCGAACCGACTTCGAGGGACGTGGACTGGAAGCCACCCATCGGCGTACTCACCGGTGAGTTTCCGATTCGTCGGCCCGAGCGCAGCGTTGTAGATGGGGACGTCCTCTCGAACCGGGTCGAACGAACGTGGGTAGTCCTCGAGTGAGAATATCTCGCCGTCGTAGGTGACGCGCCGATTCTTCATCACCGCACGGATTATCTCGATAGACTCTCTGACGCGTCGAAGTGGGCGCTCGTATTCGAGGCCGTGCCACTCCTCGATGGTGACTTTACTGCTCGCGGCGAGACCAAGTATGGTCCGACCGTCCGAGAGTTCGTCCAGTGTCGCGACACTCATCGCGAGTAATGCCGGCGTCCGTGAATAGACGTTTACGATGCCGGTTCCGAGGCCGATATCGGACGTTTCGGCGGCGATTTGTCCGAGTATTAGGAAGCCGTTGTGGCCTTGCAGTTCGGCGGTCCACACCGAATGGTAGTCACACGATTCAGCGAACGTCGCGAGTTCGACGACGTCTGCGATGTCGTATCCGTACGTCTCGTCGGGGAGCCTGAGTCCGAGTTGCGCCATCGAAGGTGGCTACGTGAACGGGGTGATTAAGCGTTCGCCCCACAGCAGGGGAGTTGGAACAGTCGCTGTCTCGTTAGTCCCACAGTCCGACGACGGCGTCACCGACAACGTCGACGTAGCCGTCGAACCCGAGTTTGAACCACGGCATCCCGATGGACGTGAGCGTCCCAATCGCGAGTAGCGGTTGTGGTGCGGTCATCCCCGAGTCGGCGAGTGCCGAGCGAACCGCTTCCGCGCGGGAGTGTGTCGTCTCGACTGCGGTGTCGCTACAGACGCCTGCAATCGGCGTCGGAAGCGCTGCGACCACTTCGTCGTCGCGAACGACGACCCAGCCACCACCGAGCGCTTCGACGTGGTCGACTGCCCGAACCATCGACGCTGCGTCGGCACCGACGACGAGGACGCCCGGATTCCCCCACGTGTCGCTCGTCGCGACTGCTCCGCTTTCGAGTCCGAGGCCAGTGACGAATCCGGTAAAGCCGGGGTCAGGCTGGTCTTCACGGGCGGGAAGCAGTGCCATCAGCAGCACGTCTCGCTCGGGCGCGGCCACGAGCGTGTCGTCTACGACGCGGGGGACAACCTCCTGAGGTTCAGAGAGCAACCCCTCTATGTAGCCGATGGCTCGGACCGTCTCCCGACGCTCCAGACGGTCACTGCCATCCCGCCCGTCGGTTCGAACGGGGACGCGAAATCGCTCGGCGTCGACGTCGAGCGTCACCGAGTCGTACCAGTCGTCGGGGTAGTCGTGAGAGCGGTACTCGACGAGCGCCTCACCGTCTTCGACGACCACTCTCCCGCCGCTGACGACTGTCTCGACGGCCACTCGTTCGACGTCAGAGAGGACGACGACGTCGGCGTACGACCCCGGTGATAGCGACCCGAGTCCGTCGAGATTGCAGTGGCGAGCGGGGTTGAGTGTCGCCATTCTGAACGCAGTCTCGGGAGCGACGCCAGCGTCTATCGTTCGACGGACGACGTGGTCCATGTACCCATCCGAGAGCAGTTCTGCCGGCCACATGCCGTCGCTACACAGACAGGCCTCCCCCCAAAGCACGCGCTGGTCGGCCGATGCGACGAAGTCGATGTCGTCACGTATCGAACCACAGCGACCGATGGGTGTGATGCCGCGACGAGCGCGTGCTTCGGCCTCGCCGTGGTCGAGTAGTTCGTGGTCGTTGTCGACGACTGTCGCGAACGCAGATAGCTTGCCATCGTGGCAACCAGCACCGTGTCCCCAAACGACGCCACCCGCCTCTCGAACTGCGGTCACGAGTTCGGAGAGAGGGATATCGTCACGCCCGACGATGCGACTCCAGAACACCTCGCCGACACCGGCGACGCGTGGGTGGGACGCGAGTGCGAGCAACGAATCCGGGTCGACTGCGTCGGGTCCGAGACCCGCGACTGCACCGTAAAACGGAATCGGGGTGAGGGTGGCGAACACGCGGATGGGGAGGTCAGCAGTTGCGTCGAGGAGTCCCTCGACACCGTCGGTCCCGACGCGACGAGCGAATCGATCCGTCTCCGAGACGACTGTAGTCGTTCCTCCAGTCAGTGCGTGGACGTACGCCTGCTCGAACGCTTGGAACGTATCGAGGTGGGTGTGTGCGTCGACGAACCCCGGGAGGACGACGTCGCCATCGGCATCGATGACTGTCGTCGCTTCACTAATTGCGTGTGACCCATCTGTGGGAAGGTCGGCGACTCTGTCTCCTGCGACGACGACGTCCACCGAGTCGTACGTCCCGGTTTCAGGGGAGAACACTCGACCGTTCGTAATCACGAGGTCCGCAGGGTGGTCGCCGAGGGCGACTGCGTGAAGGTCGGTCATGGGAGCGCAGCGTCCGGAACCACGCCATCGTCGGTCCACCCGCGTGCCTCGTAGTATTCGTCGAGCGCTGCTTCGAAGTCTGGGAGGTCGTACGGCAGTCGGTCGTCCGAGCGGTCGAACCCGCGCTGGTTGTTGAAGTGTCGTTCGAGGGTCACAGTCCGCGAACCGACCGCGAGTAACTCCTCGAAGTCGGCGTCGAAGAGCGCCTCGTAGCGCTCCGGGCTCATGAAGTCGCGGGAGAACTTACAGACCACACCGGAATCGTTCAGTGCCATCAGGTTCTCCCGTTCGACGACGTGGCTCGCCTTCCCGAGGGTCCCCTCTGGTTCGAGCCCCTGTTCTTTGGGGACGAGCGGGTATTCGAGCGAGTAGAAGGTGGTGTACATGTGGTCGGCACCGCGGTTCGAAACCGCGTACGAGAGTCCTTGGCCGTGGAGGACACGCCCCTCGTGGGCGGCGAAATCCATCGCTTTCACCGACCAGTTCTCGACGCCGAGTTCCTCGTGAACTCTGTCGATACCTTCTGCGAGCACGTCACCGACACCCTCTCGCCGAGCAATCTGTTCGACGAGGTTCCAGATGCGCTCCCGGTCACCGAACGCCGACTCACTCGCGAGATACGCTGCTATCGTGTTCCCCGCCGATATCGCGTCGAGGCCATACTCGTCACACAGTTTGTTCGACTTCATCACGTCGACGATGTCGTCGACGCCGACGTTCGACCCGAACGCCATCGCGACTTCGAACTCGGGGCCTTCGGTCACGACGCCGCGTTCCTCGTCTCGTGTCGGGAGTTTGCAGGCGAACGCACACGAAGAACACGTCCCCTTCTTGTACTTCTTCTTCTCGACTGCGTCGCCGTTGATTCCGTCTACGCCGTCGAACTGCTGCTCGGAGAAGTAGTACGAGGGCAACCCGTCCAACTCGTTCGCGAGGTCCATCACGGCAACCGTCCCCTGTCGTTTCATGATGTGGTCGCTCGTTGCGGCCTCCCGGTGAACGTCCATCGCCGTCGCCGGGAGTTCGACGGTGGGTGCGGAATCCCCATCGAAGGTCACCGCCTTCACCCGTTTCGACCCGAGGACTGCGCCGAGGCCACCTCGACCGAACGCCCGCTCTGCGGAGGTCATAATCGAAGCGAAGCGAACCTCGTTCTCGCCTGCTGGCCCGATGATTGCCGTCTGGTCGGCAGTGATTCCGTGCTCGGTTTCGAGGTAGTCGACAGTCTCGGACACTGTCGCGCCAGAGAGGTTCGGAACCGGTTCGAACTCGACACCCTCGTCTGTCAAGTGAACGACGAGGAGGTCATCCGCGACGCCCGTGAACTCGACTGCTCCGTACCCTGTGGCGGCGAAGTGTCGAGAGACGAACCCCCCGGCATTCGACGAACACAGTCCGTTCGTCAACGGCGACACCGCTGTTGCGTTCATCCGCCCGGTGAAGCTCATCGAAGACGTTTGGAGCGGCCCTGTCGTCAAGACGATGCGGTTCTCGGGTCCGAGTGGGTCCACGTCGAACGGGATACGCTCGTAGGCGAGTCGGGTCCCAACCCCACGTCCGCCCAGATACTGTTCTTGGACGTCGGTGATGTCGGACTCTCTCACCAACTGCGCTGAGAGGTCTACTGTGAGTAGTGGTCCGTCACTGTGTAGCATGGGTGTACCTCGTTTCGGGGCGAAAAAAGCGATGCGGAAAGTATCATAAATTTATCACGAATCGATGCAGGACAGCCAGTTTTCGGTGCTGTGCTCGCTGTAACCTTTTTCACCCAGTGCGGTGAACGCCATACGATGTTCGCAGAGACAGCAGAGCTTGTCCGCAACGCTAGCAAACCGTTCAAACTGAACGCCGAACCCGGTGACAAAGTCGTCATCGTCTCCGACACCGCCGTGGCCGAATCGGTGTGGGCAGCACTGTTCGCCGCCGCCCACGAACAGGGGTTAGACCCGACACTGGCGCTCATCCCCCCACGCGAGAAACACGGCAACGACCCCACAGCGGCCGCTCGTGAGGCGATGCTCGCTGCCGACCTCTGCCTGATGGTTACGTCGACGGCGATTACTCACTCCGAAGCAGGTGCGGCAGCGCAGGCAGCAGGTGTCAAGTGTATCGCGATGGACGAGATGACGCCCGACATTCTCCGAAGCGGGGCGGCAGGCGCGGACTACGAGGCCATGCAAGGTATCGCGCAAGCGCTCGGAGACATCTACGCCGAGGGGAAAGTGATGCGCATCACGAGCGAACACGGCACGGACGTCGTCGGTGACATCGAGGGACAGACGTACTGGCCTATCGCGGGCAAAATCGTCGAGAACGCGACACAGAACATCTGTGCATTCCCCGACGGGGAGGTTGGCGTCGCCCCCGACGAAGGAACGACGAACGGAACGGTCGTTTGGGATACGACCGTCCACGGAATCGGTCTCCTGGACGAACCGATTCGCCTCGAAGTGGAGGACGGATGGGTCACGGAGGTCAGCGGTGGTCGGCAGGCCGACGAGTTCCGTGAGACTCTCGAAGCGGCCGACGAGAACGCCTGGTACTGTGCCGCGGAGTTCTCTGTCGGTATCAACCCCGACGCAGAGGTCAGTGGCCGGATGCGTACCGACAAGAAAGTCGAAGGTGCCGTCCACATCGCGACGGGCGCGAACAAGGACCTCGGCGGCGAGATTCAAAGTGAACTCCACATCGACGGAACGATTCGGTGGCCAAGCGTGTGGGTCGACGACAGACAAATCGTCGACCACGGGGAAATCTTAGTCGAACCAGACGAGTGATGGAAAGACGACCGGTCGTCGTACCCGAGTCTGGGGGCGGGTGGCCGCTGGGTAGAGATTGACACGAGGGGTAATGACTAAGTGGTCCATCGTCCTCTATCCTGTTGTATGTCAACATTCCCCAGTAGTTCTTGGGTTGACACTGCCGTGGAGGCGGTAAACGACGACGCCGAGTTCGAACGGTTTTCTCGTGCGTTCGACGCAACGATCCGATTCGACTTCGGTGACTACGCCTGTGCGTTGACCATCGACGACGGCGCGGTTCGAGAAGTTCACTACGACCCCACGTTCGCCACGTGGGACTTCGCGTTACGAGCTTCGGAGGGTACCTGGCGGAAGATGCTGGCCGAGGTACCGCCACCCTTACACAACGACTTACTCGGCGCGTGGCTCCGTGGCGACATGACGATGGAGGGTGACCTGAAAGTCGCTATCCAGCACATTCGGCCGCTCAAGCGTATGCTCGCTGTCTTTCAGGAGGTAGGAACATGAGCGACGCTGCGAAGACGGGCGAGGACTTCGAACACGGTGAACGCGAGGCACTCACTGGTGGATACGTCTGGCTCGAGTGTCAGGGCGAGAAGTACCGAACCTACTACGAAGTTGCAGGGTCAGGTGACGTCCCACTCGTCTTGTTGCACACCGCTAGTGCCGATAGCCGGCAGTACCGTCACCTGATGAACGACGAAGATATCCTCGACCGGTTTACGCTGTACACGTTCGACATGCCGTGGCACGGCCAGACGTGCCCACCGCTCGACACCGAGTGGTGGTCCGACGACTACCAGCTTACGACGGATTTCTACGCCGAGTTCGTCATGACGTTCGTCGATGCGATGGGACTCGACCAACCGGCAGTCATGGGGTGTTCGATGGGCGGGGCCATCGTCCTCGAACTCGCTATCTCCTACGCTACGGACCTCCGCGCCGTCATCGGTCTGGAGTCGACAGGGTTTGCTCCCACGCGCGACATCGGCTATCTCGACCATCCGCACATCAACAACGAAGTCGTCAGACCCGAGTGGACGTACGGCCTCCAGGCCCCACAAAGCCCGGAGAAGTTCAGGCGTGAATCGTGGTGGCACTACACACAGGGTGGACACGGTGTCTACGTCGGTGACCTACACTTCTACACGCAGGACTTCGACGTCCGCGAGGAAGTCGCGGCTATCGATACCGATGAGTGCGGCGTATACCTCCTCACCGGAGAGTACGACTTCTCGGCGTCGCCCGGCGATACCAAGGAGGTTGCAGAGAAAATCGAGGGCGTCTACTTCGAGGTGATGGAAGAGATGGGCCACTTCCCGATGGTCGAGAACCCAGAACTGTTCAAGCAGTACATCGACCCAGTGCTCGACGATATTCTCTCGTCGGCGTAGGCGTCGCACTCCTGTGGTCCGACTACAGGATACGATTATACCGTCTGCGTTCGTGGGGTGTGTATGCGAGTACTCGTAACCGGCGGCACCGGTTTCATCGGCGCACACGTCGTCACACAACTCGTCGAAGATGGCCACGAAGTCACGTGTTTCGACCTGAACGAACCGACACCGGTCCTCGACCCAGTCGTCGAGGAAGTCGAGTTCGTTCGTGGCGACGTCACAGACACCGTCACGGTGGCGAACGTCCTTGGAGAAGTCACCCCTGACCGCATCGTCCACCTCGCCTCGCTGCTCGGCCGTTCGAGTCAACAGAACCCTCGGCAGGCGATGGCGGTCAACGTCGATGCGACGCTCGATATCCTCGAATTAGCCGATAGCCACGGCGTCGAACGTGTCGTCGTCGCCTCCAGCGTCTCCGCGTATGGACACGTGACCGATGTCGACAGACTCGACGAGACTCACCCGCAGGACCCGGCGAACGTCTACGGACTGACGAAGTACGCAGTCGAACGACTGGGTCGCGTCTACCAGTCGCAGACGGACGTCGAGTTTGCAGCGATGGAACCAGTCCACGGGTTGGGACCAGACCGGTCGCGCGGGAACGTCGAAGACGCCTTCATCGTCAAAGCTGCTGTCAGTGGAACTCCAATGCGAGTCCCGGACGTCCCCGAACCAATCGAAATCATCTACGTCGAAGACACGGCGCGGGCGTTCGTCGCGGCGGTCACGGCAGACGAACTCCCTCACGACCGATATCTCGTCGGTTCTGGTGAGCGTGCGACGCTCGGTGACGTCGTCGAGATGGTCCGTGCTTCCGTCTCCGACGCAGAGTTCGAATTGTTCGCCCCCGAGGATGCCGGCGAACTCGCGTTGCACCCGACGACGGATACCAGCCGCCTCCGTGACGATTTCGGGTGGGAACCCCGATACAGCATCGAAGAAGCAGTCGAGGCTTACGTCGAGTGGCTTCGTGAGAATCCCGAAAAGTGGTCGTTCGACCCGTCCGACGTCCCCTGGGAGTGACGTGCGGTTCGGTCGTCGTTTCTCGTTCTGGGCCGAATTTGGTGTCGTCGTCCTCAGTCTTTGCGTGGGACACCGACGTCGTCCATCCATTCGCTCACGGCCTCGCGCCCTGCTTCGTCGAGGGCGTCGTAGGGTTTGCGCGGTGGCCCGACGTCGACGCCTGCCAGCACCGTCGCCGCCTTACAGACAGGGGTCAGGCCGATGTCGGCTTCCTCAGGTGGGAAGTCACCGAAGGTTCGCTGGATTTCGATAGCCTTGTCGATGTCGCCCTCCTGGAACGCTTCGTAAATCTCCATCGACGGAACGGTCAGTGGGGCGGGGGTGATGATACCCGAGTCGGCAGTCTGGAGCGTCGGGAGAAGGACGTCCATCGTCGCGAAGACTTTTGCGTGGCCTGCGTGGTGAACGCGCTCGAACAACCAGGCGAGCTTTTGCCAGTCGCGTAGACTCTCTTTGATGTACTCGACGCCGTCGATTTGTGCGATTTCGAGCATCGTCTCTTTCGACATATCGACGGTGACACCGGGGTTGTTGTACGCGAGGATGGGGAGGTCCGTCTCGGCAGCGATATCGCTGTAGTACCGGACGATTGCGGTTTGGCTCGGCACGACACCCCACGGTGGCATCGCGAGGAGTGCGTCTGCACCCGCGGACTCGGCGTGGTCGATGAGTTCGGAGACGATGGGTTGGGCCGGGTACGAGACACCGGCGAGGACGGGGACGCGGCCGTCGACGGCGTCTATCGTCTCACTCACCACTGTCTTTCGCTCGTCTGGCGAGAGTGCCGCAGTCTCCTGCACACCGGTCCCGGAGGCGACGATTGCGTGACACCCACATTCGATGGTGTAGTCGACGCTGTCTGCGATACGGTCTACGACGAGGTTCCCCTCGTCGTCCAGTGGCGTTATCACTGGCGCTATGATTCCCGTGATGCTGTCTGTCATACGTTATCCATTCTATGGATTCCCGGACACGTATAAAAAGATACTCCCGCAGACGAGTGATGTCTGGTCTCCTCGCCGACTTCTGGCGGCGAAAGGTCCATGCTCCTGTGCAGTGTGGGTACCGACAACGATGGAGATAGCAATCCGTAACGAACTCATCGACACGTACTACAGTGCAGTCGACGACGCCGACTTCGACCGAATGTTGACCGCCTTCACCGAGGACGTCGAATATCTCTACCCCGGTGAAGAACCCATGCACGGTCACGGCGCGGTTCGAACGTTCTTCGAGGAACGGCGCCAGACGAAAAACACCACCCACGACGTGTTCCGCCGAGTTCACGACGATACTGCAACCGTCTGTGAGGGGACGATTACGGGGCAGATGGGTGAGGACTCCCTCGATGGGGCCTACGTCGGCGTCTTCGAATTCGACGACGATGCAGGACGAATCAGTTACGTCGGAGTCTACACACGGCTATGAACGACACCACAGACTGGTTCGACGTCGAGCGGGTCGCGTCGGGTATCCACCAGATTACCGAGGGTCGTGGCGCACTCCCGTGTAACGCCTTCGTCGTCGAATCTCGCGATACCGACGAGGCTCTCGTCGTCGACACGGCACTCGGCATCGGTGACCTGCGCGCGACTGTCGAAAATGTCGTCGGACCCGGCGTCGACCCGGCGGTTCTGCTCACACACTCTCACTGGGACCACATCGGTGCGGCCCACCAGTTCGACGACGTCGTTATCGACGACCAAGAGCGCGGGGTAGACGGAACCGTCGCTATCGACACACTCACCGACGAGTTCGTCGAACGACCCGAACAGTTCGTCGCGAACTGGCGTGACCTCGGGAAACCGTTCCCCGAGGGGTTCGACCCCGACCAGTACACGCTTCCGCCTGCGACTGACGTCGCCGCTGTCTCGGGGGGCGACGTGCTGAGCGTCGGGGACCGTGACCTCGAACTCGTCTCTGTCCCCGGTCACTCCCCCGGACAACTCGCCGCCATCGACACCGATGCAGGCGTCTGCTTCGGCGCCGACGTCATCGGTATCGACCGGAATATCTACGCGCACTTCCGCGACTGTGACCTCGACGACTACCGCCGGTCTGTCGCGACACTCGTCGACTACCGAGACGACGGCGCGTTCGACGTCCTCTGTTCTGGACACAACGACCCCTTCCGCGGTGACGAACTCGCCATCCTCGACGCTGTCTACGATGGACTCGAGAAGGTCGATTCGGGCGCTGCCGAATCAGTCGTCGTCGACACCGACTGGGGCCCGGCCAACAAGTACGAGTTCGAAGAGTTCGTCGTCCTGCGACGCGCCGATTGACCGCGACAGGCGCAGACCGACGGTGGACCGTTCAGGACTCTTGCAATGGCAGGATTTCGCCTCGGTCGATTTTCACTTCGCCATCGATTTCGAGCGTCGGTCGGGCGACGACGCCGTCCATGTGGAGGCGACTTTGCACTTCGCCGCCCACGTCGGCGTTCGTCCCGAGGCCGACGTGGATACACCCGAGCATCACCTTGTCCTCCCGCTGGACGCCAGTGACGCGCGCCTGTGGGTTCGTCCCCACAGAGAACTCCGTCGGCATCTTGTAGGCGTCTTCGTCACCGTACTCTTCGAGGAGGCGTTCGAGTTCGCGCGCCTGATGACCGCCGCTGATATCGACGATTTCACCCGTGTCGATTTCGATTTCTATCGGCTGTTCGAGGCGGCCAAGCGTGTGCATCGTCGTATCGATGACGAGTGTGCCATCGGCAGTCGTCGGGTCCGGTGGGACGTTGAACTCCCCACCGGGGAAGACCGCTGCAGTGAACCCTGGGCGGAGTTCGATTGCCTTCACCGGCCATCCGACCGGTGCGTCCGGGTCCGGTTTCTCTGGGACGAACACCCGGTCTTCGATGCTCAGTGTGAGGTCACATCCGTGTTCGCTGGTCAGGCGTGCTTCGCTGCCGCCTTCGAAAACCTTCGTCGCAACCTCGTAGGTGAGTCGTTCGACCTCTTTGTAGTCGGCCGTCGCCGCACCTTTGGTCAGCATGTCGATGGTGATACCACCGTCCATCGTGATGATAGGGACGCCTGCGTCCGCCATCGCCGCGTGGCCTGCGGGACTGTGGAGCATCGCCGTCGTCGTACAGGTGACGACCACGTCGACGGCCTGCATCTGCTCCCCAACGCTCTCTGGCGGGTCGAAGTAGTCCATCTCCCTCGGTTCGAACATCGAGACGACGGGGTGGGCACCGATGTCGACCAGTGCCACCGCGATAGTTCGCCACACTTCGGGGTCGTGGTCGGTGTCGGTCACGATGAGTACCTCGTCGCCCGGTGAGACGTTCGGTTCGAGGGGTTTCTTGACTGTCTTCATCGCCTCGATGATGCGGTTTGCTGGTTGTTGTACTGGTCTCTGACCCATGGCAGTTGGTCGTCGTAGAGTGAGGTAAAGATATGGTTCGTGATAACACACGACTGGGCGGTGCGCGTCGTTTCACGTCGCTCGCGACAGCGAGAGTCGTCTCTCGGTGGCAGATTTCCTCGAAAAAGCCGGAAGACGGCAGAAGGTCGGTCGGTTTAGCTGTACTCGGCCGGGACCCAGTTGACGTCGCGCATCTTGAAGTCCTCTGGGAACACCGTGAACGGTACTGCCTCGGTGCCGGCCCAATCAGCGTCACCTCTGTCTTGCCACTGGGCCATGACGACCTGAGCGTTCTCCATGTGGCCACCCTCTTGGAAGCGAATCTGTTCGACCGGGAACGAGTTCACCGCCGGTCCTTCGGTGAACGTCGTGCTGGCGAGCGCATCACGGACGTCAGTTGGGTCTGCCGAGCCGGTCTGTTCGATGGCCTCCTTGACGAGCCACGTGTGGGCGTATCCACCGATAGAGTCCTGAATCATGAACGGCTCGTCGGCGAAGCTCGTGAAGTTCTGAACGCTCTCTTCTTGGCCCCGCAGCGGGTGTGCACCCGTGACGGCCATGATGTTCTCGACGAGGTCGGCACCGATGTTGTCGACGTACGCCGGGAGCGTCAGCCACGCCCCGATACCGATAATCGGCATCTGGACGTTTAGTTCGTTCATCTTCCGGAGAACTGCCAGCGCGTCCGAGAACGCCGTTGCACCGAAGAACATCACGTCTGGTTCTTCTTCTTTGAGTGCGCGAACGATTGGCGTCGCGTCCGACAGCGTCGGCGTCCACACCTCGTCGACGACGAGTTCGACACCTTCGGTCTGTGGGATAAACGTGTCTCGAAGTGGGTCGAAGGTGAAGGTGATTGCTGCCGTGTTGTCACCGACCATCGCCACTTTGTTCACTTCGCTTCCGACGGCTTCAGCGAGGCTGGCCGAGAGTTCGAGACTCTGTTGACCGAACTGACTGGACTTCGGCGGCGTCTGGAACACGTACTTGAAGCCGCGTTCGGTAATCTTGTCGGAGTACGAGATGGTCAGCTGTGGTACCTGATTCCGTTCGGAAACTGCCGATGTCGCGATAGTCTGTGAACTCAGCCAGGACCCCATCGTCGCCGACGGACTGTGACTCGAATAGAGACTCTGTGCCGCTGATGTCGCCGTACTTGTACTTTCACCGGTGTCTTGCGAGACGACGGTCAGTTCTGCGCCTCCGAGTGATTCGATACCACCAGCGGCGTTAATTTCGCTAACGGCGTAGTCGACGCCCTTCTTCACAAGTGTTCCGTCACGTGCGAACGGGCCGGTCAGCGGCGTCAGCGTCCCGACGATGACTTCGTCGACTGAGTTACCACCGGTTGTCCCACCCCCGTTGCCTCCGTCGCCGCCGTCGCCGCCACCGTTACCGCCGTCGCCGCCACCGTTTCCGCTATCTCCGCCGTCGCCCCCGCCGGTACATCCGGCCAGCGCGACTGCGCCACTCACACCTGCCGCTTGAAGAAACCGTCGCCTGTTCATTGGCATACAATCACAAGCATGGTTGCACGGGTATATAACGATTTTCCTGTAGGGATGTGGGAATCACCGTAATCCGTCAATAACATGCAAGATGATTGGGGTGTTCTGTGCTTTACGACGATTCGTTCCCCTGTCATCCCAGTGTCGTATTTCACATCGAAAAGAGACGCGAGCGCGGGGAAACGCCCGCGGACTGGATGGCCTTTCTCAGAGACCCAGGTAGGATTCCTGGATTGCGGTACTCTGTATGAGTTCCTCGGTGGGGCCGGTGAGTTCGATTCGACCGTTCTCGAGGACGTACCCTCGTTCGGCAATTTCGAGGGATTCGATGACGCGCTGTTCGACGAGGAAGATGGTCGTCCCCGTCTCGTCGCGAATCTGTTCGAGACGCTCGAAAGTCAGGTCGACGAGGTTGGGTGCGAGTCCAGCACTCGGTTCGTCGAGCAAGATGAGGTCCGGTTCGCCCATCAGTCCTTTCGCTATCGAGAGCATCCGCCGTTCACCGCCGGAGAGCGTCCCCGCGAACTGGTTACGACGTTCTTCGAGGCGTGGGAAGATGTCGAAGACCAAGTCGAGGTTCTCCTGGCGGTCACCGCGGACGTGTTTCATGTACGAACCGACGCGGAGGTTGTCGATGATGGACAGGTCGTTGAACAGCGCATCGTCCTGTGGGACGTGGATGAGCCCACGACGGGCGATGTCCGACGGCGTCATTCCGGTGATGAGTTCATCTTTGAACGTGACGCTCCCACTTTTCGCTGCGAGTCCGCCCGATATCGTCCGCATCAGTGTGGACTTCCCCGCTCCGTTCGGCCCAATCATCGCGACGAACTCACCCTCTTCGACCGACATACTCACGTCGAAGATGACCTGAGACTCGCCGTACGCCACGTCGAGATTGGAGACTTCAAGCATCGCTCATCCGCTCCTGTTGTTCCCGCCAGCTTTCACCAAGATAGGCTTCGATGACCTCGTCGTTCGTCCCTATCTCGTCGGGCTCACCGTCGGCGATGAGCTTGCCTTCGTTCAGTACGATGATTCGTTCGGAAATTTCCATGAGTGCGTCCATGACGTGTTCGATGAGGACGATGGTCGTCCCAGCGCTATTTATCCTCTCGAGCGCATCGAGGATTTCTCGCTGTTCTTCTTGCTGGAGGCCGGCCATGACTTCGTCCACCAAGATTATCTCGGGGTCTGTCGCCAGTGCCCTGCAGAGCTCCATCTTCTTTTTCTGTGCGACGGTGATGTTCTGTGCAGGGACGTCAGCAATCTCCTCGAGCCCGAGGAACTCGAGTCGTTTCATCGCCAGTTTTTCTGCTTCTTTCCGCGACCCCGTCTTGAGGAAGGACCCGACCATCACGTTGTCCAGCACGGTGAGCGGTCCGAAGGGCTTCACCAACTGGAACGTTCGGGCCATGCCTTGTTTCGCGTGCTCGCTCGGGTCAGCGTGGGTGATATCGACGCCGTTGAGTCGGACCGACCCCTCTTCTGGGTCGAGGAACCCGTTGACGACGTTGAATAGGGTCGTCTTGCCGGCCCCGTTTGGCCCGATGACCCCGAGGATAGTTCCTTGGTCGAGAGTGAAACTAACGTCGTCGACGGCGACGAGGCCACCGAAGCGTTTGGACACCCCCTCGACTTCGAGGATGGTCGATTCGGCGGTGCTCGTGTCTGTCGGTTGCTCTTGTGAACTCATGTTAGTCAGACCCCTCTTTCGTGTCGCTCTTCATCGGTTCGTCTCGTCCAGTAGTACCTTTGGCCGAACCTGTTTCGACATTACGCGAGGTGCGATTCGAGAAGAGTCGGTTGCGGGCACCCGCGTAGATACCATCAGGGAGGTAGATGATGATGAAGATGAGCACGAATCCGTAGACGATTCCGTTGATTCCGGGGATGATAGAGCCCAGTTCTTCACGGAGCAACTCCGCGATGGGGAACAGGGTGAACCCGGCGACGACAGGTCCGAAGAGGGTGCCGAGTCCACCGGCGACTGCGAGAATGACCGGTTGAGCAGACGTCGTCAGTGTGAAGATGTCGTTCGTCGCGAAGATGAAGTTCGCCTGGACGTAGACAGTTCCAATCAACGCCGAGAGGAACGCACTCAGCGAGAGCGCGAGAATCTTGTATCGTGTCGTGTTGACACCGAGACTGGCCGCACCTTCTTCGCTGCTCTTGATTGCCTGAAGGTAGTAGCCAAGCCGATTCCGTTGGACCCACCAGGCGACACCGAACGTCAACAGGAAGAGCCCCACCGAAATGTAGTAGTAGCCTTCGATACCCAAGAAGGACATATTGATGAGTGGCTGGTCGGTGGCGATGGGGATACTAAGCTCGATGTAGCCAAGCCACGTCACGACGGGTGCCGCGATGAGTGGCAACGTCAGCATCGAGAGGGCGAAGTAAATCCCCGAGAGGCCAGCACTGAACGTGATGTAGCCGATGGTGACTGCGATAACGACTGCGAAAACCGCGCCAGCAACCATGCCAATCCACGGAATGACCTCCATGTTAATTTGGAGCCACGTCGACGTGAACGCTCCGACGCCGAAGAAGATGGCGTGACCGAACGAGATGAACCCGGAGTACCCACTGAAGAGGTTCCAGGCGACTGCGAAGGCCGACCAGATGAAGGCGAACATCACCAGTCGGAGCACGAACTGGTCGTCCACGACCAGTGGGAGGGCGGCGCCAACGACGAGGAAGACTGCGAAGGCACTCCACCCAATGCGCTGAAGCTGCTCGTCTGAGACTAGTGAGCTCATCGTTTACACCCCCCGCTGGGCAGTTCCGAACAGACCCTGTGGTCGCAGGAGCACCACTGCGAGGAACAGTGCGAAGACCACCGCTGGCTGGAGTTCGAGTGGGAGCCACACTGTACTGAGTGCCTCGATGACTCCGATGAGTAGTCCGGCGATGAGTGCACCTCTCACGCTCCCCAGGCCGCCGAGAACGACCACCACGAACATGAGAACGATGAAGTTGAACCCCACGGTTGGCGAGACAGGGTAGTACATCACCAACAGGGCGCCAGCGGTTGCCGTGAGTGCGATTCCGAGTCCGAACGCGGCCATGTACACACGGCGGACGTTGATTCCTGCGTACCCGGCCGCAACGGAGTTGTTCGCTGTCGCACGAATCGCTCGCCCGAACTCAGTGAATCGCAGAAACGCGAACGTCGCTCCAGCGGCCCCAATCGCAAAGACGAACGCGATGGCTTTCGCCTGATTCACGGTGAATTCGAGGAATCGGAACGCTTCGGAGGAGTAGGCGATGTTCATCGTCTGCGGGTTCGACCCGAAGAAGACGAGCGCACCGTTCTGCAGGATGAGCAGGATTCCGAACGTGAGAATCAGCTGCGCGTCTTCCTGTTCGTCGATAATTGGTTCGATGAGCACCCGCTGAATCAAGGCTCCGACTACCAAGAACAGCGGGAGCAAGAGGAAAAACCCGATGAGTGGGCTTACACTGAACCCCAAGAACAACACGAGTGCAGTGTACATCCCGAGCATCATGAACTCGGCGTGCGCGAAATTGATGATTCCGAGCACGCCGAAAATTATTGTCAGTCCGATACTGATGAGAGCGTACACGCCACCCTGCATCAGCCCTGTCAGCATCGCTTGTACTATCGACACAGCATCTACCATGGTAGATAATGACCTACGGTGAGGTGATAAATATTGTTGTCGGCATAATTTCCAAGATTCACAGTTCCGTCAGCGAAATTGCCACGTGGAACCGCATCAACGTGAGGCGTGGTTGATACGTGCCTCCCTCGAAATCAGGAGTCGTTTTCGAGACTGCTCTGGCCTGTGTTCTTCGAGACTGCTTGTTTCTCATACGCGAGCGAACAATTGGAAAGTCACCGGCTACAGGAGAGTCCCCGGCTACAATCGGAGCCTCTCGTTCTGCGTCCCCTCGGACGCGAACAGTTATCACACACCGCGTCAAACGCCGTTACAATGGTGCGCATAGGCTTCATTGGACTCGGGGCCATGGGTAGCCGGATGACTATCCAACTCCTCGAGCACGGTTACGAGATGGTCGTCTACGACCCACGACCCGAGGCTGTGGAATCACTTGTCGAACGAGGTGCTGTCGGGACCGAAGATGCAACCGACGTCGCGCGACAGGCCGACGTGGTCATGCTCTCGCTTCCAGGCCCGGACGAGGTACAGATGGTCGTCGACGAAGTCGAAGACGGTTTCGACGAAGGCGACGTCCTCATCGACTTGACGACGTCGAAACCGACGACGACGAACGCCGTCGCTGACCAGCTTGCCGAACACGGCGTCCACGTGCTTGGCGCGCCCGTCAGCGGTGGCCCTTCTGGGGCCGAGGAGGGCACGCTCGCAGTGATGGTCGGCGGTGACCACGACGTCTTCGAGCGCTGTGAGGAGATATTCGATGTTATCGGGGGGAACGTCGTCTACATCGACGAAGAGCCAGGCCACGGGCACGCGATGAAGTTGACCAACAACTACCTCTCGTTCGTGGCTATGATCTGTACGTCGGAGGCAATCGTCCTCGGAAAACAGGTCGGCCTCGAACCGGAGACGATGCTCGACGTGTTCAACTCGGGAAGTGCACGGAACACCGCGACATCGTTCAAGTTCCCCGAGTACATCCTCCCCGAAACCTACGACATGGAGTACTCGATGGCGCTCGTCGAGAAGGACATGCAACTACTGATGGACGTCTCGAACGAGACGAAGACACCGTTCATGGCCGGTGGGACCATCCGGCAACTCATCGGCTATGTCCGCGGAGAACTCGGTTCGGACGCGGACTACACAGAGATATACAAGTACTTCGACCAGGTGATGGGCGAGGCAAAAGACTGAGGAAGCGGCTTACTCACGTAGTGACAGTTACGTGCTCGTCTCCGTTTTTGTGAGCACGACGACATCACCGACTTCGTACTGCAGTTTCGGGCCGTAGTTGGTCTCGACGGTTTCGGCCGGTATCTCACCACTTGCCACGCTGTCGAGTGCGTCCTGTACCTCGTCGAGAACCGAGAGTTCGTCACCGTGGAGTGGGTCACCGTGGCCTGTCGTCAGCGTATCGAACGCCCCTTCGTCACGTAAGTCGACGAGTCGAGCCATCGTCTCACGGTAGACGTCGACGTCGGAGTCCTGGAACTGTGCGAAGATTTCCCCGCCCGGTTCGAGGACGTCTGCGCCGTGACAGATACCCGCCGTTCGGTCGAGGACGGCCAGTTGTCCCGGTGAATGCCCTGGTATCGGGACCAGTTCGAGTGTTCTGTCACCCACCGAAATCTCCTCCCACGGTTCGAGCGTTCCGACACCGTCCGTGGGGTCGATACTGTACCCGTCTGGGTCGAACCCGTCTGGGAACTCGACGCCTTGGTCGATACAACTCTGGATGAACTGGCCGGGTCGCTGTCCGAACTCGTCGGAGAGGACGTCGATTGCGACGCTCCCATCGGCAGTTTGCTCGTCCCCGTGAATCGAGACGTCGGCGAACTCGGGGGCGGCACCGATGTGGTCCCAGTGTGAGTGTGTGAGCAGAACCGTCGGGTCGTCGTGACCGGTGAGTTCGCGAACCATCCCCGGCAAGTCGCCGATTCCGAGGCCCGTGTCGACGAGGACACAGTCGTCGCCATCTTCGACGACGAGTGAGTGACACGGGAGGACCGGGTTCCCCTCCGTGAGTTGTAACCAGCCATCAGCGACTCTGTCGACGTCGAACCAGTCGGTCGTTCCGTTCATGTTTCAGTCGTCCACGGGGGCAGTAATATAGGTTCGCCACGGCGAAAACTCGAAACAGAGGCCGTGTGTCTACTCGAAAAGTTCGGTCATCGCGAGCCGTTTGATTTTCCCGGTGTCGGTCTCGGGGAGCGAATCAGCCGTCGTGATGGCGATTTTGACTGGCCGTTTGTACGCCGACAGTTCTCTACAGTGGTCACGAACTGCCGCTTCAGTGAGCGACGCGCCGTCGACGGGGACGACGGCCGCGGCGACTATCTCTCCTTTTTCCTCGTCTTCGAGCCCGACGACGTAGGCCTGTTCGACACTGGGATGTGTCCGGATGAATTCCTCGACTTCGAGCGCGGAGACGTTGATGCCGCCGGTCTTGATGACGTTTTTCAGGCGGCCACGGAACTGGATTCGGCCGTGTTCGTCCAGACGGCCGAGGTCACCCATCTTCAGGTATCCGTCCTCGTCGAACGCCTCGCGATTCACCTCGGGTGCGTCGTGATATCCGGGCGTGATTCGGCCACCGACGCGAATCTCGCCCACCTCACCCTGTTCGAGTCGCTCACCCGTCTCTGGGTCTGTAATGACGATATCCTGTCCCGGGAGCGGACGCCCTTGTGTCTGGAGTCTGACTTCACGAGGGAGGGTTCGGTCGGTAACGGCACAGTTTCCGTACGTTTCGGTCGAGCCATAGACGTTGCAGATACCCTCCACACCGAGGCGGTCCATCGTGAACGCGACGTCTTCCGGTTGGCCGATGGTCGTCCCGGTTCGGAACGACAACTGCTCGCTGTCGAAGTTATCTGCGTTGACAATCCGCCGTGCCATATTCGCCATTCCGTAGTAGACGGTACAGTCGTGTTCTGCGGCGAGTTCAACCGCGACTTCGGGGTCGAACTGTGACTGTAGCACTGCGCTCGCACCGTGTGTGAGCATCGCTCCGAGTGCGTTTGCAGACCCGTAACTCCAGAACAGCGGTGAGACCAGCCAGAATCGGTCGTCGGGTGTGAGGTGCATCCGCTCACCGATGTGGTACGCATTTTCGACGATACCACCGTGTAGGAGTGGGACGCCCTTCGGCCGAGACGTCGACCCGCTGGTGTACAGGAGTAACGCAGTATCGTCTGGGTCGTTCGGGTCGCTCTCCACGTCGTGGGCCGTGCCTTCAGAGAGGGACTCGAACGACACCGCACCCGGTCGGTCCGCGCCGAGAAGGACGACAGTGTCGAGGTCAGGTACTCCCTCGGCGTCGAGACTGCCTGCCGGTTGGGATTCGTAACCGAGTATCGCCTCCAACTCTCCGGTGAACGCTTTCCCTGCGAACGAGGCAGTCGCGACGAGGGCGTTTGCGCCGGAGTGTTCGAGGAAGTAGCGTAGTTCCCGCCGTTCGGCCCACGTGCTGACGCCGACGACGGTGGCACCGAGACGCATCGCGGCGAACATCGTCTCGACCCACTCGATTCGGTTCTCCATCAGGATGGCGACGCGGTCACCGGGGCCAACACCGTACCGAGCGAGGCCACCCGCGACCAACGACGCGCGCTCTCCGAGCTCTCGGTACGTACACGTTCGCTCTTCGTCGATAAGTGCGACTTGCTCACCTCGCACGTCGACGAGTTCGTCGAGGAGTGCGGAGAGTGTGGTGCTATCTGGTCGTGTCATGGGTGGTAGTTTCGGACGACCACGGAATGACCGCCGGACGGGGTGTGTCTATGTGAATCGTTACCATCGTTCGAAAAGCGGATGCCGACCACAATAAGTTTCGTGATGGACGAAACCTTGACTATGACTCTCACACATTAGGCGAGTACGATGACTGCCGACACAAAAGCGAAGCGACAGGAGCGAACACAGACGGAAGCGTTCGTCGAGCGATGTCTCGATATCGATGCCGCCGACCTCACATCGGATGCAGAGAAACGGTCGCACACACTCTTTGTCGACCTCTTGGGGGTCATGCTCGGGAGCGCACCGACCGCAGAGTCGAGCCAAATCGTACGCGACACGATTCGGGCGGTCTACGGCCAGGGCGACGCGACAGTCGTCGGTGAGTCCGAGGGGTCACCGACACCCGCGGCGGCGTTCGCTAACGCCACCATCGCCCACGGAATCGAACTCGACGACACCCACAGCGGTGCGTCGATTCACGCTGGAACCGTCGTCATCCCGGCGGCGCTGGCCGTCGGTGAAACCGAAGGGGCGACTGGAACAGAGTTACTCGAAGCAATCGTCTCCGGGTACGAGTGTATGATTCGAATCAGTCGTGCGGCCGACCCTGCCGAACTCTATCGTCGTGGGTTCCATCCGACGGCAACCTGTGGTGTCTTCGGTGCGGCCCTCGCCGCGGCCCGACTGAAAGGGTTGAGTCTCGAGGAAACCGTCAACGCTGTTGGTATCGCGGGGAGCTTCTCCGGCGGTAATCAGGAGTATCTCGCCACGGGCACGCTCAGCAAGCGAATCCAACCCGGGGGGGCCGCGCAGGGTGGCGTGCTGGCGGCGGAGCTCGCTTCACGGGGATACACGGGCCCCGAAACCATATTAGAGGGGACGAACGGCTTCCTCGCGGCCTACGCTGGCGGTGGCGACGTCGACCGACTGTTCGCGGATATCGACGACGGTTACGAGTTCGAGATTACGCGAACGGGAATCAAGCCACACGCTTGCTGTCGGTACAATCAGACACCTATCGACGCCGCCTTGCAGATTCAACGCGAACACGACGTCGACCCCGACGATATCGACGTAATCCACGTCGACCTGCTCGGTCCTGCGATGGACATCGTCGCCGAACCCCGAGACAACAAAGTCAGACCCAGAGGCCAAACCGACGCGCAGTTCAGCCTCCACTACAGCGTCGCCGTCGCACTCGTCGCCGGCGAGGCGTTCCTCGAACAGTTCGACGAACCGTATCTGTCCGACGAACGAGTACTCTCGTTGGCCGATGCCGTGCAGGTCGAACACGACCCAGAACTCGACGCTCACTACCCGGACTACTTCCCAGCGCGCGTGACCATTCGGACGACGGATGGTGAGGAACACACCGCTCACTTGGAGACGTGTGGCGGTGACCCCGCCAACCCACTCTCAGAGGAGTTCCTCGATTACAAGTATCGGACGCTTGCCGGGCGCTCGCTCGACGAAACCGAACTCGACGAGTTACACGCACTCGCGACAGACCTCCCGAACGTGGACCGTGTGGAGACACTGACCGCGTATCTCCGCGGATAGACGCTCGTTCGCGTCACTCCTGTGTGCTCTCCTCGGCACTCACCTGAGCATCACTCGTTCGAGGAAGTCGTACACGCGAGTCATGTCACCGTCGTCACCCTCAGAAGAGCGCGCAAACCCGACGAGCATTCGTGTCACTGCCCCCATGAGTGCAGGCGTCCCCAATTCCTCGGCGAACTCGGTGAACAGCACGACGTCTTTCTCCGTGAGCGAGAGTGGGAATCCGGTGTCGTAGTCCCCAGTCAACACCTGATTCGGTATCTTGTCGTCCGACGCGCTGCTGCGACCGGTCGAAGCACTGAACACGTCGACGAGAAGTCCCGGGTCGAGTCCTGCGGCGCGCCCCACGATGACCGCCTCTGAGGTGGCGAGTAACGTCGTGTACGACAGGATGTTGTTGAGAAGTTTCACCGCGTGTCCGTGTCCGGGTTCGGGACCCACGTAGAAACAGTCGGTGGCGAACGCCTCGAACAGCGGTGTACACGCTTCGTACACTGCCTCGTCACCACCTGCCATCACCGAGAGCGTCCCCGCCGCTGCACCGTGTTTCCCACCGCTGATTGGTGCACCGAGGACGTCGACACGCTGTTCTGCGAGGTCATCGGCGATATCGTTTGTCGTCGACGGTGTCGACGTCGTCGTATCGATGACCACCGTCCCCGCTTCGACAGAGTCGCCGAGTTCCTCGACGACCAGTTCGACCGTTTGCGGGTCGGGTAACGAGAGGAACACGACTTCGGCCCCGGCGACGGCGTCTGCACTCGAGTTGGCTGGTGTCACGCCGACTTCGACAGCGTCGGCGAGCGTGTCGTCGTCGACATCGAATCCACGAACGTCGTGTCCCGCATCCACGAGATGTCGCGCCATCTGACTCCCCATGTCTCCGAGACCGATGAATCCTATTCGTACCATACCCGACGTGTGCATCGTAGTGCCATGGTGTTTTCGACGCTGGAACGAACCAGACGCCGACGCAACAGGGCGTGTAGTCGGGTATCAGTCTGCCACGATGCGGGGGCAAGAGTAATACCGACTCACGGTGTTACTGACTCACACAGCCCATGAGTGACCCCTACGTCATCACCCCCGAAGAGGTGCCAGCATTTTCACCACCACACCACGAAGAGACCAACTCCCGTGAACTCGTCAACCCAGAGCGAGGGTCTGAGGACGTCGTCTTCCGCCTGACCAGCATGGGACCGGGTGGACAGGACTACTGGCACGCCCACGAGTCGGTCGAACAACTCATCTTCGTCCGTTCGGGCGAAGGAACGGTGAGAATCAGCCACCCCGACGACGAGTCCGACCAGGAGACTCACGAACTCCGTCCGGAGACGTTCGTCTACCTGCCGCGAAACGCCTACCATCAGGTGAAGAACACCGGTGACGAAGCGCTCGAACTCATCGTCATCTGGGCCCCGCCGTACGAATCGCTCGACGAGTGGAACCCGGAGAACAACTGATGCGTCCGACTGTGGGCGTCGTCGGACTCGGGAACATCGGTGGGAGAGTAGCGTCCGTCCTCCTCTCGGAGTTCGACGTTGTCGTCTTCGACATCGACGACGAGCGCGTCGAAACGCTCGTCGGTCAGGGTGCACGTAGTGCCGAGTCGGGCGAAGAGTTGGGTCGACGCGCGGACGTAGTCCTGTTGTCTCTCCCCAGCGACGACGCCCTCGAAGCTGCTGCACTCGGCGAAGGCGGCGTCGCCGGTGGACTCGGTGGCGACGACGTGTTGATTGATACGAGTACCGTCTCTCCGATGGCGTCGAATCGAGTTGCAGACGCCTGTGCTGCGGCGGGTGTGGGTTTCCTCGATGCTCCTGTCAGTGGAGGGGCGCGCAACGCCGCGACTGGTGACCTCACTGTCATCGTCGGCGGTGAGAAATCAGTCCTCGAACGGGTTCGACCAGTACTCGATTGTATCGCCAAGACTGTCCACCACGTCGGCCCACAAGGGGCGGGCGTGACGCTGAAAGTGGTCAACAACTACCTCCTCGGCCTCAACCAACTCGCACTGGCCGAGGGGTTGGCGATGGCACGGTCGGCCGGCATCGACGACGAGACGTTCGCCGAGACGGTAGCCGACGCATCGGGTGCGTCCTACGCACTGGACCGAAACATGTCGCGGTTCATCATCCCCGACGAATTCGACTCGGAGTTCACACTCGACTTGATGGAAAAAGACGTCACGTTGGCCGAACGCTTCGCCTACGACAACGACGTCCCGATGTTGCTCGGTGGCGTCAGCGGTCTGTATCGTCTCGCCTCGTCGATGGGGTACGGTGACCTCGATTGCTCGGCCATCGTGAAGATTTACGAAGACCTGTAAGGACCGTCCATCGTTTCACGGGACGAGTATCGCTTTTCCGGGGAAGCTATCCTCAACGATAGCTCGCTGTGCTTCACCAGCTTCCTCGAAGTCGTACCGACGCTCGACGTGTACGTCTAGTCGACCATCCGCGAGTAACGGTGCAACCTCGTCGAGGACGGCACTGAGGTCTGGGGCGTTCGACATGGCGAACACCTGAATCGTCGCGTCGGTCCGAATGGCAGGCCAGAGGTCCGAGATGTGGCACTCGTCTTGGGGGTTGCCGATGACGAGTACCGTGCCTCCGGCCGCGAGTACGTCCAGGTCGAACTGGAGGTAGTCGCCGACTCGGTGGTCCAAGACGACGTCGACGCCATCTCCATCGACCGAATCTCTCACTGATGCCTCTAGGTCGGGCCGGGAGTAATCGAGAACCCCGTCGGCACCACACTCACGGGCGAAAGTGCGCGTCTCTGGCGACCCTGCGGTAGAGACAACCGTCGCCCCCATCTCCTTGGCGAGTTGGACGGCGACGTGTCCGACCCCACCGCTCCCACCGTGTACGAGACACGTCGTATTCGCAGTCACTCGCGCGTGTTCGACGAATGCCAGCCACGCCGTCGTCGTGACGACGCCCGCTGCTGCGCCCGTTTCGAACGAGACGGGGTCTGGCAGATGGGCGACCCGGTCGGTGCGCGCGGGGACGTATTCGGCGTAGCTTCCCTGTCGGTCGTTTTGGAGGGCAGTCGCGAACACGCGGTCACCGACATCGAATCCATCGACGACGTCACCAACGTCCGTAACGACGCCAGCGACGTCGGCTCCCGGGATTCGAGGGAGCGGGTGTTGTCTGTCACCGGTCCGTGAGTATATCTCGGTTGGGTTCACGCCGGCGGCCCGTGTCTCGATGAGAACTTCGTCTGCTCGTGGCTCTGGGCGGGGAACGTCCTCGACGGCCAGTACTTCGGGGCCGCCAGTCTCGTGGAATCGAACGGCTCGCATGAGATTTCAGAGAGTGGCTCACTACAAAAGTGTTCATGCGAGAGGCATACGGTTATGGCAGTCGCCACACGAGGTACTCGCATGTCAGAACCAGCTATCGGTGTCGTGATACCGAAGGTTGGCGGTCTCGCACAACCACCAGCAGTCGACGACCTCGGAGCGTTCGGTCAGTGGGTCGAAGAACTGGGCTACGAGTCGGTCTGGACGAGCGAAGGATGGGGGAGCGACTCGTTCGTCGACCTGACCGCAATCGCCCGTCACACGGACCGGGTTCGGGTCGGCACCGCCGTCGTCAACGTTTTCACTCGGACACCTGCTGGACTGGCGATGGCGATTGCCTCACTCGACCGAGAAGCAGACGGGCGGGCAGTTCTTGGCCTCGGTGCTGGGCATCCGAAACTGGTCGAGAACCTCCACGACATCACCTACGAGCGCCCTCTCCGCCGGATGCACGAAACCATCGAACTGGTTCGGGCGCTCCTGGGCAGCGACGAGGACGTCTCGTATGAGGGACAACTGTTCGAAGCGACGGACTTCCCCGGACTCGATAGGGACGTGCCTATCTACAGTGCGGCACTGGGAGAGACGAACCGTCGCGTGACCGGACTGTTTAGCGACGGATGGCTCCCGTATCACGTTCCCTTCTCCCAACTGGAAACTGCGTTCGAGACGGTAGCCACCGCCGCTGAAGAGGCAGGACGCGATGTAGATGACCTCGTCGTGAACCCGTTCGTCCCCGCAGCGGTGAGCGACGATTCGACCGCCGCACGGGACGTGATTCGCGAGAATCTCGCGGGATATATCGGGGCCTTCACCGACGACTCGTACAAAAACGTCGTCCACGCGGCTTACCCAGATGAGACCGAAGCCATCGCCGACCAGTGGCGGAGTGGTGACGAGTCGGCCGCCGCGGCGGCGGTGACAGACGAGATGGTCGACGACTTCGGTGTTGCAGGGACCGCCGAGGAAGCACGGGCACGCCTCGACGAGATAGCCAATAATCCCGTCGTCGACGTCCCACTCGTCGTCGTCCCGCACGGGACGTACGATGCGGTCGGTGAAGCGACGATTCGAGCGTTGGCCCCCAATTCCAGGGACGACTGAACGTTCAGACGTACTCGTTTCCTGACACCGACTGACAATAGATTTATTTCATCGTGCCGGATACTCCATGGTAATGTTGAGCATACCGACCGATACTGTCGAGCTTACGGAGCAACAGCGACTCGTACGCGAGAGTATCCGGGATATCTGCGATTCTTATGACGATGCCTACTGGCGCGAGAGGGACGCCAACGGCGAGTATCCGCAGGAGTTCGTCGACGACCTTGCCGAGTACGGTTGGTTAGGGATTCTGCTACCTGAAGAGTACGGCGGTGCAGGAATGGGAACGTCCGAAGTGATGGTGATGATGGAGGAGATAGCCGCGAGCGGGGGTGGTTTCGCCGGGGCACAGGCGATTCACGGTGGCATCTACAACTCAGTTCCAATCGTCCACTACGGAAGTGAGGAACTCAAATCAGAGTTGCTTCCCGCAGTCGCTTCGGGGGAGAAATCGATACAGGCGTTCGGACTCACCGAGCCGAACGCAGGTTCTGACTCGACGTCCATCGAGACTCGTGCGGAACTCGACGGCGACGAATACGTCATCAACGGGCAGAAAATCTGGACCTCTCGCGTCGACGCCAGTGACTATCTCGTTCTCGTGGCTCGGACGACACCGAAATCTGAAGTCGAAAAGAAGACTCGTGGCATGTCGATGTTTCTCGTCGATATCGACGAGGCGACGTCGGATGGAAGCCTCGAAATGAGGGCTATCCCGAAGACTGCGAGCAACGCTGTCCACGCGTTCGAACTGTGGTTCGAGGACCTCCGAATACCCGCTCGGAACCTCATCGGTGAGGAGGGAAACGGGTTCTATCAGGTACTCGACGGACTCAACGAGGAACGACTCGTCATCGCCGCCGAGTGTATCGGCCTCGGAGAAGTCGCTCTCGACAGAGGGGTCGCATACGCACGGGAACGAGAGGTGTTCGGTCGCCCGATTGGCTCTAATCAGGCAATCCAGCACCCGCTCGCAAAAGCGTACGCCAACGTGCAGGCGGCCAAGCAGATGACGTACGCCGCTGCAAGAGTCGTCGACGACCCGAACCGAACGGACGTAGACGTCGGTGCGCAGGCGAATATGTCCAAGTACCTCGCGAGTGAGGCTGCCTTCGAAGCCGCCGACGCAGCTGTACAAACTCACGGTGGTTTCGGCGTCGCCCGTGAGTACGACGTCGAGCGCTACTTCAGGGAAGCGCGGTTGACGCGACTCGTCCCGATTACGCAGCAACTCATCTTGAACTACCTCAGTGAGCGGGTCCTCGACCTGCCACGGTCGTACTGAGGAGCACGTTCGAGCAGAAACACGAGAGGAGACACAACCAATGCCAACACCCACCGACACTAACACAGAAACCGACTCGAACAGAACCGCTTCGGACACCACCACGGACGAAACGCTCGCCGACTCCAGACGTGCCTCGATTTCCACCGACGGGTCCGGCCGCCGCCTCGTTGCGGGCTGGCAAGGGCGCTACTACGAGGACTTCACCGTTGGAGACATCTACAAACATCCGTACGGCAGGACAGTCACCGAAACCGACGACGTCTGGTTGACGAATGTGACGATGAACTTGAATCCGATGCACTTCAACGAGGCGTACGCGGCCGAAACCGAGTTCGGTGAACGTCTCGTCAACGGGTTAGTCGTCATCGCGATGGCAGTCGGGATGAGCGTCATCGACGTCTCACAGAACGCGACGGCTAATCTCGGGTACGACGAGGTTCGACACCACGCGCCCGTCTTCCACGGCGATACCCTGTTCGTCGAGAGCGAGGTTCTGGAGAAACGGGAGTCGTCCTCGCGCGACCACGTCGGTATCGTCACCACAGAGCTGCGGGCGTTCAATCAGGACGACGAGAAAGTTCTCTCACTCAAACGAACGCCGATGGTCCTCAAACGAGAGTACGCCAAGCCGACTCCGGCGAAGCCCCCGGGGTGGCCATCCGGAGTCGGGACACAACCGGAGGACCTCGAATGAGTACACTCACGCAGCGTGTGAACGACGGACTCGGGACAGAGTCGGCAGAGTCGGCTGCGTCTCGCGTCGAATCGGACGCAATCGTCTGCGTGAGCGGGTTTGGGAGTGTCGGCAACCCGAAGGCAGTCCCGTCGGCCCTCGCACGGGACGGACGGAGTCTCTCGTTGACCATCATCAGCGGTGGGAGCGCCGGTGGAATCATCGATGGCGACCTGTTCGAAGCGAACGCTGTCGCTCGTCGGTACACCTACCAAGCAGAGTCCGCCTCCCGGCGTGCAGTCAACGCCCGAGAAGTCGCATTTCAGGACCGTCACATCGGACGTCTCGGAGAGGCGGTCATACTCGGAGAACTACCGCCACCCGACGTCGCTATCGTCGAGGCCGTCGCAGTGGGTGACGGCTGGTTCGTCCCGTCGACGTCTCTCGGTCACGTCCGTTCGTTCGTCGAAGCGGCGGAGACACTCATCGTCGAAGTCAACGATGCACAACCGGTCGAACTCGAAGCGTTCCACGACATCTATCGCGTCCCGATGCCGCCACGAGACGAGGCGATACCACTCTTCGAACCAGCGGCCCGAATCGGTACGTCGACGGTGACGTTCGACCCCGAGAAACTCGTGAGCGTCGTCGAGACAAACGAACCGGACGACCCCTACGAATTCCGGACGCCGAGAGACGTCGACCGGGCAATCGCCGACAACCTCGGCACGTTCCTGCGCGCAGAAGTCGAGCGAAACCCAGCGCTCTCTGAGAGCGTTCGACTCCAGTTCGGTGTCGGGAGCCTCGGAAATGCGCTGATGGCCGAACTCGGGACGGTCGATTTCGGTGACCGCGACATCATCTACTTCGGCGAGGTGATTCAGGACGGACTGCTCGACTTGATCGACGCGGACGTTCTGCAGTCGGCCAGTGCGACGTCGCTTGCACTCTCTCGCGACGGGCAGCGCCGTCTCTTCGACGACGTCGACCGTTACGCATCGAAGGTGGTGTTGCGACCTGCATCGATTTCGAATCGAGCGGAACTCATCGACCGATTTGGTGTCATCGCCGTCAATAGTACGCTGGAGGTGGACCTCTCGGGACACGCAAACTCGACTCATCTCAACGGGACAGACGTCCTCAACGGCATCGGTGGGAGCGGTGACTACTGTCGAAACGGCATGGTCTCGATACTCACACTCGCATCGACGACAGCAGGCGGTGCTATCTCTCGAATCGTCCCGATGGTGCCTCACGTAGACCACACAGAGCACGACTTCGGTGTCGTCGTCACCGAGCACGGCGTCGCTGACCTCCGCCGACTCGCGCCACACGAGCGAGCGACTGAACTCATAGAAAACTGTGCCGACCCCTCGTTCGTGGACGAACTCACCGACTACGTCGAAGCAGCGACCGCTCGTGAGGGACACATTCCTCACGACCTGGGCAGGGCACTGTCGTGGCACAGAAATTGGCGCGGCGAGTAGACGGGTATACAGGTTGGGTCGACGGTCCCTGAGCAGACGCCGCCGAGTTGTAGGTACGCTGTGAAACCGTTCGGTGTGAACAAACGTTATATAGGACGCCCTGGTATGTTCTCTCATGGGTGAACGACACGTCACAGGGCGAACGGTCAAGTCAGACGAAACCCTGCTCGAGATTATCCTGGCACTCAAGCGCCTGGAGGGGGCTGGCGTGACAGAGATAGCCAACGAAGTCGGTGTCGCGAAAAGTACAGCACACGGACATCTCAAGACGCTCGACCAGTACGGGTTCGTTGTGAACGAACACGGTCGGTACGACCTTGGATTACGTTTCCTCGACCTCGGAGAGACTGCCCGCCACAGAAAGAAAGAACACCAACTCATCAGAGAGAAAGTCGAAGAGTTGGCGAAGCGTACCGACGAACGTGCACAGTTCATCGTCCAGGAGCACGGATACGGGATCTATCTCTACCGGTCTATCGGTGCTCACGCCGTTTCGACGGACTCTCGAATCGGCAAACGAATCTCTCTTCACGCCAGTTCCGCAGGGAAAGCCATACTCGCACACTTACCCGAGGAGGAAGTCGTCGAGATACTCGAAAGGCGTGGGCTTCCACCAAGTACCGAAAACACGATTACGGACGTCGATACGCTGTACGAAGAACTCGAAGCCGTGCGGGAGCGAGGATACGCGTTCAACATGGAAGAGTCCACCACTGGGCTCAGGGCCGTCGGAGTTCCAGTCATCGGGTCCAACGGTGAAGTCCTCGGCTCTCTGAGCGTCTCGGGGCCGACTCACCGATTGAAAGGCGAGTGGTTCGAAACCGAGATCCCGGACATGATTCTGGGCGCCGCGAACGAAGTCGAACTCAACATCACGTTCTCCTGAGCATCGTTCGGGGTCCCTCTCACGGCGGACGTTGCCAACTGTCGTCGCCAACCGACGTTTGGCTAGATGGAACCTGTATATTTGGGTATTTTATGCTACTTAGTGCATACACATGAACAACCATCGGTCTGAGAACTACTGGTGTGTCTGATGATGCAGGAATATAAGTTGAATAATATTCTTATGTTGCATGTGAACAATGTCCAAACTCGTTCGGTGCTGTCGAACGAAGTAGGTGTCGTCGAATCAGAATGCGCGCCGATGCCACCCCCCATCGACGTTGATAGACTCTCCGGTCACGTAACTTGCAGCGTCTGAGGAGACGAATGCGACGACGCGCCCGAACTCGTCGGGCTGACCGAGTCTGTCGACGGGGAGTTCTGCCTCCCGCTGTTTCCGCGCTTCGTCGACACTGATTCCCTGCCGCTCTGCTCGTTGTTCGATTTTGAAGTCGATGCGGTCGGTGGAGACGCCACGAGGGCACACACAGTTCGAACGGACACCTTCGCCAGACAGTTCGTTCGCAAGTGCCTTCGAAAGTCCGTAGATGCCCGTCCTGAAGACGGTGTTGAACACAGAGCCGGATGGAGGTTCGACGGCCGACGCCGAGACGATGTGCGTCACTGCACCGCCACCATCGGCTTTGAGGTCTGGGAGCGCGAGTTTCACTGCGTGGGCGGTACTTCGAATGACACCCTGGTACGCTTCGTCGAACGCTTCGATGGTCGCATCTTCGAACGTCGTCGGTGCGGTTCCACCGTGGTTGGTGACGAGAATGTCGAGTCCACCGAGTTCGTCAATCACCGAGGGGATTGCCTCCTCGATACTCGTCGGGTCGGAGAGGTCACACACCGCCGTGTAGACGTTGCTCGGGTCACACCCCGACTCACTGACGACGTGATTCTTGGCAGATTTGAGGCGGTCTGCACTCCGAGACGACAACGCTACGTGCGCGCCTTCGCGAGCGAACTCGACAGCTGTTGCACGTCCGAGTCCCTTGCTGGATGCCAGTACGAGGACTCGTCTCTCTGTTAGGTTGAGGTCCACACCACCAGCACCGACGCCACGGTAATAAACGTTCGTTCGACGGGGTTAGAGCAGCCAGTTCGGTGTCACCGAACAGAGCAAAACCCATGTCAACATATACCAATGCCTCACAGTACTAGTGTTGTAATGCTTACAGAGACGGTGTTCAACTGGTGTGGACAGGGTTACGAATCAGGGAACGGACGTCACCAAAGCCCAACTACAGACGAGGACCCGATTACGATTCAGGACGGCCCGGGAACTGGACGTATCGACGGAGGACAGCGCCAGCGTTCTCTGTGACTGCAGTCCCGTGGTAGACGAGTGCGGCATCAAATTCGTACTCGACCACCCTGTCGAGGCTCTGTTCTGCGACGGACAAGTCTTCGGCGTACACTGCGGCGTGTGGGAGGAGGTACCCCTCTGGGAACCCCCTGAGGTCCGCCCCCGAGACGGCGTCACCAGCAATTAGGACACCACGACTCTCGTCGACGAACGCGTGGTGGTCGTACTTGTGCCCCGGTGTGAAGATGGCTTCGAACCCTCCAATTTGGTCACCGTCTCCGTAGCGGTGGTCCGGTTCGTGAGTTGTCTCGAGAGTCGACTGTTCTGGAACGTACGTTTCGACGCCGAATCTATCCACGGCGGCATCGAATCCACCAACGTGGTCGATGTCGGTGTGTGTAATCACGAGGCGTTCGGGAGTCAATCCGGTCGTCTCGATTTCGGAGAACAGTGCGTCAGTCGTATCCGCGAACCCGGCGTCGAACAGCGTCGGCACGTCGTCGTCGACGAGGTAGGCACGATAGCGGCGTCCCGTCGAGTCCGTGCGGACAGTGAGGTCGAATATCCCCGGAACGATTTCGGTGGCCATGACAGGTAGTCGCACTCGGGGGTAATGAGCAATTCGCCCCCGGCATCTATTCTACGCCCTCTCGAAGGGCGCGTGTAGGGAATCACCTCGGTGCGCTCAGTCTCTGTCTCCGAATTCCTCGGCATCGACTGCCAGGTCTGTCACTCGATACGAATGTGGGTTGCTCCCGACTCGTTCGACGAAGTCACGTGACGCTGCATATTCGAGGTGGGCAGCAGCTTCTCCGGCGCCCATCTTGACGTGGATGCCAGACATCTCTCCGAAGAGTACACGAGCAACGTCCCAGGGTGTGAAATGACCATCTTCTGGTATCGACTCGACGGCACGACGGACGCGTTCCCAGTGGTGCAGTCGTGTCGTCTCGATACGCTCTGGGAGGGATACCACTGCACCGTGGCCAGGACGTGCGTGCTGGTCGACGTCCCACGAACTGATATCGTCGAGCGTGTCGAGATACGTCTCCAGTGGGCTCTCACCGTCTGTTCGCGTATCACTTCCACCGACGTTCGGGGTATACATCGGCAGGAGAGTGTCGCCAACGTAGAGGGTGCTCTCTGCCTGTACAGCGAGGTGTCCGGGTGTGTGTCCCGCTGTTCGGCGGAGAGTGAGTCCAGCTATGGTGTCACCATCTGTGTGCCCCGTCACTGGCGTCCGGTCGGGCATCGGTGAGGGAGTGTCGTTCTCGGAGACTTTCTTCCTAATCGTCTTCGGAACCCCCCACCGTTCCAGTGTGACCTTGTCGCGTTCGACCCGCTGTGTTCGCTCGCTCGTATACTCACGGACTAACGGGGCATCCAGTTCGTGCATATGGAGTGTGGCATCGGCAGTGCTCGCGAGTCGCGGTGCCAACCCAGCGTGGTCGGCGTGCCAGTGTGTGACGATGATATGTCGAACATCGGAAACCGAGAGTCCGTGGCCGCTAAGACCATCGCAGAGTCGTCTCCATGGTCGTTCACCCGGTGGTCCGGGGTCGATAATCACCGACCGGTTGGGGAACACGTACGTACTATTCTCCCCTTCAGGACTTCCGTGGGGGTGAGAGATGCGGAACACGTTCATGACCGTGTCGATGAAACCGTAGCCACCCCGTCAGCAGTAGCTGTCTGACTCGTCAGCGATCGTGTACGTACACCACCCATTGTCGAGGTACCGTCCACCACTACAGACCAACGGGCCGTAAACCCCTGTGGGAGATGTGAATTCATACTCGAGCAAACGACCGAATCTAATTTATAGTTGCTGATGGCCCACGTGGTTCCTCTCGGAATCGATACCAACCATCTGACGAACATCTCTCGGTTGGCTTCGATTCGTCTTCGTTCGTCGGGGTTGGTCGAGACTTTTAATCATAATTCCCGGCTATATATCACAGAGAACTACTAAATTTATTAGATGATAGAATAATTGGCAAATCGAACTAATATATCTATTCTCTGTTCTCCTTTGGAATGTCAAAAATAGATGTGTGATTTCTAATTTGGCTGAATTTTGCTTTCAGGGGCTTCTAGAAGGTCGATAACACTGTGTATTACAATGATTGGATGGTAAAAACCGGAAACCTCGGATATACGTAGAGAAATCTTGTATTTTCTGGCCATATATATCTGAGAACGTAATATCACCATGTAATCTCCGAAATAGTTGGCCTCAATAATTAATATTAGAATCAGACTGTCCTCGGGAGTGACACTCAATAATATCTGATGGTTATTTATGATTTAAGCTAATATATTCAGAAAATTATAATTTAAGCACTGCCGTGAATCGCGTCTATTCTGTTTTAGGTATGCCGCCGTTTCGTCCCCGTTCTCGTCCCCGTTTAGCCACTCTCGATCGGCCCTTCTACAGTCTTTTCAGTTGGTTGCTCTGCACCGCTGTCATCGTCTACGTATTTACCTACTCGTCAGAGGACTCAAGTCAAGCCGCTTTGACGAAGGACTATGGCACGGAGGCCACCCTCCGAACCTAGATGTGTCGCAACCTCGGAGGATGGAAATGTTGCGTGCCTTCTCAACGACGGTTTCGAGCTTGAATCAAACTTGATGGCGAATCGTCTGCATTCTGACTACGTTTCTCCGGAAACGATGGGGTCTCAGGTCCGGATATCAGCGGTTATTCTGAAATGAACTGGTTCAGTTGAATGCTGAAATCAGGAATTGTATCATAGTCAATGTACGGACAGTGATCTGAATATCTAAACAGAACCGAAATATGTGCTTTCATACAGTTGATGATAACTATTCAAAATATGAAATATTTGTGACTCTCTCGAACAACTAGCTCCGTCCACGGTAGATAGCAGTAACAATCCGTTTATCAAAGGATAATCGACTTTTAGCGTGTTCGAGTCTCGTGAGACTGTCGATTGCATCCAATTAATTAAATTAATATTCAAACACAGATTTTTACAGATAACGTGGGGTAATACTCATAAGTAAATACAGAAGCATCAAAAATAGACGACTCTATTTTGATTTGTTAACTATTGTTTCCTCTATAAACCGTTGAATAGTTTTCAAACTATCGATTAATATATTATAATTAAAATCTGAAATATCGACGTTCACAAATCACCGACTTTGTGAGCTTGCACCGGCGAGCACCATATTATATACTACTCCAAATAATAATTGAATTAGTATGCACAGAGCAGTACTTAGTACGTATTCACCTCCTGATCAGGTCGGATTGTATTCTCTTACAATGGCACAAGAGTCTGGAGCCCTTAAACCAAAGACTGGAATTAACGCTGGCCGAGATCCAAGTTATCTGGCAATCAATTCGAAGACAAACCATGTCTACGTAGTTAATGAGGATTCAACTGGTTGTGTGAGGGCGTATAATCTGAATACCAAATCTGGAGCGTTGGAACTTATCAACGTGATTTCCACACCCTATCCTGACCCATGCTACTGTTCAGTTCTACCTGAGTATAACGTGGTCCTGGTTTCTCATTACGTCGGAGCTGCCGTTTCTGTACTTCCGATTGGACCATCTGGTAGGTTACTAGAACCATCCTGTATGATTGAGCACAGTGGGTCCAGCGTTAACCCAGACCGACAACGACAGGCCCACCCACACGCGATTGTTCCAGGTCCAAATCACCGCTACGTATACGTTCCCGATTTAGGCACTGATCAAATTGTGATTTACCAATTTGAACAAGAGACACGGTCTTTATTACACCAGACGACAGTAGATGTCTCAACTGGTGCCGGGCCTCGTCATCTTGATTTTCATCCATCCGGAGATTACGCTTACCTAATTAACGAACTGCATTCGACCCTGACCGTGTTCGAATGGAATGAACGTACCGGCGAACTCTTTCCGATTCAAACAATAGAAACAGCTCCAAAAACCGTTGAGAACACTGCGGCCGATATTCATGTTCATCCGTCAGGAGATTTCGTTTACGCATCCAACCGCGGCCACGACTCAATTGCAGTCTATCAGTGCAAAGACGACGGGTCTCTGCACGCAGTCGAGAACGAACCTACGCGCGGTAGATGTCCTCGGAATTTTGCGATTAGTCCTGATGGCCAGTATCTCTACGCCGAGAACCAACTGTCGAATACTGTTGTGGTATTTAATATCGACTCTGGCACTGGCAGGCTGACCTCGACAGGTCGAAAGCTCACTGTCCCGAACCCAGTCTGTCTAAAATTTGTTTAACGGAGTACGGTCCCAGATGGGTCTGTTGAATCTTCTCTCTTGATGTATATTTACAGGATATCTCTTTATCCCTGTTCGTAAATAATCAACAATGGCGTTTTTGGGAGTAGCTTGACTCGAATTTAAACCACTCTTTCGCTTTGCTACATCGGTGTATGTACTGTGATTCAGTTCATTGCAGAGCATCTTTACAATACTAGTAGTGTAATACCAATCTGCCTTTTAGAAAACTAACAAGTAAAGCACAGTGGCGATGTTCATAATTAAATAACGCCATTTTATTTTACTATAAATGTATTCGGTACTAATTACGATGTTAGCTATTATTGAACGCGGACACTGATTAAAACGCAGTATGTTAGCCATTGTGTCCCCAGTTCGAAAGAATAAGATGAGTTTTCTCTTCTGTGGGGTCATAGCGTGCGTATTACAACTCATTAAGTGAATTCCGACGCCGTCTGTTCAAATATAACTAACAGAGTCACTGGAGGTTACCCCCGCCACTCACGCGGATGATGTCTCCAACAATGTACTCTGCACGATCACTAGCCAGGAACATGACGGCGTCGGCAATTTCTTTTGGCTGTCCTAATCTGCCAATCGGCTTCTCTTGTCCTAACTCGTCCAGTACCTGTTGAGCAGACAGACTACCATCAACTCGTGCAGCGTCTTCGGCCTCAGATCGTAATTGGGGCGTTAGAGTCGACGCTGTAGAAATACCGTTCACACGAATACCGTGTGGAGCTAACTCGTGTGCCAACTTCCATGTGAGACCATTAATCGCCGTCTTTGAAACACCATAGAGACCCCGGCCTCCGGCTCTGCGGTCTCCAGTTTGGCTGGTCAAGTTCACAATACTCCCACTAATACCGTTCTCGGTCATATGTTCGGCGACTAACTTGGAACAGTAAAATTGAGAACGGACATTGACATCCATAGCGAGTTCCCAGTCCGAAAGTTCAGCCGAAACCATTGACGATTCACCAGGCCAAACGGCTGCGTTGTTCACTAACAAATCTACTTCTCCGAACGAGGCAATAGCCTTGGCGACCAGTGCCTCAATCTCTGCTGGCTCACCTACATCTGCCGTCTTTCCGATTATATCCCCTTCTGCTTTCTTATTTAATTCTGAAACTGTGTTATCGACATCCGTTTCGGTCCGTGAATTGATGAGAACGTTACCACCGGCCTCTGCGATGCTCTTCGCGATTGCTTTGCCGATCCCTTTTGTCGACCCTGTCACAATTGCGGACTCTCCGGTGAAATCAAACATGCCTTTCCCAGTCATCTCTACGTCGAACCATCCTGCCGTTGTATTTATAGATTCCGGCGGGTTGTAATGGCTTGTTTCTCACAACCCAGACTTCACCATGAAGTAATCCGGATATCCCGAAGTGGGTTCTCTAGGGGGATTGAGACCTGTCCTCCAGTATAGTGCGAGAGGTAAAATCCGATAATAACCTCAAGAGAGCGGATAGCTTCTTCTCCGGGTGAATGATTGATTGCCTCTCCCGCGAGGAGATCAGAGATGTGATGAGCTGCATTTTTGAATGAATTCTTGTAGTCGACTTCCCACGTCCAGGCATCCTCAATTCCGGGAAGCGGTTTCTCCACGTGCTCACCATCCTCCAGTGACCAGTATCTCCATTCACCATCGTCGTTGTTTAAATACAACTTCCCCTCGGATCCTATGAACTGCATCGACATCGAAGACATATCTCGGGGAATTGTACAATCAATGGTCACGAACGTCCCATCGTCCATCACTACGTGCCCACCTCCCCCTGCGTCGTCGACGTGTTGTCCCGCTTTGAGTGAATCGACCGCTTCGTTCTCTCCAGTTATGTAACCGCTGACTTGGTCTGCTCTGGCTTCCAATAGATGGACCAGAGTATCCAGAAGGTGTGTGGAGTTCCGCATCAGTTCCATCCGGAACTGGGTACTGACCGACTGTATATCACCAAGAATATTTTCATCCTGAATCAGTCTGCGAAGCTTTTGCTGTTTGGTGGTGAACCGAAAAGAGTGGTTGATAACCAACTCGGTGTCGTTCGTGTCGCACACTTCAACCATCTCTTCTGCGTGTTGGACCTTTGACGCGACCGGCTTCTCGCACCAGATGACATCTGGGTCAGCTGCAGATTGCGCTGCATCTGTCACGTGTTCGTGGTGAAGAAACGTTGGAGTACACACCGAAACGACGTCTAGGTCTTCTTCGGCCAACATCTCATCGTGTCCGACATACCTCCTCGCCTCTGGAATTTCCCAGGCCTCACCAAATGTATCGATTTTTTCTTTGGAGACGTCTGCGACTGCAACGAGTTCGATATCCTCTGTGGAATTGTATCCACCCGCGTGGCTCGCATCGATTTTTTGTTTCCCAATCTTACTGCTATCGTGCATCCCCAATATTCCCATTCCAGCGATTCCTCCCGTACCGATAATACCTGCTCTGTACGTCATTTTCCTTTCCTTTGGTTGTATAGCATGGATTCGATCATTAACTCCGTTGTCGAGCGCTCTTGACTACCACACTCTCTGCTGGGTAGCTTACAGAGTAATCGTCATGTTAGGTGTATAAAAATATTGTGTCCGGCTCAGAAACATACGGCTGTGTTTACCTCCCAATCTTTATTTCCTTGATCACCAAGCGTATCACGAATGAAGATATCCGGCTACAAGCTACGAAAGATAGAGGCCCCAATTGGACGGATAATTGGTGACTCACAGGTGGACCCGATCTCCGAATTCGAGATGGTCGTTCTTGAATTGATGACTGATACTGGTGAAGTAGGAGTTGGTTTTAACAGAGTTAATCTCACTGGAGAAGGTAAAATATCAATTGAAACGCTCGAAAGTGAATGTCAACCGCAGATGGAACAACTGCTCGGGTCCTCTCCTTTTGCGGTACGGAACCAAATGGTCCGACCACGAGGAGGGAATCTCGACAGTGGACGTTTCGAAGGGGCTCTTGATGTCGCTCTTTGGGATCTTTGTGGCAAGCACTTGGGCCTCTCAATTGCCGAACTAATGGGGGCGGACACCGACAGAGTTCCTGCGTATGCGAGTGGTATCTCGTTTCCAAACGACGATGAGACCACACGTGAAATCTACCAACAATTCGCCGAACATGGGTTCACTTCCGCAAAAGTAAAAGTCGGATATCAAACCGTTGAGGAAGATATTGACCGATTGAAGTTGGTCCAAGACATTCTTGGGGAGGATGGGACTTTGATGATTGATGCTAACGAGGCATTTAGTCCTAAAGAGGCACTTCGTCGGTTAGAGCAGTACGAACGAGCTGGATTCGACGTGTACTGGTTCGAGGATCCAGTCCTGCGCCACGACGTCGAGGGTGCTCGACGGGTTGCACAGGGAGCGTCGAGCACTCACGTTAATGTAGGCGAGTACGTCGGCATCGAACATACCCGGAGACTTCTTGAGAGCGGTGCCGCAGATATTGTAAACCTCCGTGGGTTATCTTCTGGGCGCTCAACTGCGGAGCTGGCGTACAGTTACGGTCGGCCCCTAGCTGTCGGAAACACGCCGGGGGATGTTGGTGTTCACCTTGGGGCTGCACTTCCTGAAGTCACCTACGTCGAGTGGTCGGCCCCCGGGTGGGCCAAACTGTTCGACAACCCTGTACACTTCGCTGATAACTACGCCCACGTGCCAGACGGGCCAGGCCACGGTCTCACACTTGACGAGTCCGCGATGAAACAGTATGGCTCACTCGTAATGGAAAATTAGCAACTACGCCCACCACAACAGTTTTAGTCGATGGGCCACGTTTCAGCCTCAATGGCGAAATTAGAGATCAACTCACTCCGGAAGGAGTATGATGATGTCATAGCCGTTGATGATCTTGATATCTCAGCGGAGGATGGGGAATTCATCGTGGTCGTTGGGCCAAGTGGATGTGGAAAGAGTACCTCACTCAATTGCGTTGCCGGGCTGATCACACCGACTAGTGGGAGCATTGTTCTCGGTGAAGAAGAGATAACTAATCTTCGTCCACAAGACCGAGATATCGCGATGGTGTTCCAGAACTATGCACTGTACCCACATATGACCGTAGGCGAAAATCTGCGATTCGCGCTCAAAATGTCTACGGACATGTCTTCTAAGGAGAGGAACGAGCGGGTTGATGAGATTGCTAATTTGCTCCATATTGACGACCTGATTTCTCAGAAACCGAAAGAACTCTCGGGGGGGCAGCAGCAGCGAGTTGCGCTTGGGCGAGCGATTGTTCGGAAACCTGGGTTGTTCCTGATGGACGAGCCACTCTCGAATCTTGATGCAAAACTGCGCTCTGAAATGCGGATCGAGATTCAGCAACTCCAAAAACAAATCGGAACCACCACACTGTACGTTACACATGACCAGACCGAAGCGATGACCATGGGTGATCGCATCGCGGTTATGAATGAAGGTGTTCTTCAACAGATTGGAACCCCGCTTGAGATCTATAACAGACCGGCCAATCGGTTCGTTGCGGGGTTCATTGGTGAGCCATCGATGAACTTTTTCGATGTTACGAAGCGAGAGAAGGCGAACGGTGCTATCGAACTCCAGCATGACCTGTTCACGCACACGATACAGACCCACAAGAGTGAGTTGGCTGAGACGAGAGACGAGTTGACTCTCGGAATCCGGCCGAACGACATTGAGGTCGCTTCCGCCGACGCTTCGAATACAGTCGAAACAGAAGCCGATGTCGTCGAGCCTATGGGCGACGTCGATCACGTCTACTTCTCTCACGAAGATGAGACGTACACTGCCAGCTTAGCGGTGGAAGAACACATCAGACGGTCTGATTCTGTGGTTCTGAGCTTCCCCGAGTCTCGTATCTATCTCTTCGACCGGGCGTCTGGTGAAGCAGTTGCTCATCCACCTGAACGAACATCGGAAGCACAAATCGAACAGAGTAGATAGGCACTTCGCTGAAAGCCTTAATTTCGGACAAGTGGGGGAACTCTGCTCATCGTCTGTTTTCATCCAAGGGCGAAAGCTCCTTTTCGGAGCTCTTCAGTCAGTTTAGTGCTTTGCAGACATCTCATCCACATTTTAAAAAATTATAAATACTTTTAGTTATAACTCGTTTTCCGAGGCATGGCAAATCATAACAGATCTCGGATCACGAGACGTAAGTACGTTGGCGGTATCGCAGCAGCAGCAGGCACAGTTGGTCTAGCCGGCTGCGCCGGCTCAGGCGGGGGCGAAGATAGCACCACTAGCGATGGATCATCTAATAACGGGGACAGTGGGACTTCAAACGATAATGGAAGTGGGACACAACAACTCCCAGACTTGGAGACGTGGGCGTGGTCGGTTCACGTCCCTCCGATGGAGGAACTCGCCTCTAGCTACGAACCTACAAAGGTAAACGCGAAGAAGGTCCCCGTCGACGAGATCAACCAGAAACTGACGACGGCGTTACAGTCTCAGTCGAATCTTCCCAGTGCCTCCTTGATTCGTGGTGCACTGTTGAAGAGCCTCGCACGCAATGGTGGCGTCATTCGTACAACTGATCTGGTCGAAAAGTATTCGGACCGAATCTTCGACGTTGCGAAGACGAAGAACAAAATCGACGGCAAATGGTTCAGCGTACCGAATGATCTGGGTCCCTACTGCGTGATGTACAATGCCGACCTCTTCGATGAGGTTGGACTCCCTACCGATCCAGCGGAGGTGGAACAGGAGATTCAGACTTGGGACCAGTTCATCGAGGCGGGCAAGGACTACGAAAAGAAAACCGGAAACAAGTTCGTCGCACTTTCGACCTTCCGTGACGCACACGGCCTCGGTGCCGCAATGCAAACGCAAAATGGTGGGCGTTGGTACAATGCAGATGGGGAGTTCCAGTACGACCAACAAGCAAATATTGAGGCCGGGGAGAAAGTCAAGCGAATTTACAAGGAGATCAACAAACCCTTACAGATGTTTTCCAGTCAGTACTGGGAAGCGTACAGAAGTGAGGAAATTGCTGCACTTCCGGCTCCAGGGTGGCTTATCGGCTTCATGATCCAGAGTCTGAGTGACATGGAAGGGAAATGGCGTGTTATGCTTATGCCGAGTCTTAACGGAGACACACCTCGTGGTTCCAACTTCGGCGGTGCTGGGGCCGGCATTCCGGTGGCCCTTGACAGCGATGAATCTGATGCAGTAATGGACTTCCTCCAGCACTGGCACCTCTCGGAGGAGGCATTCAATGTGAAGTTGCGTAACGGAGTCTTCCCTGCCCACTACGTCGAAGGAGCAGAGCAGGCTGAAGCCGAGGACCCGTTCTTCGGTGGACAGAAGCGGAACATGAAACTCGTCGAGTCTGCCCAGAACTCTCCTGCCCAGTATCAGCGCCCTACGATTCGTGCTTGGGAACTTGATCAGGAAGCCCATCGGAAGTTCCTGGAGGAAGACGCTGATGTCGAGCAGACGCTGAAAGATACTCATGCGAAAATCTTAGAGGAACTACCCGAAAAAGATAAAACAGCGACGTAGAATACATGTAGTATGGCGACCAGTGACATAAGCAACAGACTTGAGAACGTGCGTGATTCGCTCGGGCTAAGCCGGTTCGTAACCCGGGACATCGCACCATACCTGTTCCTAGTACCGTTTTTCCTGATATTTTCGTTATTTTATGTATGGCCGATACTGTGGGCACCGTGGATGAGTCTCCACTCATTTGGTTTTGGGTCCACAGAGTGGGTTGGGCTACAGAATTATGAAACAATCTTATCTGGTAGCCAGTTCCTGACCACGTTGACAAACACGTTCGTAATCGCTGGCCTAGTCATCCCTTCGCAGGTCATTGGCGGGCTGCTCATCGCAGTCATGCTCAATTCTCAACTCATTCGGCTACGAAGAATAATCAGAAGTGGGTATTTAGTCCCAGTCGCGTTGTCGATGACTGTCCTCTCGATAGTTTTCCAGTTCTTGCTATCTCGGGGTGGACTAGTTAATCAGTTTTCAGATGCTGTGTTTGGTGGTCATGTACTGTGGCTCGCTGACCCACTCTGGGCGAAAATCTCTGTCGCACTAGTAATGATCTGGCGGCAAATGGGTATCTCGGTGCTTATCTATCTTGCTGGATTGCAGGGGATACCGAATCATCTGTACCAAGCAGCCAAAATTGATGGAGCTAATCGACTTCAGCAGTTCAGATATATCACCGTACCCCAACTTCGGCCGATTACACTGCTAGTCGTCATCCTTAGCACTACACGGACGGTTCGACTATTTGACGTTCCGTATGTACTGACGGGTGGCGGACCGGGGAATGCATCGAAGACGATTGTCCAGTACCTGTTCGAGACCGCGTTCCTCAACGTCAATCTGGGCCGAGCCGCGGCAATCGGGACCGTGCTTACAGTTATCCTTGGTGCCATTATGATTGCTCAATACAAATTCGGGAGTGAAACACAATGATTCAACAGCTACTATCAAAAGGTAATGACACTAAGAAGCGGGCGTTCCAGATACCTGAAGAGCTACAGAGTTTCTCGGGCCTGAGCATCAACACTCTGGCTCTTGTAGGTGCGGTCCTCTTTGCGTTCCCCTTCTACTACATCCTCGTTGCCTCCTCGTTTTCTGAAGGGGTAATCTACCAATTCCCCCCCAAGTTGACGCCCGGGGGTCAATATCTCCAGAATTTCTCAAACCTATTGTTTGAGACACAATTCTCCCGGACGTTGCTGAACAGCCTTATTTACGCCACGTTCTCTACGATCGGCGTTCTCATCGTTGCGACAACATCAGGGTACGCATTTGCCAAGTTCGAATTTCCCGGACGAAAACCTCTATTCTACGTCACGCTAATCACCCTTGCTATTCCCTTCCAACTCATAGCGATTCCACTATTTTCACTGCTCGTTGACTTCGGGCTGGCGAACACCTTCGTCGGCTTGGTGTTGCCAGCGGTTGCTCATCCGATCGGCGTGTTCTTCATGCGACAGAATATCGAGCAGACCATTATTGATGATATGTTAAACAGCGCTCGGATAGATGGAGCTTCGGAAATTCAGGTATTCAGACACATCGTCTTTCCGCTCATTCGACCTGGTCTGGCAGCATTGGCGGTACTAATGTTCATGCTCCGCATGAACGAGTTGTTCTGGCCGCTGGTCGTGATGCGATCTGATGCCAATTCGACAGCAACGATGTTCTTGGCAACCTTCCTCGGGGGTCCCGAGTCACCGCCTGACTGGACGGTAATGATGCCTGCTGCACTGTTAGCATCGATTCCAGTGCTCATAGTATTCATTTTCCTCCAAAAACACTTCGTCAAAGGACTGCTCGCGGGGTCGGTTAAGCAGTAAATCTCTTTATTTTCCTCATCGCACTTCGGTTAACCGTAGGTAATGTTCAGCCCTGCGATATTAGTCGCCTCTTCGAGTTTGTTGGGGATCTCTTCTTCAAGCCGAGTGCCTTTCATCCTGCTAACTGGACCAGAGACACTGATTGCTCCCGCAACCTCGTCGGAGTTGCTAATGATTGGTCTTGCAACGCAGTTGAGTCCTTGTAGACGCTCCTGACGGTCGAATGCTACTCCTCGTTCCCTGACGGATTCTAACTCTTCCATCAATTCCTTCCGTGATGTGACCGTGGAGTCCGTAGTGCTCGGCAATCCGTGATGTGTGATTATCTCATCAACCCGCTCTTCTGGGAGAAACGCCAGAATGGCTTTTCCTAGGGCAGTATTGTGCAAATGCACCCTTGACCCGGTAAATGAATCCACCCGAACAGCTTCTTCTCCGCGAATCCGATAGAGGTAGACACCACGTCCGTGTTCCTCAACGAGTAAATTTGCTAACTCTCCAGTCTGGTCGGCCAAGTCTCTGACTTGTCTCTTTGCGACGTCGTAGACCGGGTATCTCGAACGGGCGAACGAACCCATCGTTAGAAATCGAAGCCCAACTCGGTACTCATCTCCCTCCTGGACGACGTAGTCCAGTTCTTGCAGCGTCCGAAGGTAGTTGTGTACGCTACTCTTGTGCATGTCCAGCTTCTCTGCTAGCTTTGTCAACCGTGCGCCATCTTCCTCCTGCAAGACGTGGATGATTTCAAACGTCCGCTGAGTTGCCTTGACCGGATTTTTCGCCTTCTTGCCGAGACCTGTCATGGTACATCATCAAATTTGGATATACATAAATCTATTCAGCAATAGTGAACTACATCTAGTTAATATTGTAAATCAATTCTACGCCGTTTCTGAGTGTCCCCCATCGGTAGTGTTTCACAATAACTGGCTATTTCTCAGAGTTGTCTACCGCTATCACACACCTCCTTCAGATGTTGTTTAATATCTGGGTGGGTATTACTGACGTCCTGCTTTTCTCCGTTCAGCGTATCGAGCAGCACTCCATCCGTATCTTGAGAAAGATCATCGTATCCACGGACGAATTTGTACCGGCCATCGAATACGGCCTCCCAGTTACCCAGTGCAGTACGGATGTGTTTCCGGTGCGACTCCTTTTTGCCGCGAAGTATATCGACTAGACTGCGGCTATCGGTATCATCTGGTATTGATACGTTCGCTTGTTGCAGGAACGTAGCAAAGAGGTCGTGCAAACCGACTAGTGCATCTGATGGCTCTTGTGGTCTCATTCTGGGGTCGTCTATCACTAGTGGAATTGCAACCGACGGATGGTATGGTGACCGCTTTCGCCATTCTCCGTGGTCACCCAACATTTCACCGTGGTCGCTACTAAAAACGACAATCGTCTCCTGTCGCTCGTTCCGTTCTTCCAGTACCTCGAGATACTTACCGATCCAGTTGTCGATATTTTCAATCATCGCCGCATAGTTGCGACGGGCATCGGCATGTTCATCTGGGGTCAACTCATCCCCTGCCTTTGTAGGTTCGGGGAAATCTACGTCGGGATCCCTGTACCAGCCATGCATCTCCTCTGTCACGTCCAATGGGTCATGTGGACCCGCAAAGTTGACCACAAGGTGCCAGGGGCTTCCTGACGGGGCATCTGACAAGAGAGAGAGTCCTTTCTGTGCAATCCAGTTATCACAGTATGCCTCCGGTGGAAGTGGTGTAGGGAATGTGGCACGAAACGCACCTTCGTCTCGACGTCGTCTCATATCTGCCACGTGGGTTTCAGCAAGACCATTCCGGTGGAGAAATGCCATGTATGGGTCCTGTGGTTCCTCAGCTCCACTGATTACTGCGTCCCACTTGCCTGCGTTATCGGTCCCTGCGGAGAACCCCCATTCCGATAGACACCGTTGCCCGTCTGTCCCCCATTTTGGAGTTGATTTGTGTAGGTCAAATTTCCCGCACCCCATTACGTGGTAATTGCCTTCATCTCGGAGCAATTGATAGTAGGTCGTTTGATTTTCTGGAAAATCCACTGCGTTGTGAGGGACACCGGCTCGTTCGTACTGATATCCGGAAGCCAAACATGCCCGGCTTGGTGCACAGAGTGGAGCCGGGCAGAGCGCGTTGTCGAAACGAACTCCCTGCTTCTCCAAACGTTCAATGTTTGGTGTGCGAACCGGCACCTCTGGATTACTTCCAAGCCAATCGAAACGATGCTGGTCGGTCAAGAAGAACAGGATATTCGGTTGATTGTCTTGCATCAATGTGACTCAGATTGACTGTTATCCAGAGAGGGAAATTACTGTTGCGGTGATCCGTGTCGCTTACACCAATTTCCCTCTCTTTTGGCCTATTTCATCTTCGTGATTTTTAGAGATTGAATACGTTGATGTGAAGTGTTAAGTAGTGTGTCTCACATTCTTTAATGCATGAGGTTCGTCCGGTATACCAGTCAAAGCAATCCACAGTGGGGTATCGAACGTGACGGCAGAGTATATCCACTTTCGGAACTCGGAGTCGGTGGTTTCCAACTAGAAGAACTTACCAATCCGTCGTATCGGTCTGCATGTAGTCGAGCACTTGACAAAGGAGGGGTTCATTCCTTGCCAGCCGATGATGTCAATTATCTCGCTCCCGTTCCAAACCCTGGTCAAATAATTTGTGTCGGTATGAATTACCACGATCATGCTGAGGAACAAAACGAGTCTGTGCCTGACGAACCACTATTGTTCGGGAAATCACCGTCATCTGTGACGAATCCAGGCAACCCAATCATTCGTCCAGATGGTGCAGACTTGGATTACGAGGTTGAACTTGGTGTTGTTATCGGTAAGACCGCGCAGAACGTATCTGCTGATGTAGCTCAGGAGTACGTGGCAGGCTATACAGTAATAAACGATGTAAGTGATCGAAAAGCACAGTTCGAGGATGGACAGTGGTTCCGTGGCAAAAGTTTTGATACTTTTGCCCCGATGGGCCCGACACTCGTAACTGGTGACAGCATCGATCCGAACGCTGTCGACGTCGAGTGCCGTGTAAACGGGGAAGTGATGCAGGAATCCAACACTGCCGAGTTTATCTTTAATGTAGGCCAGCTTGTCGAATACATTAGCGGTGTGACAACACTCCGACCGGGTGATGTGATTTCCACTGGCACACCCGGTGGTGTTGGGATTTTCAGAGATCCTCCCGAACTTCTACATTCCGGTGACAAAGTTGATGTCAGGATCGAAGGGATAGGAACGCTGTCAAACTCTGTCGTCGGGTGAGCTAACATCCTCACAGTCTCGGAGTTTGGATTCTGTCCCATGTCTCATTTTCGTGTAGGTTAGGCCTGGTTAGGCTCTCCTCGTGGTTTTTGAATACGTCACAGTGTGGATGCTCCGAATAGTTCTCTGAATCGTAAAAAACCAGAATCGACAGATGAATTCTATTCCATTGGCGTTGTCTTTGAACAGAAGGCTCACGACATTTCCATCCTCCGAAACTGTGTGGACACTATCCTAGAAAATTTAATATAGCGATATATAATTTATGTCTGATCGTGCCATCGGATACCGAATATTACTAATCGGGGTTGTGTATGAGCCACTCCCGCATAAGCCAAAGTATTGACTAGATGTGAGATTGTCGTGGATCAATGAAAATCCCACATTTGGATCCACTCCAACCCAGAGCGAGAGGGTTAGTCCTCGGTGAGCAAGCGTGAATCAGCGACTTGACTCCAAGGGTTTGGGCGCAGACGAGATGACTTCAGACACCGGGTCGAGAGAAAAGCGCACAAATGGTCGCAGTTGAGCCTCGACGAACTCGTCGACGTCTACTTGCAAGACGTTACCCCGAAACGATATCGTGACGGGTTCGAGTTCGACGAGGACGGCGATGCTCCAACCACAATTAGCTCACCGAACACGGATACAGTGGTGTCGCGGGCGCGCTACAGGAGCATCACGGCTTCGAACCTGATACGAGATTCGAGTCTTCGAAATGACTGTCTGCGTTCACGGCGAGTGTACTAATCGGGTTCGTCTGGTTCGTCTGGCACGTTCCACTGTTCTTCGTTCCTGGGAGCTCGCAGGCCGGCGTTCCGATGGTCCCCTACGCGGTTGGAGTTCTCGCTACAGCCGTCGTGCTGACGTGGCTCTACAACGATACTGGGAGCCTCCTCATCCCGTGGTGTATCACGCCAGTATCAACCCCGCTGGCGGGTATTTCTTAGCGGGCGTCGACAGCCTAAAGACCACCTCCGGCTACGGCACATACGCGCTGTTAGTCGCAATCGTTGCCGTCGTCGTGCTCAGTGGGCGGTTCGTAAGACCTACCACATCAATCACCGGAGTGAGAAGAAACCGCCGTGTACTCACCAGACGGGGCGAGGTGTCGCGGTCCGTAGTAAACCACCAGAGCGAGTGCGACCATCGTCAGCACCGTGGCAAGTAGGCCTAAACCGAGCGGAGAAATCGCGCCGGCGACGCCGCCAATCGGGTAGTAGTTCAGGATGGCGTTTCCACCAGCATGGAGGACGATGGCGGGAACGACACTCCCACCTGCAGCGTTGGTCAGCCACGTCAGTACGACGGACAACGCGATGAGTTGAGCGACGTACAACCACAACGGCATCCCATTTTGCACTGTATCCGAGAGGAAGAACAGTGGCAGGTGCCAACCAGCCCAGACGATACCGACCAGGAGAGCGGCAACGAGCGCGGTGTATTTGTCCTGCAGATGAGGGAGGAGATATCCACGCCACCCAGGTTCTTCTAAGCCACCACCGAATAGAACGATGAACCCCAAGAAGAGCGGGTACTCGACCACCGCAGGGAGTGCATCGAGGGACAATTCGCCACCAAAGGCGAGCGCGTGAACGCTTCCAGCAGCGAGGGCGACGACGACGGGCAGGACGAACGCGACGACGTAGTATCGCCTGGCAACCCGTGTGCTGAAGATGTTCGCAAGCCACGACTGCACGCTTCGTCCTGCAGCGAACGTCATGAGGATGCCAACGAAGAATGGGCCGAGTCCGCCAAGAACGAACAGAACCGACCCAGTGACTGCGTCGGAGTTAGGGACCACAGCCCGAAGTCCCCAGCACGCCCACGAGAACGCGTACGCCGCGAGCGTGTAGACGAGCAATGTACGTACTGGTCGCCCGTCCAAAGTCATACGTAGCAGTACAGATTCAGGCCTCTCAACCATTGCGGTGTGGCAATTTCTCAAATTGTGGCTTCGATGCTCGCTACGTGCGAAACTGCCCCTCCGAAGCTGACAGATGACGGAAGTAGGTCTCAGTCCATGAGAACTATCTCTCGCGTATATCCTCTCGGTTGGCGAATTCAATCATATGAGCGACACAAACATCCTCCGCAACGCAGTCATCGGTGCAGTCGTCACAATCGTTCTCGCGTTCACTGCTATCTCGCCTGCCATCGGTGGGGCGGTGGCTGGGTATCTCCAGCAGGAAGCTCCCAAGCGTGGTGCGAGAGTCGGTGCTATCTCCGGCGTCATCGCGAGCATTCCGTTTCTCCTCGTCCTCGCTCTCGGTGTCGTCGTGTTCTTCGGAACGTCAACAACGGGTGGATTCGGTGCTCCGGGAGGCGTCGAGCTAGCTATTATCTTGCTGGTCATCGTCCCTCTCGGCGTGCTCTGGAATGCCGGCTTGAGTGCCGTGGGTGGCTACGTCGGTGCATACATCCGTATGAACTCTGGCTCCGCAGAGCCTGCCACGCGCGAACCCGGTCAGGATGCGAGATAGCACAACCAGTCGTCGCGGGGATATTCCAGCGATTCTATAGATGTGTCAACACTAGCTGCCCTTCGTCCGTTTTCCGTCGTGTCCGGGGAGGTCCGACGCGAGAGTCCGATAGGTCTCAGCGAGCGAATCCATCTGTGGGAGCCAGAGCTTTCGTGAGATGCAGGCCCCGTGGACGAAGATGATAGCGGGTGCGCCGATTGGGCCACGAATATCGACCATTTACGGACTCGAGAGTCCCGCGAGCACACCGAGCAAGTGCTCGCGAAGTGGTGTCGAATTCAGTGTCGCCGTGATGTGTCCACGGTCGACGACCAAGAGGTCGGACTCGTCGTAGGCCAGTCGCTGGAGTTCGTACTCGATATACTGGTCATGTCTCGCCAGCAGCGGATAGACCGTCCCTGTACCGTTTTCACGAAGGTCCTCCCCGAAATCCAACGTCTGTTCGACTGCAGTCGGGTTCTCCCGCCCCGCCCGCCCGAGCAGGCGACGGTAGGCCGACTGGGTGAACAGCTTACCGAGGTCAGCTCCAGCGAGCATCGGGACGTACACGTCCGCAGTCCCTTCGTAGGCACGATGCAGGTTCGTTACCCAGCCACCGAGGCTCACGCCCGCGACGGCCACTGGACCGCTGTCCTCCAGTTGGTCGACGATTCCATCGATGGTTGCCACAGACGTTGCAAGCATCGCGGCGAAGTTGGACAACTCTCCCATCTTCCGTGCATACTCCCGGGTCGTCCCGTCGTGAAACGGGGCTCTGAGTCCGACGACGTTCAGTTCGAGGTTGTCCGCATGGTCGACAAGAAGGTCCTGAAACGTGTTCGGTGAAAAGCGACTCGACGAGAACGGCCGTTCGTCGTTCCCGTGGTGGTAGACGACAGTTGGATGGTCTGCACCGCACCACTGAACAACCTTGATTCCGACGCCGAGGGTTCCGACGGGGGTGTCTGCAGAGATTTCGTGGAGTTCCTCTCCGTTCAGCGTCGGAACCGAGACACTGACCGAAGAGAGCGTCTCCTCGACACGAGGGGCGTCGACGCTCTGGGCGAAGAAACCGTTCCCGCCGACAAAGAGGGAGCCCAAACGAACGGTCGCTCGGTCGATGAGCGCGTGGTGGGATACCATGTCTTTTCAGTCGTCCGGAGACGGTTAGTTCCCCCTATTTCGATGTACTCATCGGCTGTGTGTCAGCCGATTTGCGGGCCGGAAGTCGTGAACTGAACACGAATAGTTGATTGGTTTCCCGTCCAGTCACGGTGGTTTACTCGGTGTGTCTGCCGAACTGCACGATGCCACTGTCGTTCTCGTTCTCGTTCTCGCGTCGCTGTCGCTCGTCGGTGATGACAGAGAAACAGAAGTCGTCTCGAACAACTAACTTCTGAGGTGATTCACAGTAGCGTCTTCACGTCTAGCCATCGACTGACGGTGACCCATCCGACGCCGACGGCCGCCAGCGAGACGACGGTGCCACCAACCGAAAGCAGAATCGGGTTTATCGACGGGACGGCCGAGGGAAGGACGACGAGCGAGACGGCGGGGAGGATTCCGACCATGATGAGAATGTTCCCGGGTTCTGTCCCGTTGACAGGCGTCTCGGGGAACCGGAGATAGACCACGACGGCGACGAACGTCGCCCATAGTGTCAACGGAATTGGGGTCAGTAATCCAGTCACCATGAGCCGTAACGCACCTGCCGTCAACGAGACTTCGGCCCACGCAAGGACGAATGCGGACCCAGCTAGTGCAATCGACATCAACACCACGGTCATCAGGAGTGCGAGGGCGAACGAACCGACGACGAGGGCGACGAACACCTCGCGCTCTCGGTAAGGGCCGCTCAAGAGTAGTTCCAACTCGCCGGCGGCCAATCGCTGGCCGACACCGGTCTGTGTGACGAGGACCGAGAGGACTGCACTGATCATTGCGATGAAGAACGGCCCCTGGATGACCAGCATCGCGAGCAGGAGTGCTGTGTCGTCCTCGGCGCCGGTGAAGAACTGGCCCGCTTGCGTGGCGAGTGCATCTCGGGTCGTACCCGTCAGCACGTCAGGGGAAACTGCAGTCACGCCGAGCAAGCCCAGAAAGAGCAGCCCAGCACCGACCGGAAACGCGAACAACCGCCAGCTTCGGCCACGGAGTTCGCTCCAGATTATCGCCTTCGCGAGCGTCTGCCAACCTGGCGTCGCACTCATCGGGATAACACCTCACTCTCACCAGTCAGACGGCCGTATAGCTCCTCAAGCGACGTCTCTTCTTCTTGGACGCGCTCGATGGTGACATCGCGTTCGATAAGCATCGTGATGAGCTCGTTCACCGACTGGTCTTCAGGGAGCGTTACGACCCAGCCGTCCCGTGACTCACGAGCCTCGATGCCGAGTGCTGCGAACGTACCGTCGTCTGCGTTGGACTCGAGGTACACCTCGCGTGAACCCTCTCCTCTGAGTCGACCGATAAGGACGTCTTTCGGGCCCTGTGCGGCGACTGCACCGTCTTTGATGACCGTGAGTTCGTCCGCGAGCTGTTCGGCTTCGTAGAGGTTGTGAGTCGAATAACACAGGGTCCGACCCTCCGCTGCGAGGGCGTCCAGTCGGTCACGAAGCGACCGCGCTGCGCCGGGGTCGAGTCCTGTCGTCGGTTCGTCGAGAAACAACACAGTGGGGTCGCCGAGCAACACCCGGGCGATGGTCACGCGCTGACGCTGTCCACGGCTCAGGCCCGTCGCAGGTCGATCCAGAAGGTCGTCGACAGCCATGGTCTCGGCCGTCTGTTCGATGCGAGTCTCGCGGGTTCGGGCGTCGAGACCAAGCACGCGTCCCCAGTAATCGAGGTTCTCGCTCACCGTTAGCTGGCCGTTCAGGGGCGTCCCGTGGGGGAGATAGCCCACACTGGTTTTCACCGACTGGTCCACGAACGGGTCTGTCCCAGCAACGGTCACACCACCGGCGTCGGGCGGAAGGATTCCAGCCCCGATGCGAAACAGCGTCGTCTTGCCTGCACCGTTCGGGCCCAGGACGACGTTGAACCCGGGGTCGAACGCGACAGAGATGTCGTCGAGGGCGGTCACGTCTCCGTAGGTGAGCCGAACGCTGTCGAACGCTACAGTAGAAGACATGACAAGATATTAATTTGAACAGTGGATAGTCGTTTCGGAGAACCACCGTTTTCGATTGCAACCACGATTAGAAGCCCTCAGGTTGCCGCTTCCGGTTGTACTCCCACCCGATTGTGTTGACGGTCATCAGTTACCCCCTCTGATGTAGGTTGCCCCCGGTATCTCCACACGGGCGAGTGACTCTCGGCCGTAGTACGCGATGATACCGAGAGCGACGAGTAGGGTGACCGTCACCTGTGTAATCGTGACCGTTGCGATGGCGGTTTCCTGAATGACATCGTCGATGACAATTTGGTCTGGTGCCAGTGGGAGGAGTATGTCTGCGGTGTTCACCATCGCGTGGAGGACCATCGCGATGAGCACGCTTCCCGTGCTGTTGTAGGCCCACCCGAGAATGACCGACAACAGCATGATACTGATGAACCAGCCGATCTGATTGACGACTGTGAACCCGGAGTGAGGGGCTATCGGGATGAGGAAATACGGGAGGTGCCAGAGAGCCCAGACGCCGCCGATGATGAGGCTCGCCGTGAGTGCATCGTACCGGTCGTTCAGATAGGGTTGTGCGAACCCGCGCCATCCTGGCTCTTCGTTCAATCCGCCGCTAACCGTGAGGCCGAACAGGAACACGACGGCAACTAGTACAGGAGATTGGAGGGGTCGGCCGATATCGACCGGACCGCCGATGGCCCAGAGAATCACTGTGGTTACTCCCACGATACCAATCGGTATTCCGAAGGCAGCGACCCACCAGATTCCACCGACTCGCCACCGAACGATCTGACTGGCCCAGGCTCTGACATCGTCACCACGTAGCCACGTTACTACGGCAGCGCTCACTGGCGGTCCGAAACTACCGATGTAGATGAGAATCCATGGAGTCCAGCTTTCTTCCATGAACGCTGCTGGAGCCGAAATAACCCACGTGAAGGCAAACGCGCCCACGAAGAATGCAACAACTGGGTGGTCGTCGACCCAGGGGACTCGAGTGGTCGTCATTGATGATGAGGTCTCTCACCACCACGATAAATGTGTCGAATAATTTATATAATATCACATAAATAACTTCACTGTAGTTTAGTTAGTGATTTGATATGAACCGCAAAACGGTGATTGAGAATCTATTTTTGAGCTCTCGATGCCTTCGACGAGCGACGCGAAAGGCGCCATCTGTTTCAAGTGTCGTCCCAACCAGTACCCATGACTCGTGATACTGCGGAAGCTGCCTTCGCTCTATTGGCGAGTGATATCCGTCTGCGAATTTTAGAAACGCTCGTCGACGTTCCCCAACGTGAATCCCTCTCGTTCACCGAACTGTACGACGCGGTCGACGCCGCGAACACGTCACAGTTCTCTTACCATCTGAAGGAACTCACCGGACAGTACGTCCAGCGCCAGGAGACAGGATACGTCATCTCCGACGCAGGACGACGAATCGTTCAGTCGATCAGAGCTGACGAATACACGCTACAGCCGGAGTTCGATCCGATAGCGATCGAGACGGACTGTCCGTACTGTGGTGCCACGTCAGCAGAAGCGACGTACGATGGCCGACTCGCAACGATAGGATGTCTCTCGTGTGCGAATTCCGTACTGCGATACGAATTGCGGCCGGGTCACGTCGCAAAACGGAGCTCCTTACAGGCGCTGAAAGCAGCAGATAGGCAGATGCGTGGGGAATTGAGTTCAGCGGTAGACGGTGTCTGTCAACGTTGTGGAGGCTCTATGAAATTGGAGTTCTTCACGGGGAAAGACGTTGCTCCAGCAACTGTGCTCGTCGTTTACGAGTGCCAACATTGCATGACGACCCTTTCTGTTCCAATAGAGGTTGCACTCTTACACCACCCCGAAGTGATTGCCAAGTACTGGGATGGCAACCTGAACGTGACGACGACGCCCACGTGGGAACTACTCTCAGAGATTTCTGATTGGGATGTCGAGCTAGACGAATCGAACGGGGTTGTGGTAGAGTTTCCGGGGGACAAACAGCTCCGATTCGAGCTCGAAAGGGACGAGGAAAGTCAGCTCTGGTGAAGTTTGTCGGCACACGTGGTGGTGTAGACGGTAACATTACTGCAGTTGTCAATGAGTACGACGCCGTCGGCCTCGAAGACGAGGAACCAGAGGAGTGGGAGTAGAACGTCGACCACGAGCCTACTGTCAATGTTCTAGAAGTGTACCTCAAGTCGATACAAACTCGTGGTGGACGGGCATAAAGTACCGTCGAGACCCATCGGACGAGGTTAGTGAAGTGGGTACGGACGTATCGAGAGTTGCACGGGACTGATGCGCTGCACGAACCGCTATCTGAGTTAGACCAGTAACCGGGAGAAATAGAGCACTGTCTCGCCGTCCTCGACGTATTCGACGAGGAGCTATCGACTGGTCGGTCGAAGCTCGAATATCTGCACGTCGCAAGAGCGTGGTACGCGTTCGTCAAACGCCGAAAATACGCGAAGTACAACCCACTTTCAGAGGCCGGTGAAGAGTTTGGCTGGGAAGCGAGTGAACCAGACCCGAAGGCATTGTCGGCGTCGCAGGTGCGTCGAATCTACGGAGAGGTTGATTCGCCCGAACCAGAGTTGCTCGTCGTTGCGCTCGCCGGGTGGGGATTACGGCCCTCAGAGGTTGCCGCGTTGCATGTTGACCAGGTGGTCTTGAATGTTGAGGATCCGCATCTGTCGTTCGGGGATGGAAAGCGAAAGAACGGCCCCGGTGAGGTGACGCTGTTGTATGGTGTGGACGTCGTCGCTGATCTGATTGATGCGCTTTCCGACCGAGAGAGCTAGAATGGGTACCTGTTCCCGTCTCGGTCTTCGTCCACGGGACATGTGTCAGTCAGAACGATACGTCGTCGGTTCAAACAGCTAGCTGACACTGCTGGTGTGGTTGTTCCACCTAAGCGAGGCTACATAGATAGCTACAGTTCGAACATTCTGGGCCTTCTATAGAAACAATATCTTTACTTCCCGAACTCATTCGTATATTCGGACGACATACAGATCACGCAGTGGGATGCGTGGCCTGCCGCGGTTCGACACTGTCGTTCCATCTGGGAAGCTTGGGAATCGCCATCCTCCATCGGTGGCATCGAGACTTCCCTTTTCAGTAGTCCAGACGAAATCAGTTAGCCCTGCGTATAGTACGTCGGAACCAATTTCCGGTCTGGGATTTCCTGTAACCGCTCAATCGATAGCTCATCTGCCGCCGAGATGTCCCAGACGATGTCGAAGAATTCGATTGCCGCTTCGACGAATTGTGTTCGCTCAGTGTAGACGCCACACTCAGGGTTCCAGTCGTAACTGTTCTCCATGAAGTTTGCAGAGCCGAGTAGAGCGGCCCCCTCTTCAGGGGCACCAATCGTTTGAAGCTTTCCGTGGATTCCGAGCTCACCGATTTTACGGAAGTCCATGTCAGAGGTCACACGCTGGTGCTCTTTGAACCGCGAGTAGGTCCGGAGTGTCACCTGGTCACGGTGTTCTTTAATCTCGCTCAGTAGATTTCGCTGGAGTCGTTCCCACTCCCAGGACTCTTTGGTATGTCGTGTGAGCAGACGGAATTCGAATCCATGGTTGAGGAGACGTCGAATCTGGGCAACGTATTCGTTGAACGTATCGTCGTCAAACGGCGTCATGATGCGCAGCACCTTGTCCTCGATTTCCCGCTCCAAGCCGAGGCTGAACAGTCGGTCTGTCATCTCTGTGTATGAACGGAGGCCAGACGGCCGCTCCCCATGCCAACGTCGGAGTCTCGCACGCTCTTGCCCGAGGCCTCTCGACTTACCCACGTAGTCGTTCATTTTCTTCTCGCCGAGAGCGTCCGGGTCGATGAGCGTATAGGTGAAGTACGCTGGTGCGACGTCACCATCGCGAAGTGATTCGTAATCACGAGTAACGACTGACTCTGCTGCGACAGGTTCGGGTGGTGTCGACACCGAAACGTTGGAAAGTGTGTCTATGCGGGACTTGATCGATGAACACCGTTCGATAAGATGTGTAGTGTACTCTTCTCGAAGATCCTCTCCTTCGACCTTCTCTGGAACGGATTCAAACTCAATTATGCCATCACCCACTTCGCACTCGACACCTGAAATCGATGACAGTGTCTGGTAGAGGGTGTACGGCGTCACTCCATGCTTCGTGACGAAGGTGACGTCGAGAGTTCTGAGGACAGGATGTGCAACGACAGTAGCAACGATGTTGAGAAGAATATCTCGTATATCGGAATCCAACTGCTTGCTTTCCGGGACATTTTCGATTCCAATCGGTTGCTCTGTCTCAACTCGCGCAACTTCGTTCCCAGTAGACGGCGTCAGTAGCGATCGAATGGTGTCGAATTCTTCTTCGTACTCACGGTGCTGTTCGGTCACTACCTCAGCAATTTGGTCTTCCTCAACAAACACAGACGGCATACTTGCGAGTCTCGCTACTACACCGGCGGTCGACTCTTTCTCATTCAAATTGGTACCGGTCAATCCCGAGACTAAGTCACCGAGAGACGACTCATCCATAACGCCAACGGCGTAGGGTAAGACTCTGCGGTATGCCTCTGCAATCGTCTTACCGGGAGATGTGGACTGCTGTGCCGTAAGTGAGGAGTCAATTCTCTCTATTTCGAGATCGACACTGTCCGGGTATATCGTCATGAACCCGATGGAACCGAGGAGGGGTGCTAGGACGAACTCATCCCACTCATCGGACAACAGACTGTCAAGTTCACGTCGCGGTATGTTCTCATCGACGTCGACACACGAGCGAAGTACCATCTCAGCTGACTGGAGTCGAGAGACTGCAATCGCCCGAATGAGTGGTTGTGGTTCTTCCGAAGTGAGCACCACCATACCCAGAAGCGTGACCACCTCATCATCGACGAGACCGAGTTCATCGAGTAGCCACTGATGCATTTCCACGACGTTGCCTTGGTCTCGTTCATCGTTCGTTCGGAGTGTCTCTGCCCGAACGTGAGGTCCAAGTCGCTTATGGACAGAGTCACCGGTGGCTTCGGCAGCCAAAGCAGAGTAGACACTCTCCGGGGAGAGCCCCCAGAGTCGCTCTGGAGACTGCGTACGCAACTCCTCGGAAACACCGAGTATATCTTCAGGCATCGTCACGTGGTTCGAGGTGGAGTTCGTGGGCTAACAGGTCGAGCAGTTCGTCCTTGTCGAATGATTCAGGGTCGTTCTGCTCTACACATCCGTACTGGTAGATACAGAACGGACAGCCGTTTTCACAGTTACATTTCGATTCGTCTGGCGAGAACGCGTCGCGCATTATCTTAATCGCTTGTTCGAATTTCTCACCGTCATCCTGCGTCAGCAGTACAGTAATCCCACTGCCACCTTCGTCCGAGTCGTACACCAGGGTCCCTTCGTCCTCAATGGACTCGGGGACCTGCCTGACGCTGACACCGCCGATGTACTGGAGTGCAACGCGGAGGCCGTGAGCGAAACCGTGTTCAAGTTCTTCGCTGTCGAAGCGGACACGAACAGCCTTCGTGGAGAACTTCGTAGCAGGGCGCACAGCAACGCTATCTTCAGCAGGGTGTTCGACGTTGTTCGAACAATACGCCGAGTCCTTTGTCTTCGCAATTACCCCATTACAACCCTCGACACCGCACATTTCGAATACGTTCGGGAGCGGGTCTGAACCACCGTTCTTGTAGGTCGCCCAGTATTTGTTCGTCGAGGCGACCAGGGTGACATCACCGTATTCGAACTGGCCGTGAACAGTTCCATCCTCGTCGACGATGTTACGAGAGAACGTCGCTTCGAACGAGTCCCCTGCATCAGTTTCAACCGGTGCGTACGTACTCTGTGGTTCGCTATCGTCTTGGTAAACGGTAGACGGTCGAAGTTGTGCCGTACTGGGCGTGGAACTCAGCGGCAAGTCGTGCTGATACGCGATTACTCGTTCGGGAACGCGAGTCACCAGTCGCTTCAACCGTGTTCCACAGGACCCGCAGTTCGAGGTGTCGCTATCGAACTCAGCAGCACACGTCGGACAAATTGCCGCGTCTTCCAAATCCTCGCTGATCCGTGAGGTCTCCAGCGGTTCCCACGACACCTGCGTGACGACGTACGTTTCACTATCGTGGAGATAGGCTGCAGAGGGGTGGAGTTCAGAGAGTGCGATACGTCGGTCACGTGAGCCGTCGCTGACGTTCTTGAAGTCTTCACCAACGAGTCGGTAATCAACAGAGTCACCGACCGATCGTAGCCCGAACGCTGCCGGACTCTCTCGACTCAGGTACCGCCCGAAGTCCATATCTTCGAGTCGTTGGAGATAGTCGTACAACTGGTCGACCCGACGGTTAATCTGGTTCTTTTGGTCCCGTAGCCGACGCTTCTCGTTACGGTCGCGTGTTTTACGCTCCTTTCGTCGTAGGTCCTGACGATCTCTATCGAGTACGTCGATGTCGTCGTTGATGTTGTTCTGTTGATCGAAGTAGAGGTCGATAATTGTCTCCTCGAAACTCAACTCCTCTTCGGTCCCGTTGAGCACACCCTCTACGACGTCTTCGCCTCTATCTAGGACAGATTCGACACTCCCGTCGCAGTCTTGGCGCTGACACGCTCCGGTGTAACCAGTTGCGTGCTTCCGACCACACGACGAGCAAACGCCGAACGAGAGGATGTCACGGAGCCATTGTTCGACCTCATCGCGGTTCTCAGATACCAGCGTACGAAGTGTCTCAAGTGGGGCGTCATCGCCCTGATGCTGTACCTCGAAATTGGAAGACGACAGGACTCCCGTGAAACGCATTATGTCGTTCGGTCGGGACTCTGTACGAGGCGTTGGGTCATCTTTGCAAACAACAAAGTCATCGAGCCCGCTCTGCTCTTGACGCCATGGAACCCACCGAGTCGTTGCAGCCCAGTCGAGGACTGCCCATGTGAGAGACTGGTGGAGAACCTCTCGATTTACCTCGTTAAGTGGGACAGGTTGCGGTTCTGCAGCGATGAGTTCCTCGGGGTGCTCGTGGTAGTAGTAGTCGATTGGGTTCCGCTGACTGACTGAGTGAATGAGCGAATTGCCCGAAGAACGCCCTGCTCGGCCGATTCGCTGAAGGTACGAGTTAGCGTTCGGCGGCGTTCCGTAGAGGAGAAGCGTATTGAGGTCGCCAATGTCGACACCGAGTTCCATCGCCGGACCCGACGAGAGGAAATGCGGATATCTCCCCTGTCGGAACTGGTACTCAAGTTTCCGCCGCTCTTCACGGTCAGTTTCACCGTAGTACGCCCGTGCGAGCAGCATCATCGGGTCAGACGTAGCGACTTGTTGTGCAGTAAGTGAGTAGTGTGGGTGGTCGAAGACGGCCCGGTCCTCGATCGTCGCATCGAATTCAACAACATCACCAGGGGAAACACCGAGTGCGACATCGAGTGAGGTCGAGTACGTTTCTTCACGCGGACTGTAGTTCGTCGGCGTCTCGTCGTCAACGATTGCACATTCAACTACGTCCTCTTCGACCATCACAAACCGACTTCCATCCTCTTCGACACGGCGTAGAATTCCACGCTCGATGAGTGAGTCGAGGTGATTGTGCCCGTTGTCGATTTCGTCGACTAAGTTGGGTTCGTAGCGATGATTTTGACCGATGGCCTCGACGAGCATCTCTCGTTCCCCATCATCGAGATCGTCAACATCAACATTCAAGCGAAGATCGACCAGTCCCTCGTCACTCAGTTGATTGCTGCGGTAACGCTCGGAATACTTTCCTTTGATAGCACGCGAGAGCAACTCCTCAGTCAGGTACTCGTCCACCGACTGATTGTAGCTAGTCAGCGACTCGTACATTTTCGGCGAGTTACCGCCGTCACCTGCTAGTTCCTCTTCGTACTCGTGAGCGTCACCTACGCCACAGTCAACGACATCAGAGAGTGTCGCCCATCCAGATTTGTCGGCTTCTTTTCGGACACTTTCGACGAACAGTCGGTCGAAATAGAACGACTCCTCTGGTTCACGGAAGTTCCGTTCTAGCTCCTTCATATCGGACTGGCTGTCCGCGAACGAGAGCATCTTCGACTCGGAGAACGTGTCAGGGTCGTTTCGGTCTGCGAGAGAACGCAAGAGGTACCGACCAGTCGTGACCGCTGCGTTAGCCGGACCACGAAGCATTGCATCGTACCGACTCCTCTGGCCACCCTTTGAATACGTCTCGCGCCGGTCCTCGTGGTAGCACGGGAGCCCACCGGGGAATTGACTCGCCTTTCGGATCCGTCCGCCGTCGTCGACCATCCGGAAGTTGCTGTACCCTTTCGCACGCTGGCTGATTTCGGGATTTTCGCAGTTACAGTCGTGTGGGCCGTTCAGTAGGAACTCGTGTCCACACGATTGGCACTCGTCGACCATCCGAATATCGAACAGCGCGGATCGGACGAACTTTCGCTTGCCACAGGTACATGACGCCGGTGGGCGACCAAAGAATACCTCGTCACATTCGGGGTCACCGCACGTCCACCCGAGGAACCGCTTGGGAGTGAGGTCTCCGTCACAGTCATCCGCAGTACACCCTTGCCCCTCTGGGTCCTCGTAGACTTCACCACATTTGGTGCAGTACTGGACGTCTTCGTCTGCTAGCGGTTCCAATGCGGCAGAGTGGCAGGAATGACACTCCGGCTCGTGAGCCTCCTCGATGGAGAGTTCACCGTCACAGTCTGGGTTGGTGCAGACGTGATTCTCCATCGAGTCGTCGAGGACCATCGAAGCGTTGCAGGTTGGGCAGTCATGCTGGTGGTCGATCTTCTGTCGTTCACCACACTCTGTACACTCGTAGTATGGTCGCCAGTAGACCCGAACCATCTCTGGGGTCTCTCCCTCAAGAGTCTCACAGCTACATTCTCTGCGCTGGAAATACTCGAATCGCCCCTCCTCAGACGTGACTGTGTGCGGTATGAGTCGCTCACAGTTTGGACAGAACCACGATTCGAGCGATTCCTCACCACACTGGTTACACAGTGAGAGTTTCGTCACGAAGTGGTGGTCACACTCGCTACAGGACGACTGCGGAGTGTCGTACACCGTGCCGCAGTTGATACACGTGTAATAGCCGTCGAGCGGCCAACTGAACAGGTGAGCACGCCGCTCCAGAATACCAGACACTTCACCGATAGTCATGAAGTTCTCCACCACTACCTCCGCCTGCTGTTCGGTGAGTTCAGACTCGTCGACGAGGCGCTCGCGGAGCTCAACAGGACGGAGCGGTTTCTTCCGAAGCGCCGTGTAGATCCCACGAACGAATTCCAGTGGACCACCATCTTCCTCAACGAGATGTTCGTAAATTGCTTCGTCGACGCCCTCATCACCGCCGTCCACACCAGCAGTCTCGAGTGCTCTCACTGCGGCCGCTGTGTCGCCGTTACGCAATTCATCAGCGGTTAGCGTTGACGAGAGGAACTCATTGGGAATATCCGTCGGGAAAGGCGAGTCGAGTGTGCGCTCGTCCTCCTCGACGACTTCGACATCGGGGTCAACGAACGGGTTGATGCGCTGGAAGACGGCCCGCTTGTTCTCGACAGTTGCGGACGCACCGATAATCGTGAGGTCGTCGTCACTCTCACTTTCGTAGCCGTTGAGTTCCTGCCGCTCTCGAATGTACCGACGCATGAGTGTCGACGTGAACGAACCGAAGAGCTCGGAATACTCGTGAATCTCGTCGAAGACAAAGTATTTCGGCTCGGCGACGAAGCGGTGCTGCTCTTCGTCCTCGTTGACGTTGAACAGTCGGTAATTAATCGTGTCAGGGTTGGTCAGCAGTATGTCTGCAGGCGCTTCGACGATGGCGTCTCGGGTGACTTTGATGAAGTCGAACGTCAGAGTTTCCTCATGTTCTTCCATCGGTTCGACTACGAACGACTCGTCATCACGCCGACGGACCGTGAGTGAGGATTCACATTCCCCACATGGGCAATCGAAGTATTGGAACGTCGTCTGGAGATACGAGAGTTCGTCCGGGTCGCGACGTTTTGTGTCCCCGTCGTAGATACCGACAGTTATCTGTTCGTCAGACGAGCGCTCTCGGTTGAGCGTGAAGAGGTAGTCGATTAACCGCTTCAACTGGTCTTGGGCGAGTGCCTTCGTTGGATACGTGAGAACGCACTTGACGCTCTCCGGTGAATGGGCGTCATGCTGCCCGTCCTTCGCTTCGGTGATGAAGTTGAGGATGGGAATCAACCACCCTTCGGTTTTCCCACGACCAGTGCTCGCCGTCAGGAGCGTGTGGTGATCCTCGAGGATGGCTTCGACAGACGCTTCCTGGAACTCGTACAGCGAGCGAAAACCAGCCTCAGTGAACGTCTTGGTGACGTCGCCGTGGAGGCCATTGTCGTCGGCGAATGTCTCCCACGGAGTGTCACTCATCCGTGGCAGGTCGAGAACTTGGAGGTAGGGACCCTTAGTCCGGATAAATTCGGGGATATCATCCTCTAGTGACTCCCCCGAACCATCGTGATACCGTGAGACCAGGTTTTTCACTGCCCGCTGGGGCAGGGAGCCGGCATAGTGTTCAGCGTACGATTCTTGCATCGAGTTTGCTAGTTCGAGTGGGTCGAATTCCATCGGTGGCAATGTGTGTGGGATGTTGGTTAGTTCGCGAACTGTTCGTCGGGTTCGTGGTTCTCGATTGTTCGAATAGTCATATCACCCCCTGCGAGGATCTCGCGGAGGCGCTCACGGTCGAACGAGCGCTGATCGTTTCTGAGGTCACACCCGTACTGGTACAGACAAGACGGGCATCCACTCTCACAGTCACAATCGAACTGGTCACGCATGAGTCCGAGCGCGCGACTGAATGATTTGAACTCGCCATCGGTCTGCTCGAAGAGGAGTCTTGCGACGTCAGATCCGCCTTCTTGGGACTCGAAGACATCAACACGCTCTTCGCCGACGTACTCGGCGAGGTCACGAATGTTCACGCCGCCGAGATACTGTAGTGCGACCCGAATCCCGTGCGCCAGCGTGTGGGATAACTCACGGTCTGTGAGGTCGATGCGAACACCCTGCGTGTTGTACTGGTACCCCAATCGAATGAACTGGGAATCTGCACCACGTCCGTCAGGGAAGTGATCAGGGTCGGAACTGCACCGGCGTTCATCATCACCATCTCGGTAGATGACGCCTGGGCAGTTCTCTTCTCCACAGACCTCGAAGAGTGTCTCACGGGGGTCGACCTCGCCGGACTTGTACTTCGTCTTGTAGCTCTTGGTGTGGAGGAGCACCGAGTAGTCGCCGTACTCGAGTGTTCCAAGTCGCTCTCCATCGGCAGACTGAAGCTCGAATGTCCGGTTCGGGTCGAAGTCGAGAATCGATGTCTCACGCTCAGCGTAGGTGTTTTGCACCTGGTTGTTCGGTTCGTTGTGGAGATATCGTGCTTCATCGCCTTCCGAAGTCAGTTTGAGGTTGTCGTGATATGCTTCGACGGAGTCGAGCATCGCGAGTCGCCGTCCCTTGAGTGGCGCGTCGGTCTCGCAGTCGCATCCCTGAGCATCGAGATTATACGAGGTATGACACGCAGGGCAAACCAGTTCCTCTGCTAAGTGCTCACCCTCTGTTGCCCCACTTACTGCTTCACGAAGGTCGGATCCTGCCTTGTCATCGAGGCGAACGCGAGAGACAGTATACGTTTCACCACCATCGAGATAGGCTGCTCCAGGGTGGAGTTCGGAAAGCGCCATCTGCATCGCACGCCCACTCCCCTGGTCACCGACATTCCGCCGGTCGTATCCCTCATCGACCAATGTCAACCCAGCCGTGGTGGCGACACTCCTCATAGAGAAGTCGTACTTACTTTCGCGTGACTCTCTGAGGAAGTCGAAGTAGCTCGACCGACCCAAGTCGGACAGATAGTCGCCGAGAACCTCGATTCGGTCCTGGAGACCGCGTCGTTCTCGCATGATGCGACCGCGTTCTTCCGACCCGGCACGCTGTTGGGTACGTCGCAGTTTCTGGTTCCGCCGTTTCAGATCAGCAAGTTCGTCTTCGAGCGAGTGTCTGTACTCTCGATAACCACCAATGTAACGCTCGTCGAAGTTCTCGAGGGCGTTGTCGACGAGGTGGCCAAATTCGTCTTGAGCGTATCGGATTGTTCCGTCACAATCACTCCGTTCACAGACCTCTCTGTCGTCTTCAATAGCGTATCGGCGTTCACACTCCTCGCAGTACCGATAATCGAGTAGTGACTCCAGATAGCCGGTGATGTCATGCTCGTGGTCTTCGACAACTTCACCGAGAATTTCGAGCTTCGAGTCGACCTCACTGAGTGACAATGTATCAGCGTTGAGTGACATTACATGAGTCAACTTACTGGCGTCCTCGCGATCGGTGTCGTCGAGCATGCTACGACGATGGTAGGTGTCGCCACCATCGATAGAGCGTGCGCGGCCGTGACGACTAACGTCCCACGGGATGGTGAAGTGAGCTGCAACGTAGTCGAAGACAGCCCACGAGAGGGAGACGCGAAGGACCTCCTCGTTGTGCTCGTTGAGCGGCACCGGTGTAGGTTCCGCGTCGATGAGCTCGTCAGGGTGATCGTAGTAGTAGTAATCGATGGGATTCCGTTGGCTGACAGAATGAACCATCGACGAGTGCGAACTACGCCCAGCACGCCCAACCCGCTGGAGGTATGCGTTCATGTTCGGGGGCGTCCCGTACAGGAGGAGCGCGTCGAGTGCGCCGATGTCAACACCGAGTTCCATCGTTGGACCCGACGAGAGATGGTGCGGGTAATTTTCCTCTCGGAAGAGGTACTCTAACTCACGGCGCTTGCGTTTGTCAGTTGTCCCCAGATACTCCTCGGAGATGAGGATCCGTGTTCGCGAGTATTCGGCACGGTGTGCTCGCTGTGTGAACCGAGGATGCGACACCGATGCTCGGTCCGAGAGTGATGCGTCTGAGCGGACATTCGACTGGGTGTCTAAGCCGAACTGGTGCTGTAGCGTCGTGTAGTATCGCTCTTTATTGGGGTCGAACCGGATGTCGTCTCCGTTGCCAGCAACCGTCACCTCAAGTGCGGATGGGTCAAACGAGACGTAGTCTTCAGAGTGACCATATTCGAGGACTCCTCGGTCGACTAATGCTTCGACAACACCTTCGGCTGAGCGGTCAGGACTCGGTGAGTCGAATTTTTCGACCCGATAGTCATTGCCTTCGTCCGAAAGTTCGCGGACGATAGCGCGCTCGTCATCCTCGAGTTCGCTCAGATCAAAGGCGAGGCGGACGTCGAGTAGGCCAACTTCGGCGAGAGGGCCATCTCGTTCGCCTAATCGCTGACTGTAGGTGTGACTGAGTGCACGACGAGACAACCGGTCTCGGAGTGCGTTATTCTCGTCCCACCTCTTCCGAGGTTGGCCCTTCAATCGTGATTTGAGATTGAATTCGACCTTCCGGGCAACTTGTGGGGGTTCTAATTCGTCGTTGACCCTGTCAACGGTCTCGTTGGCGTGCTCGAGGACACGGTCGAAGCGAACCCACTGACTGCCGTCGTCGTTGGACGATGCACTCTCGATCAGAAGTTGGTCCAGTAACGTCTCGACTTCAGGCTCAGAGAAGTCCCGACTGAGCTCTTTCATGTCGCGGTGGGAGTCAGCGAACGAGAGGAGTTTCGCTGCTTTTTGGCCTTCTTCGTCAGCGACTGCTCGCAACATGTACTGCGAGGTCGTCACCGCGAGGTTACTCGGCCCACGCATCAGTTCGTCGAATCGACGACCAATCTCGTACCGGGCATATCTATGTGGACACGGGACGGCCGACGGTTGCGAACTCATGTTGTGAATCCAACCGTGGGTATCGACTGTCTTGTACGCCTGGTGGTGACCAGTCCGAGGATGAACGTCCGGGTTATCGCAGTCGCACCCCTCGTCACCCAAGAACGCTGTGTCACACGACCGGCAGTGGTGGTCATGTCGTATTTCGAAGAGTCCGCGCTTTACAAACGATGACTCTCCGCAGTCGCACTGCTTAGGGTCACTCTCGAAGTGAACTCGGTCGCAGCCGTCGTTTGTGCAAACCCACGGAAGGAATCGTGTCGGCGTGATATTAGAGCCACAATCAACACACTGGTTGGGGGCCTGCTCTGTCCGGTCGTAGGTCCTCCCGCAGTCAGGACAGTCGAACTGACTGCCAGTTGTGCTTACTTCGAAGTCAGTGCCTTCGCAGTGAGTGCAGACATGCTCAGGTTCGTGTGTCTCCCCGCATTGTGGATTGATACAGGTGAACGTCTCAGCGTCAGTCATGACGGTCTTAGAACCGCAGTCCCGACATTCGAGATTCGTCGTACGCTCTGATTGATGCCCGCAATCGAGGCACTCGAGGAACGGTTGGAACGTCGTTCGAACCATCTGAACGACGTCGTCACGGGCAGACTCGCATCGTCGACAGATGTGGACCTCATCTTGGTCCACCGTGCCATGCTCAGTCGGCGTGTATGGTTCCAGTTGGTCACAACTCGGGCAGTACCACGCGACGAGGTGCTCGTCACTACAGTGTCGGCAGTAGGTGGTTCGCGTTACGAAACCGAACCCACACTCTCGACAACCGTCTTGTGGCGACCGATACGCCGAATCACACGACGGGCACGTGTAGAAGCCATCAATCGGCCAGGAGAACACGTGGCTACGGTTCTCTAGCATACCCGATAACTCTCCGAGTGTACGGACGTTCGACACCAGCGTAGACGCCTCTTCGGCGTTGAGGTCAAGCGTCGTGGCTAACGTGTCGTGCAGATCCGACCGCGTGAGGGGTTCGTTGTACAGTAACTGGTGGACGTGGCGAACAACCTGTGCTCCCGAATCGTCCTCAGCCTCGGTGAGATAATCGAAGAGCGCATCACTCACCAGTGTCTCCCGCCGGTCACGGTCGTAACTCGACGCATCATCGAGTGTATATTCAAATCCGTCAAGCCCCGGAACATCATCGTCGGGGTCCGCCGTCGAACGAAGAATTCGGTCGACGGTCAAACTGTTCGACGTTAGTTCCTCTGGGACCTCAGTTGGAACGGACCCATCGAGGTCGCGAGGTGATTCGCTTACTTGCTTGACGTCGACAGCACCGCTCACTTTTTGGAACAGTTCGACGTCGTTCTCGACGGTTGCACTGCTCGCGATGAGTTGCAGGTCTTCAACGCCGCGTTCCTCCCGCAGCGACTGAACCCGCTTCATCAGCGTCGAGGTGTAACTCCCGAACAAGCCGTCGTAGGTGTGAACCTCGTCGAACACGAGGAACTGAGGTTCATAGATGAACCGTTCGTGTTCGTCCTCGGCGTTGGTGTTGATGAGTCGGTAATTGATCGTGTCCGGGTTAGTGAGTAAGATGTCGACACCGTTCTCGAGGATGTCGTATTTCGTCAGACGCAGGAAGTCTAGTGGGACGTCATTCGGGTCGTCATCCTCACACTTCGCCTTTTCAGGGATGAGTTTGAACCTGGAACCCGTATTCCGGATTCGGACACCGCCACCACAGTCTTGACACTTGGCGAGTTCGTCGTTGTACCCTGGGCACTCGAAGTGACGGAACGTCGCGTTGAGGTATCCCTCAGACCCCGATTCACTGACGTTTCGCGGTGTGTCACCGTCGTAGATGCCGACCGTGATTTGCTGTTCTGACTTCAGCTGTTTGTTGATGAGGTAGAGGTACTGAAGGAGACGCTTCAGTTGGTCCTGTGCGAGCGCCTTCGTCGGGTAGATGAGCGTGGCTTTGACGCTCGTATCATCACTATCCCTGCCGTGCCGCTTGTCTTCGAGGATACGGTTGAGAATCGGAATGAGCCATGCTTCGGTCTTCCCCCGTCCCGTTGCGGCCGTGATGACAGTGTCGTCGCCTTCGAGGATTGCCTCAATGCTGCGCTCCTGGAAGTCGTACAATCGCTCGAAACCGATTTGCGAGAAGGCACGACGGATGTGTGGTTCGAGGCGTACCGACCGGGCAAAGGCGTTCCACGAGCGAGTACTCCAGTTCGGGATGTCCAGTGCCTGGAGATACGGTCCGCGTATTCCCGTCAGATCGTCCTCACCCTCGACGAGCCGATTGGCGACGCTACGTGCCGCGCGCCCACCACGACCAATGAAGTAGTCGTGGTAAGCCTCCTGCATCTTTTCGGCGTGGGCGACGGGGTCCTTCATTGTTAGAGACTCAGCTCAACGGCCGATTCGAGTTCATCGACGCGCTTCATCTCCTTGAGAGAATCAAGCGAGACATCTGCCAGTGTGAGTTTTTGGGACTTGCTGAGCGTCTTCACGTCCTCGATGGTCGAGTCCGAGAGGTTGTGTTTCGCCTGGAAGTCGTCAAAGCTCTGGAGTGACTGATGCTGCTCCCAGTTTCTGACGGCGCTCTTCCACTGGTTGACGAAGTTCGATGCAGACCCACTCGAATCCATCAACTCTCGAGTCAGGAGTTGGTGCATGCGGTTGAGCGTGCGCGAGAAGTCAGTGTTTTTCCCCCCGAGAATCTTCTGCAGTTCTTCGGCCGCACTAACCTTCTTACTCCACTCTTTTCGCTCCGACTTGAGTCGACTCTCGATAGTTTCGGTGACGTTGTCGACCTGACGTTTCGCCGACCGAATATGTCCGATTTGTTTCTCAACTTCGGGAGTCAGCTGGACTTCCGGGTTACCACTACCCCCGCTTTCTTCGAGATCAACGTCGTCGTCCATCTCGTTACTCTGGATGTCACCCAGTAAGTCGTCTTGCGTTGTCTCGATAGCCTTTTTTGCGGCCTGTGAGGCGCTACCGGTCATTGTCGGTGCCGAACCATCGAAGGCACCTTCAAGGACCGTCTTGTAGTACCGAAGATCCCGAAGACTCGAGATGAGTTTGTCGAGGTCGCGATTTACTTCGCGGATGTTGTGCCGGGCGACCGAGACGTGGAACTGGGTGTTCTCCGCTTGCTTGTGTTTCTTGGCCTTGTCTTCGAGAGCCTGGACGACGGTGGGTAACGACTGAGTGCTGGACATTGTTACAGATCCTCTGTGATGTTGTTGATTTCCTGCCGTTTCTGCTCGTACTCGGCGTACTCGCTGAGTTGTTTGATTCTGTGTTCGAGGTCGGCCCCAGTGGAGTGTTCTTGGCCCTGAAGGGCACTGATGAGTGAATCCAACGCCTCGTATATCTTCCACGCACGCTGCTCGTGGCGACTGCGAGCGAAGTCGTGCAATCGAGCGACGAGCGTCACGCCGGTCGCATCGTCCATGCTCTGGAACCGCTTGACGTCCTTCCCGAAGGACGTGAGCTTCACGTCTTCGGGTGAGTCAGTGAGGGTCTCGAAGGCTTCCTCGTAGGTCGGTTTGATGGTCAGGTCCATCACACCGGCACACTTGTATAGCGTCTCGAACCACTCAGCAAGGTCGTGGACCGTGTGACTGCTGTCGTACCATCGCTCAACGGGTTTGAGAGCGGACTGGATATGCGAAGCGTCTTCCTCGGCAGTGAGTCGCTGAAGTTCGGCCGCGTAGTCGGATATATAACCGAATAGCGTCGAGACTTTTGTCTTCGCCTGTTTGCGAGTCGAGCCGATTTTATACGCGTCGGGTAGGTCGCCCGCATCGATCATCATCGCGTCGTCGACGTGAGTTTCGAAGTCGGCAGCGACCTCTCGCCGGGCTTCTGCCAGACGGTCGTAGTCGACGACGTTCGACTTGAGGAGGAAGAAGCCCTCAATGAGGTCGTTGATGTCGCTCGAGCGCTTGGATAGGTTGTTGAAGGCTTGACTGAACGCACTACTTCGGTCGAAGTTTTCGACGATCGGTTTCCCGTACGACTGATTTGTATCGTACTCTTCGAAGACAAGTTCAGCGGGAATCTCATCGCCTTCGACCTCTTTCCCCTGTGCAGCGTTGACAAGGAAGAACTGTGCCAGCACGAGCGTTTTCTTGATAGTGAGTCCTTCGGGGAGACAGTCTTCGACCTCCTGGCGCATTTCACGCTTGAACTGCGCGACGTTGGTATCGGCCCACGCCCGTAGTCGGTCGAAGTTGGTATCGTTGGTGTCGAACAGCCCAAAGAGACCGTACTCGAGCATTGGGGTGTAGAGGTCGGCGTGTTCTACGCCCCACTCAAGTTCGATATCGATGCTTGCCTGTCGCTGCTGGTCTCCCTGAATCGACACGGGGAGGTTGTCACCGCGTGCGTAGTAGATTGCACTTGCGGAACGTGTCGATGCGTTCGGGTTACCGAGACGAGTTGGGTCGTGCCAGCGTTCGAGGACTTCGACTGCACCGTCGTGGAGTGTGTCTGAGCTGGGGTACTCTTCGCCGTTTTTTATCCAGTCTTGAAACTCCTGATATTTGCGCTCAAACTCACGCTCCTCTTCTGAGAGTTCAGGTTCGTCAATGACGGTTACGTCGTCATCTTCCTCGTCGAGGTCGGTCTCACCGTCATCCTGATCGTCTCCACCAGTTTCTTCATCGCCATCCTGGTCGTCCTCGTCCTCACCGGTCTCGTGCTTCGGCGTTGGTGGGTTCTTGATTTTGCCGAGGACGGCACTCCCCTTGCCCTTATCGAACACGACGTAGTCACCCTTCACTGGTGCCACGTCGCTGTCAGGGAGGTCGATTCCGAAGGTCTCGAAGATACCGACCTTGACGCCGACACCCCCTTCGACAGGAACACCGTACCAGCGGCTAAGGTCCAGATAGATCTGGTCGTACTTCATGTCGATCCCGAAAGTTGGGGTGTTCACGTTGGCGTTCGACTTCATCGCCTCGTAAGGTGGCCAAGACGACTTCAGGCAGTGTTTCACGACCCGCAGGAGGAGTAGCCGCGGAGTCTTGCTGTCACTACCCTCATCGTTCAGTTGACGGTAGGCGACGTGAACGAACCGCTCGTTGAATGGGTACAATCCGTCGAAGGCGTCTTCGACATCGTCGGGCGCTGGTTCGGAGGTGGAGTGGCGCTTGATTGCATTGAGGTACGACCGAGTGAGTTCGACGGAGACATCGTCGTCGAGGAAGTAAGCCGCGCCATTCTCATCGCTCATTGTCAGATACCCTTCAGACCTACCCTTCATGTACGTGGCCGCATCCGAGTGAGCCATCGCGTCGTCGATGTTTTCCTGTTCCCACCCGATTGTCCATCCGAGGACAATGTCGTAGTGGCTACTGCTCAGTTCGAAGATGTGGTCGAGAAGTTGCTCCTTCAGAACAGAGAATGTTGTTAGGTCTTCGCAGATGAGGACCGGTCGAATACCCTTCTCTTGGTACAGTTCAGAGTACTCCTGTAGTTGCTCTTTGAAGTTACCAACGAGGTTGTTCGAGAGATACTCATGAGCCTGGTTCTTCAGAGCCGGAAAAATCAACTCCTTCTCCTCGCGTAACTTATCGCCGAAACTCAGCTTCAGGTGCAGATCGCGGTAATCATCATCCGTCAGAAGTTTGAAGTCAGGATTGTCGTCACGGGATTCGAGAGCTTCTTGGTAGTCTTGAATATTCTTGGCGAATATATCACGAAGGTCCGTACCGTCGTCACGCTCTTCGGTGAGTTCACGAAGTTCTTCATCCGTGAGCAGACTGGTAGACCAGTACCCACGGAGAAGCCCTGCGATAGGTTCGGCCAAATCGCGAGGGTCGCTTCCCTGAATGTTCTTTACGTCAACGTCTACATCAAGAGGGTCAGTGAGGACGTCGATAATCTGCTCCATCTGAGTCTGGCTTCGGGACACGTGAAGCGCAACGTAGTCCTCGATACCGTCGTCGTCTTCACCAAAGCCGTTGATTTGGTACTTCGTCCATTCACAGAGTTGACTCTTCCCGGAACCGGGTTCACCACGAACGATGAAGATTCGGTTCGGGTCGTCGAGGTTGGACGCCGTGATGGATTCGAGTACGTCTTCCTGGGTGACAAAGTCACCCGAAACGCCGAGGGGAGTCAGCGTATCGGCCCAGATTCGGTCGATGTCGACGTGGGTTTCTTTGAACTGTTCGGGTGTCTTGGTCGCCGTGTGTGCTTCCGAGGTGATGAAGTGGTCAACTGGGTTGTCGTCCCAGTAGCACGGCATCTCGCTAGCAGCCGAGAGTTGTTGAGCGTCTTGACTCATTGTTGGGTGAGGTGTTGCGTGAGGGGGTACTGGTAGGCCGTTTCGTCCGGGTGCGAATGAATCGAGATGCGGGTCACATCACGTCGGTTCCCTCGAACGTCTTCGTTGAGATCCTCCGGTGGAATTTTGACCGCGTTCTGTGAGTCACCGGGACTCGATAGCGAAATAACGCCGTCATCTTCCATGTTGCGCAGTACGTCGGCGATTGCTGGGTGAACACGGGGCGTTCCCGAGCGCTCTTCGTAGACACTGAACAGGTTATCGTTGATCCAATCGAGTGCACGACGGAATTCCCCATTCTTGGTGATGGCGTCGTCGTAATTCGGTTTCTCGTCAGAGCTCATCGGAGCGAGGGCGAGTGCATCGTGTATCAGAGCCCGACAGGGACTCAGGGTAATGTCGTCTTCGGACTCGATGATCAGTCCCAGTTGTTCGCTCAACGTCACCCACATATCGATCTTCTCGTCGGTCCAACTGAAATCGTAGTCAGTCTCACGCTTCAGAATAGTGCGGAGGTTGTCACGGTCTCCGTTCACAGTTCGGGTTCCTTCGTTCAACAGAGCTCGATAAACTGCTGCGAAGTGTGTTTGCCGTCCCCCCTGTTGGTTGCAGTGGTACAGGAGTCGTGCTTCGAACGGTAACCCAACGAGGTGGCGCTCGTTGATGCGCTCGACAGTGTCCCTGATGTCTCCCGAGGGACTCTCGACCAAGTCGACCGCGTTCATGAACCGAACCGTCTCTTCGACGTGATCGGTTTCGACTCCGCCGCTAGTCGGCTTCCCGAACTTCTTCGTAAGTTCGGAGACGGAGGTCGGGCCTTGGATGGCGTTGTAGATGTGTTTGAGTTCCGGTGCTCGCACCGAGATGAACCCGGTGAGTAGTTTGTCCGGCTTAGAACTGGCCGGTGTGAATTTCGTGCTCATGTTTCCTCCTGATGGCGATATCGGTATGCGTCAAGGCGTTCTTCTTCGTAATCCACCCGTTCAAGCATGTCCAGCATGCTGTTCGCGATCTTCTGTGTCGGGCCTCGCTCGGTCCACGAACGGAGTGCCTCGCGGATACGCTCGGAGTAATCTTCGAGAACCTGGTCGACATCCTCGCGGATGAGATAGTAAATCGGATCCCAGGCTGGACTGTCCGCTGGAAGCTGTGTGTAGTCGAAGAGATCGGGGATTGAGCCCGCATCGAGACCCAACCGCTTGTGGTGGGCCGAAATCTGATGGAAGTACAGATTCTGTGTCGACGATAGCGGAAGGTCCGAGTCGAGATTGTACTGGAGATACCGCTTCAGTAACCCCTTGTACTCGACGACGGTACACTCGAACTCGTCGACAAACGATTTACCCGGTTTTCGGGTATGGCGTGGCATCTTTGGGGTACTCGTGTCAGTGACGATTACGTACGGCACACCGTCGGGCCGCTTCCGAAGCAATCGGCGAACGACGTCTTGCTCGTCGTAGACACTCTCATCATCCCGTAATTCTTCAGTCAGCATCTCTTGGCTGACATAGTGAATCAGTGGAAATTCGACGTCGGCAACTCCGTTCGCTCGCAAGTTCTCGTTCGGGAGGAGTTCGTATTCGACAAGTCGCAACCCATTATCGTAGATACCGGGGTGGGCGACTCGGTCGAGGCCGAACTGTGCGAGAAACGGCAACGAACGGAGTTGTGCACGTGCTTGTGAACCGGTCTTCGCGAGTTGTGGGTCTCGGAGTACGAAGACGAAGTCTCGTGTTCCGATGAAATCCGCGAGTGTGGGGCTTTCTGAGTCGGGCGGGTCGGGTGGGTCTTGCATGGTTCGCTTGGGAATCGTTTGTTGGCGTCGAGTGTGGGATGGACGCCGGCGCTCGCATCCTCAACATAGCAGTAGCTATGCCGAATCAGCCGTTTCAGGCCTTTTCGAGTGAATGCGACCGGATGGGACTTTCACCCCCGGTTACATAAACCTGTCGTGCCAATGACAATTGGCAGAGCAGAGATATCACTACCGCGAATGGGTGGATGTCACCCGATTGCGGACTGTGCGAGCAATTGTCAAGTCTGTTGCGATTTGTCATATAGTTATCGCAAGTGCAACAGATCGATGACAATTGCAGTGGTTTGGGATGATTTCGGCGAAGACAGACTAGATCTCTCGCGATAAGTGTCCGTACCACCTCAATTTGTGTGCGGAAATCATACCAACTGTTGCACTAATTCGGAACAGTAACCAAGGTGAATATCCAATCTGCAGATATGAGAACCTATCTCGCCCCCTTAGGATTTGACAGTCGGCGTGTCGTTCGGCCTGTGCTTAGCATGGGTCTCGACGAGGACGACCGAGTGATCTTGTTACAACCGGCGAACGGTTCTGAGCGAGGTGAAGACGCCTTCGACGAAGTAGAAGAGGTTCTGACTCAGGTCGTCCCTAGTCTTGATCTGAAGTCAGAATATCTACCCTATACAGATTTCATCGAAACAACCCTGTATTGTGCCGACCTCATGCAGGCATCAAAAGGCGAAACTATCGTCATCCTCGGTGGAGGCGCGCGCGAGATCCTTTTGCCATTGACAGTCGCTACGTTCACGAACGAGAGTTACATCGATACAGTACTCCAAGTGGGCGATATCGATAGTAGCGTCCGTCGTATTCCACGTCTAAATCTTCGCGGAAACGTCTCAGACGCCGAAACAAAATTACTCAGTGAATTGTCGGAGTTAGACACACCCCTGTCGATAAGCCAAATTGCTAGTGAACTCGACAAATCAAAGAGTACAGTTGCTCGCCACGTCGATAGTTTGGAATCAGAAAATTTGGTGATAACAGAGAAAGAAGGACGGACGAAAACGGTTACTTTGAGCGACAGTGGCCGCGTATTCTTGAAAGGCATGAGGCCAAAAGTTATCTGATATGTTGCGTCGATACTGAGGTGAGAATAGTTCCAAAGCAACCAGCTGATCTCTAATAGCGAGGTGGTAGTTCAGCCAAACCAATAAGTCCGAAAAACCAGAACGTAGGTCTACTTATCACCGTTCTCTAAGATCTCTTCCCGTCGGTCTTGTAGGAATTTCAGTGCACCCTCGAGGTCGTTATCTGCACCCAATCGTTGCCAAGCATATGTCGGAGTTCCATTAGAGACCTTGGCTCCGAACTTCTCAAGGATGCCCTGTTGGACCTCATTAGCAGGTACTCCCTCCCAGGGACTCGGAAGATGCGGGTCATCGCTCTTCCGCGGAACGACCGCGTATCGAGCACAGTAATCGATTACCAGTTTCATTTTTTCACCCGCATCCTCGTACGCTGTGATTCGTTTTCTTCCCATCTAGCTCAGGAATAGTTTTCCTGCATACATAATATTTCAGCAAAACAAGGTAGTTCAGTTAGCGACTCATCGTTGGCGTCCGTTCATCGAGCGAATGATTTGCCATTCATTCTTGGAATCTGTAAGTTTCGGTTCGTATCCTCCATAGGCAATTCAACAGTTTTCTACGCCGAACGACGACATGGAAACTCGCAGCCAGCACCGCTAGAAATGGTGATACTCTGGCTGTTCGAATTGTTCACCTGAATTTTAGAGTCGAAGCAACCGAAGGTGTTCCAGGTTTCAAACGTGCTATCGAGTTCGCAGTAGGGAAAAACGTTGATGCTGTCTTTCACTCGGGTGATTTGTTTCATAACGACCGCCATGGTATCTCTGAGTCACTTTCTTCGACGTGTCGCGAACAGCTTTCGTATTTACGATCAGTAAACATTCCATTCTATTACATTCTGGGCAATCATGAGCGTAAAGAGGGGACAAAGATACTGAAAACATACGAACGGGACGGGCTTGCAACCCACCTGTCTACTACCCCTGCCAAGGTCGGAAGACATCTTGACCTCTATGGGGTTGATTTCATCCGGCAATCTGAGTGGGAGCCAGCACTATTGAAAGGAACTCGATCTAATAATCAATATTCAATTTTAACTATACATCAGTCGGTTCAGCCGTTTTCTTCATCAAACCGCGCAATTGGTACTGTCAGTGACGTGCTTCGGTGGGCACGTGAGCACTGTGGTGTCAACTTTGATGCGCTCGCACTGGGACACCTCCACAAACAAATTGAACAAGATACTGATGGTTGTAAGGTGGTGTGTGGTGGGTCGACAGCTCCCATCGGCTATAAGAAAACATCACTTACACCGTCTGTGGGTCTATTTTCAGCCAGTCCTTCAGGTATGAGATATCACCGGTACCATCTCTAATCTATGGACAAATAGCCAACCTGTGCCTATTTCACACAGCGTGGTTCGATTCGCCTGTCCCATTCGACGAGTTAGCTGGTCCTGACCCGACTGACGCGGTGAGCCATTTGGCGACTTTGTGTCTCGAAGAAGTGTTTGTTGAACTATTAGGCCAGGAGAATTGACTGGGCGAAGTGCTTGAATTGACTTTGGAATCAATTTTAGATCAAATTCAAAGGATGACACTGAATATCAAACATCTGAATTGAGTAATGCTACAATATATTTATTTCCAATAACAACACCAACTGATATCCCATCGTCACACTATTACAATTGGAAATCACTAAGTCCTAGATACTATACTATCTATAGTAAATCATTCTTACTGCCAGTGATGTCGTCTTTGAATGGCGATTTACTGTCTTTATCTTCATTTTCTTCATTTGGCTCATCTTTTCTTTTCTTTGTTCGACCACTGTACTTTGTGTCATCATACTCCGAATCACGGGCACGCAAGAATCGTTCGTCTACTGAAGATTCAACTTGTTCCGAACCTTTCTTGATAATGTCAAGGTTTTCGGCGTGGAAGCCTTTTCTGGTGGAGTATACATCAAATTCAAACCGCCACCCCTCTTCTAAGTTGTCACCACTAATATCCGAAATGTGAAAAAATACATCGGTAGTCCCGCCATCTTTCACATCTAGCGTTGATAAAAATCCATACCCTTTGCTATCCTTGTACATCGTAACTGTTCCAGTTGCGTTCTCAGCACGTAATTCTTTCATACAGAATGGTTATGTTTCTCTCCCAAAAATGATTTCCCTATACAATTATAAATTCAGATATTACAAACATGTGCACGAATTCATGAAACTCAGCACGATAATCGCTGTTATGTATCAAGATCAATGAAAAATCGGATCGGGTATCCATCAGATTTCTATGGGGGTTTTTTGACGCCTCCAACGGGTGGAGGCGTACCAATGACCATCCAGAAAAATACGAATTGGACTATTTCAGTAGTACCGTTACTTCTAGAAATTCACAGTAGACTGCCCGTTCAATCGAGGGACCGTCGGATATGAGTCTTCGAGTAGATGACGTAAGTGAGGTCGATATCTTCAGTTTGCTAGGCAACCGACGTCGGTTACTCGTAGTCCGTTACCTCTCGCTGTTTGAATGCGGAACGAGAGTCAGTGTTCGGCACGTCACGAGAGTAATTCGCGGCGTTGAAACCGGTACACCTCCAAGCAGCGTGACTACCAGTCAGTATGAATCTGCATACAACAGTCTCATCCAGAATCACCTTCCTAGGATGGCCGATCATGGTCTTATCAGATACGATGAGCGAAGTAAGGAAATTGTCGTCTCACCAGTGGTCGATCAATACGCTATCCTCGCTATAGCTACTAATATTATAAATTAATTGTAACAAATTCCAGTTTTGTGGGTCTAGACCCGCTGTCGGTAGGCCAGCTCGTGCTCTTTAAATAATATTTATAGATTCCTCTGATATTTCCTCTTATAATGGTTGCCAACCCAGGAAAGAGAAAGAGACATACATAAGGTGAGATGGTATTATGACTAGGTAGGTGATCTAATCTGTGCGATTCTATGTTCCAGAATGGGACGATTGCGTCGATGCTGGCTACGATTTCGAGCACGACGAACTCTCTACACTCGACCGTCAAGCGCGCAAAAAAGACTACATCTGGGATATTTTCGAATACGATAATACTCCTATCGACGGGGTACTGATTTCACGTGAACAAGTCGAACAGTCACAACGCAAATTAAAGCGATTGCTCAAATACGGCGTGTACGATGACCCCGAACTGTCGGTCCCGGAGTGGCTCCCGACAATCAGTGATTGCGGGGCGTGGGGATACAAAAAATTCCCGTTTCCCCCGTATGACAACAAAGAGATGCTGGATTTCTATGAGAAGATGTGTGTCTCCACCGGGGTTACTATCGACCACCTCGTATTAGGGTCCGGAAAGGACAAAGGTCGTCTCTATCTCGACAAACGCGCCTTTAGTGGTGGATTTTCGAAGTCCGACATCCCAGACGACCTTACTGAGGCTGTCGACTTGATGGTCGACGAGTGGCCCGACGAGTGGCCGAGCTACGTCGACGACTACGAGAAGAGTATTCGCACAGATGATGCGGTTAGTCCTTTTACACAGTCTGATTTCGAGGGTAATGTCGATGATGTCCTCGCTGAGTTAAACGAAGACCCGCGTGCAGTGTATCGCGAAGACGATGCGGCATTCCGGTACAAACTCACGCTCGACAATGCTCAGGAGATGTACGACTTATACCACAATGGTGACTACTCGTTCCGGTTGATGGTTGCCATCCAGGGCTGGGACCCCGACTCCTACGTCGAAGCCCTCGAGAACGTCCTTGGGATTGGGTACGACTACGTCGGGATCGGTGGCGTCGCAGGTAGTCCAATCCACGACGTCCGAAAGATAGTGAAAAACGTTGGGAAGTCCGTCAAAGCGTTCGAACGCGAACATACCCGTCGAATCGACACACACGTCTTCGGATTCGCGAAGACGGAAGGATTCGATATGGTCGGGCGGTCGGGGATGACGAGCTTCGACAGCGCGAGTATGCTTCGTTCGGCGTGGACGGGCGGTGACAACTATCGCCTCGATCATGGCGAGCGGTACGATGCAATTCGTGTTCGGTATCCCTCGACTCACGATTCGTTAGACGAGGCCATCCAGACGTCGCTCCGTGGGCGAGAAACCCTCGTTGCGCTCCGAGCCTATAATGATAAAGAGTCGATCACTGATGCGGTCGATGAGTGGCACGAGAAGGCAGCGACAATTCTTCCAAAAACTCAGGAATATCTCCGCGAACACCGCCACGACGATCAGTATGACAAGTCGCGTCTCCAGGACATCGAAACTGTCCTTCGTGATGACCTGGACGATGTCGCTCACGAACTACATGCCAGTTTCAGCAACGACCTGAGAGGGAGGATCGTGAAACTCCTGCGGAAGGACGACCCAGAAGACCCACTCGAATTCGCTGAGTATGACGACCTGCTGAGCACTGCAGCAGACGAATTTGCGGAGTTCCCCCGGACGCCTGCCATACTCCCAGACGCCGATTCGACTCCGTACGATGAGATTTGGGCTGTTGTTGAGGACTATGCGACGTGGGTTGGTGACGACGATTTACTCGAGGCGTACCAGCGAACGCTCGCCGAACGCCCATGGGAGAAATGTAACTGTCCAATCTGCGAGGAGCACGAAATTGAAGTCTGCATCTTCCGTGGGAACGACCGAAACCGTCGCCGTGGATTCCACAACACCCGCCGCTTCTACGACGAATTCACCGACGCAATTCCGAAAATTCTCGTCGCGATTCAGGGATCGGCTAGTCTCAGTAGATACGAGACAATCGAAGAGTACCTCCGAAGCGAGGAACCTGGCTTCTGGCAACACGTCCATGACCTGCCTGTCGCTGAAATTGGTGTTTTCGACGCTTCGGGCGTCACTGAGTGGTGGACGGAAACGAACTCCAGTGTCTCGTTTTCACGAAGTCGGATGGCAGAGAAACTGCAAGAAGAGGCGAAGCGGTACCAACATCTGTTCCTCGTCACGCCAGATGGTGATATCGATTCTGAAGCCACTGAGGCAGTCGAATCGACCTCCTGTGAGTTACACACGTTTGCCGATTCGCCTGCACTTCGAAGAAACGTCCTCGAAACATGTGGAGAGGATTATGTCGTCGGTGACGACTTCATCCCACACGCTCCAGAAGCGAATCCCGCTGATGGACTCAACATACTTGTCGTCGACCAATGTTCGGGCAGTAAGGAGTTCCCGGATGGTGCGCCCGTATTCGACGCAGCGGAGACGATCCAATTCTCGCGAGAGGAGTTGTTAGCCAAGGATAACGTCCCCGCTATCGGAGCGCGTGACCTATACACTGGACGCCAACAGGAGTTTGTTCGAGAAGCAGTACGGAAACTGAGAGATGACGGGCACGAGGTGGAACGGTATTTCATCAGTGCTGGTTTCGGGTTGGTTTCTGAGAACGAACCGTTGCCTCCGTACGAGGTGACGTTCAGTTCGATGAGGGTCGCCGAAATTCGTGACCGGTCCTCAAAACTGCATATCCGGTCTGACTTAGAGAAAGTAGTCGACGAGGGTGACTACGACGTCGTATTCTTCACCCTGGGGAAAGATTACTACAACAGTATCGATATCGACTCGATGGTACGGCGTATCCCTGCAGACCAGATTGGAGTCGTGTTCAATCGTGAGATTGTGGACGAGCAGTTCGACAATATCGTGTCTGTTCCCGCCCGAACAGAAGACGCCAAGAATCACGGTACAATTGTTGTCGGTCTGAAAGGGTTGTACCTGAAAAACTTCGCGCGACGTGTTGGTGATGTCGAGGTATTAACCCCCGAACTAATCGAGACACTGTGTCGAGAAGTAGAAGAAGAACCGACTCAAGCGGCACTCGAACAATATTAGTCAGTCACGTTTGATTTCTTTTAGATATTTCTCAATTTTGGTACCATTCTAAGTAGCCGACTGTCTATTCAAGTATGAGGTATGCTATACAGACGACGGACACTCGAACTCCCTCGCGGGAAATTAAACACACCTGTCTTATTTCCGGTTCGTAATATCGGAACACGGTCAAAAGACAACACACCACCCTATGTGGATTCGATACCGGATTTCCCGGCAGCGATGGTCAACACACGAGCAGTACGTAATCGGACACCACTGTGGGAACGGATAGCGAATGGTCGAACACTTCGAGAGGAGATGTGTGTTCCCGAACGGACGATTGTATTCGCAGACAGTGGAGGGTTCGCCTTCGCTTCAAACGAGATTGACACGTCCCCACAAAAAACTCTACAAGCACAACGAACACTCGATGCTGACATCTACGGTACGGTTGACTTGCCACTGTCACGCGATAACCGTACGGAAGAAAACCAACGGCGTATCAACCTGAGCATCGAGTATGCGTTGGAAGCGAGTGACCATCACTCCGGTGACGCACTGTTAATCGCGAGTGTGCATGGATACGACCCGGAGACTGTCAGGAATTGTATTGCCCATTTGGACAAATATGGTGATTTCGATGGATATGCACTCGGTAGCATGGTACCAATTCGGGCATCTTATAAAAAGGTCACAAAGCTGATATTGGCTGCGCGAACTGCGACAGACAAACACCTCCACGTGTACGGCCTTGGTGGGTTGACTTACCAACCACTACTCCTCTATCTGGGTGTTGACAGTTTTGATTCGTCGGCGTTCATTCGCGGTGCGGGACACAGAAATTATCTGATACCTGGGTTTGGTGGTGAAGATTTAAAGGATATCGAGCAATTGGAGCGACTCCCGTGTCCGTGTCCTATTTGTGGCAACCGGACGCTGGACGATATCCGTGAGGACCGGTCCGCACTTGTTCAACACAACCTCTGGGCATTGGCAACAGAGCTACGCCGATTCCAGTATGTTGCTGAATCAGGACGTAACATCGAAGACTATCTTGACCTTAGATTCCAAGGTAACGATTTGACTCAAAGTGCGTATGAGACCGCAAAACAACAAGTCCGGAGGCTTACATGAGCGACGAGCGGCCGACTATCCGCCCCGTTACAATGAGCCGGCTTGTGGAACTCACGTACGGCTGCGAAGACGAATACAAGTCAACAGCAGAACTTGCAGACATCCTCGACGTAAACCACCGTAGAGCGCGAGAAACGATTCTCGAAGCGACAAGAATATCGCTGTTATTAGAGAGCGAGGACGGTGACGAGTTCACCTATACAACGACAGGCATTGGGAAGTCGTTCTTAGATGCTATTCGTGCAGAAAACTGGAAAAAAGTGAGTTCAATTCTCGCGGCTCGAAGCCCACACTACGGTGCATTCATCCAAGCGCTCGAAGAGGTCGGATATGCTGACCTCGATACATTGTTAGAACACCTCGAGGAGACACAGGAATTCGCACCATACTCGTTCAACCAGACCGGCATCGAGATCGTTGGTGATTGGGCCGAACGACTTGGAACTGTTCAGCGAAATGCCTTCTCTGGAGAATACTATCTCTCCAATGAGGCTAAAATCCCGAGTAACTTCCACTTCATTCTGTTAGACACCTACGACAACCTCGAACAGACTGCAGGAATCAACTTGCGTCAACGTTACCTCTCGATCCCTCGACTCCGAGAAGAAATCTGCGAACGAATTGGGTGTCAGAGACGTGATTTCGACGAGGCGGTTCTTAAGCTTTGCCAGCAGAACGTTGGGAAGCTTGAGCTCTCTGGCGCACCGATGGATACTGCTGCGAAGGATGCAACACTCGGAATCAAAAAAATCGAACTCGCTGACGAGGGCTCGCTGATCACGACTTCGCAGTCAACTCAGCGGGTCATGGCAGGCGTCGAATTGTACGGTAAGAAATACTACTACCTCGCGGTCCACGACCGCGATATCACATTTGAGCAGGAGACACACTAATGTCCAGCAACTTCAACATCACAGACCAGCAGCGAGACTATTCACAATACGGCCTCAGTGGGAACCCATTCCCATATAGTCCAGTGCCAGCCGAAAACCCCGAGATATTCTGTGGACAGAGTCATGTTTCGGAAAAGATCAGTTCGACAGTCTCTTCTGTACTGTCGACTGGGAAATCGAAACATCTCGTGGTCACTGGTAAGTATGGAAATGGGAAGTCTCATACACTGAAATACACCCGTTCACTGCTTCGAGACCGTGACGATGTGATCGTCGGTTATGTTGCACAACCGGGAGAGGGCTTTATCGATATCTACCACGAGTTCGTCTATGATCTCGGATATAGCCATCTCCAGAGATTAGCATACGAGTATCTGGCATCAATCACTCGAGAATGTACTGATGAGACTCCTGAAGGGGCAGCAGAAATGCGCTCACTCATCAATGAGGGCGACGTCCTACTTCCAGAAATTATTCCGGAGGCAATCAGGCAATTAAGCGAGATTACGAAATTCGCTGACTTCGCCCGGGCGATGGTACATATGATCTACGAAGATACGAACCTCTACGCTTGGCAGTGGCTCACTGCCGAAGGGATTCGGTACGAGCAGCGCAAAGAAATGGAGATTCACAGTGCGCTCGACGATGACACGATGGGCGTTCGGGCCTTCACCGCACTCAAGAATATGCTCCTCGAACTTGGCTACACAGCAGTCTTCGTCTTCGTGGACGAGTTCGAGAGTATCGCCCGTCTATCTGCAAAGTACGAGCAGGCGACACTCAACAGTGTTCGACACTTAATGGACCAGAATAGTTCTGGACTCTGCTTGCTCTTCGGATGTGCGCCCGAAGTTTGGCAGGACGTCATGAGCGAATATCACGCATTCAGTGAACGTATCGGCCAAGAAGTGACACTCAAGCCCCTGACCAGTGACCATCTATATGACCTCATTGACGACTACCTCGCATTAGAACGCGTGTCTGAGGAGAATGAGGCAAATCTTCGTCCCTTTACAGAAGAGAGTTTGGACATGATCCTCCAGCGGTCTCAAGGAAATGTACGTCAAATATTAGCACTCTGCAGTCGACTTCTTGACGACGCGGCAGACACTGGCTACAAGGTTATCTCTCCGGAAGCAGTTGAGGAGGTACTCTAAGATCTGGTAGATCGACCTAAGTTTGATGTTTCAATTTAGCACCACTTTGCAGGTTGAGATACGTAGCTGATTCAGTAACTGTGAGGTTGCAGCAACTTTGTTTTATTTGCCTCAGTTGAGTGGAAGGCATCCAGAATGGGGATGTGACTTTAAATAATTAATTAGTGGATAGGCTGATTGTACTGTCTGTACGGACAACGAGTCCTCTACAACAGTTTTCCGTATTATCCCAGTGAAGATGCCAGACAGAGTGACGAGGGTGGAGTTGTACTCTGCAATTGGGATGACGAAACTGAGACAAAGTACCTGAAGCGAGGGGTTGATCTTCCACAAGACCGCCCGGGAACGTTGGTAACGGAAAATGGAACGGTTGTGTCGACACGAGCACAGGGCCCAGTGATGTTCACAATAGACGAACGAGACATTGAACTGATAGATGAAATGGACGATAAACTACTCACTACTATTCGCCGTGTCTATGACCATTAGACCGTGACATTGATTGGGAGAGCACAGTCGTCGTATTGCGGTTGAGAATTAATCGAACCACCGTCTGAATTACCCGGTTCGGTCAGAAGACAGCACAGAGTTCGTTCGTCTCGGCAACTTCTACGGAGACGTCGGAGACGTTGTCCGGTAGCGAATCAAGCAATCGTTTTTCGAGAACGACAGCCATCACTTCCGCTGTCGGGGAATGATCAAGGACGACAACCGCGTCGCCATCTCCTGACTGAGTAAATGCCTCAATGAGTGGGTCGCCCTCTTCCAGAAGGAAACGGTGGTCCCACTCGTCGATGATACTCGTGATATCCCCTTTGTCGACGACCCATCCCTCTTCCGTTAGTGTTCCCGTGACTGTGACCGATATCTCGTAGTTATGGCCATGTGGTCGGGAGCACTTCCCCTCATGGTGGAGAATCCGATGGCCCGAACTGATTCGAATAGGGCGGTCTCGCCCGACATGGAGTGTTCGTTCACCAGCGTCAGATAGCACAGTTTCACTGGAACGGGATTCTTTGAGTATTGTCTCAGTCATATCTGGATATTATCTTAGTGCTACAAAAAGGTGGTCTGTAGACTGAAAGTAAACCAACTCCCTTCAGAACACAATATAGTCTCGGATGTGCACACTGATACGTTGACATCCGCGTGACCTGGTGTAATAACCCAACTCAACTCGGACCCAACTCGCCAGACCTTACAATTGCATGAGCAACATCTCCCGTTGGATTTACTCATGGCCGAAACGAGACTCGCCCCGGATTCCTACGAGCTACGACTCCTACACGTATTGTTCGATGCTGGGTGGTATCCCGAGCCAACTGCAGCAGCACGACTCGGCATTCGGTGGTTTACGACTGGAGGTTTCTCGAGCCATTACGACGAAAAACATGACGGTGAGACTCTGTAGTCGAGTCAGTGATTGCACAATAGACGACAACTGAGATTTTTATTAGCCCCACTTGGGTGCGGGGCATTTCCTAAGAGATGCGTCGTGTGTAACTGATGTCTACAACCGATGAGTCTTCGGTGTCGTTTGCGGGTTCTGACAACCGACACGACGAGATGCACAGCACGATTACCGAGTGGATCGACGACCTCGCAGAAGCCGTCGACGACGCTCAGACGAGCGAGGAGTTCCAAGCGTGGTTAGACGTCCAAAGCCAGTTCCACGACTACTCGTACCGTAACACGCTCTTAATCAAACAGCAGTGTCCAGACGCAACGAGAGTCGCAGGCTACCGAACGTGGCAGAACGAATTCAATCGGTACGTGAGGGGAGTCGAGAGTGCGATTTGGATTTGGGTTCCAATCATTACCAAACAATGCCCTGAGTGTGGGGATTCACTGGGCTACCACGAAAATACAGACTGTGACTACGACGAAAGCCCACCCGAAGAGTGGCCAAAGGGCTTGGTTAGCTTCCGGCCAGCACCGGTGTTCGATATCTCGCAGACAGAAGGTGAGGACCCCCCAAGCCTCGATACTTGTGAGCGGGGTGACGCAGACAAACTTCTTCCGGCCGTGCTGGGCGCTGCTGAGGATGTAGGTGTTGAGGTGGAACTTGTTCCGAATGAAGAGTGGAGATACGGTGATGCGAAAGGCGTGTGTCATGAATCACCAGATGGTGAATCCCCAATTGTGGAGGTACTCCGTCAAGATAGTGACGCAGCAGTGGCGTCGACGTTAGTCCACGAGTACGCTCATGCACTCCCCCACGTCGGCGTTGACGACGAAACCGAACGGTCGAAGCGGAGGCAGTAGCATACGTCATTGGGAGGCAGTTCGATCTTGATATGGGTGGTTCGGCCTTCTACCTTGCAACCTGGGAGCGCGATGATGCAGACGTGATTCGGGAGCGACTTGCGCGTATTAGTGGAACGAGCCAATCACTCATTGAATATACCGAAGCCCAATTGTAATTAAACAACACTCCCGAGCAAAGCAGTAAATTTATTGGTTAGTATAGACGCCCCCGACGATCTAGCGAACGCATGGCGTCGCGGCGTGTGTGCGGATCTGGTCCCATGAATTCTCAAATTCGCTTAAAGTGTGTCATCCACAGCACCAAGCGGTCGGTGACACAGTAAAACCAAGCTAAGTCTAGCGATTCATCAATGCCAGTTTCGCCATACTGATTGATGTTTCTCCCGTACATTTTTCTGGACTGTCATCATTGAGTGCCGCATGGATTCTAACCGCGTTCTTGGTGTATTACTGGGACTTTCGTGTGGGGATGCGCTTGGTCGGCCAGTGGAGTTTGAGTCTGCAGAACAAATCAAGGCCGAGCACGGTCGGCTCGACCAAATGATTGGGTACGGGACGTGGAACCAGCCTGCTGGGACGACTACGGATGATACGGAGCAGGCACTGTGCATCGCGCGGAGCCTCGTCGAGCAGGGTGAATTCGACCCCACAGACGTCGCTGATCGGTTCGTCGCCTGGTATGACAGTGGCCCATTCGACATTGGGGGCATGACGAGGCGTTCTCTCACCCGATTGTCTCGGGGTTCGACGTGGGAGGAAGCTGGTCAAGAGGTTTGGGAGGCAAGTTCGGAGGGGATGAACGCTGGCAACGGGAGCGTGATGCGATGTCCCCCGCTTGCGATCCCGTATGCCGACGACTGGGGTGCACTCGTCGAAGTAAGTCGGCAGTCCTCACAAATCACTCACGCCGACCCCCGCTGCACGTGGGGGTGCGCCGTTTTGAATCTCACAATTGCTGGCTTGCTTGACGACGCTGATGCACCGTTGGAAGAGGCACTCGATTACGTCGACAGTGACGCACCAGATGAACTTACTGACGCCCTTGCCCCGATCTCACGCGGCGAATCAATCGACTCGCTGGAGACGTCAGGGTACGTGGTTCATTCACTACAAACGGCACTTCACGACGCACTCTACGAGGAGACTCTTGAGGATGCAATCGTGACTTCCGTCAATCGTGGCGGCGATACTGACACGATAGGTGCGATAGCTGGTGCAGTCGCCGGTGCCCGGTTTGGTGTGGCTCAACTCCCAGATCACTGGCTATCTGCGATCGACGAAGTAGACGAACTCCACTCGCTTTCAGAACAGCTCATTAGTATAGTGTGAAACTTCGTACGGCCCCGAGCTTGTTCTGATATCCCCGTTAGTGGAAAAGTGACAATCGCAACACGCGGGGGACCAGTATTTGACCTCTATGGTTGATAGGATCTGTCTCTCCTCCGCAGATCTTGTTACGGAGCTCAGGTCACTCCCACACTTGTTCGTACTGACCGACGACTTTGAAATACGTCTCGTCGTCGACGGCTGGGCGTGGTATCGTCCCACCGTCGAACTCTGAGATGTGACCCAGATGAACCGGAAGTAAGCCATCAGACGGATCGTCTGTCTGACTCGTCACCAACAACCGCCGGTTTACCAGGCGGCGTGCAGCTGTGTTTCCTTGCCGTTCAGTCTCAGTAACCCACGTATCGACTGCGTTCTGAATATCCCTCGCTCGTTTCCCGGAGAGGTCACCCAGTGAAACGTTACCCCACACGTGACCGAGTTCAGTGATGTACAGTCGCCCACCACTGGGTCGATACGTTCGGTATTGCTCGACCAACTCGTCGTGGTCGAACGCTGAGGTGAAGTCGTAATCTTTCCACCGCCAGTGAAGTTCGTTATCCTCCGCTAACGACCATCGCTCTCCGTGGTGAAACGGCAATCCAGACCAAATACGAACAGAGTTTGTCTGCTTTGAAGGGTTCAGATCGACTTCTCCAAAGTCGATTTCTCCGGTGAGTTTACCCACGTATACAGGGACCCAACCCGACGACACTACCGCCTGATCGACATTCACGTAGTCGTCGGCTTTGATCTTTGTCAAAACCTCACCTCCTGCCGTGATACGAATGATCCCGTGCCCTCCTTTTTTGCCGAGGCTCCTCAGCACATCCCGAAGACCCTCGGGAGGCCGTGCATGGATATTGAGGTCGCGTTGCTCCCACTTTATCGCCCCTTCGGGGAACTCGTCACTCGTCACGAGACTGTATCGCGAACCACGATGCGCCGATGGCCACGGTTGCCCAGGCTCGATAGTCACAGACCTCCCACCAGGGAGTGGGACCGTGGTCTCCTCGCGACTGTACGCCGCGGTCATACAACCCTCCAGAGATGTGTGTCAGATTCGTTTCCAATATTCATTGATGTGTTTGGAAATTGCACTTTGTCAATTTGAATCATTTGTTTGTTCATTCACCTTTTTCTGAAGGTCACCGAACACGTCCCCGTCTGCATCTTCGCTTTCGTCGGCACCGAGGCGGCCGAACTCTCCTGCTTGCGGAGACTCATCCGCACCACCTTGCGGAGGTTCGGACGGTGGTTCGGTTTCGTCCTCTCCGTCCACGATCTCAGGTCGTGAAGCTGATGACGACGACAACTCCTCAAGAACGCCGAAGTCCGTGGCTTGGGGTGGGATGCTTGGTTCTTCTTCTATACGAGCGTCCATGTCGAACTCGCGTTCCTTCCCTCGCTCGAGTACATCAGCTAGAAGGCCATCAGAGACACCAGCAATTCGGAGCCATTGCTCCAATTGGTTTCCATTACACAGGTGAACACCGTGTTCGTCAGCTAGCTCTTGAGCATCTGCGTCGAAGCTACCATTCGAGACCACGACGAGATCAGACGGTGTTCGCCCCTCCCGGGGTTTCGTGTTGCCGTCCACCATCGGACGCACCTCCTGAGCAGAAACTGAGGATCCAGATACGACAGAGACGACTCGAAGGCCCACAGTGGTGTGCGAGCGGTTCCAGTAGAGGTCGACGGCTGAGTCACGGACGTCGGACCTTCGAGTCCTTCCTTCGAAACGTTGGAGGACGACACCCAACACGCGAGCGAATTCGTCCGTCGAAAGGTATTCGACGTCGTCGACGTCCGCGCGTCGGTTCTCCATTGGTCTGGGTGACGAATCCGTTGACCGTGGTTGCGAGAGTGTCGTCTGGTCGCTTTTTTCGTCGAGTTGTTCGAGGATTCCTTCGACGAGACGCTTCACCCGTCGTTCGGACACAGACGAATATTCCTTCTTGTGGACGAGGTCGATCAGTTTATACACTGGAACCGAGTCGTCGACTGCTCGTTCGACTGTCTTCCGGACCGACCCAGCGTCGTACCACTCTGGAGTGTGTCTGTTGCTCATCGGAACACCCCCACGACGCGGTTAATGAGTCCCCATCTCTTTCTATGAAGCTCATTGTCGGAATTGTCCAACACGATGAGCTCGTTCCAGCGGAATGGTGACTTTCCATACACAACTAGATACTTTCCGTTCCAACTCGCATCGACCGTCCGGAACTCGTCTTGGATGGACTCAGGAACCGCTTGCTCGGACGCGGAACCTAGTGTTCGACAGGTCTCACAACGACCCAGTTCTAGGGAAACCGGCGCATACGATTGTTCACACAGAGAGCACGTCTCTACGTGCTCCTTGGCGACGTATCCCGACTGGATTGGTGCCTCGACTGCATCCACCGAGATAACTGGCTTGTTGCACTCTACACACGTGTGAACGTGATCATTACATGCGACGAGGTCGCCTCCGTGACCCCCACCCGACAGGTGCCGCCGACAGAACTCGTCCCCACCGACGTCACACTGGTTTCGGTGCCTGCTACACAGTTTGTCACCACACGTTCCGCATTCGATGAGGTGAGACGGACAGTACGATACATTCTCTCCACACTCGACACACGTTTCGGCGTGGTCTACGCAGATGGTGTCTTCACAAACTGCACACGTCGTAACGTGAGAAACACAGACTGCCTCTTCGCCGACTGAACAGTGATCTATGTGTTCAGTGCAGTGTGGCTCGTCACAAACTCCACATTGGGTGACAGCATCTGTACAGAAGTGTTCCCCGCAGTGACCACATGAAGACCTGTCGTCGGGACAGAGTAGGTCCCCACAGTCGGTACACGCTTCTAAATCAGAGGTGCAGGTGACATCACCGCACGCGTCGCAGGTCTCCCAATGTGCTTCACAAACCCCATGCCCGCACGTTTGGCAGACTTCGGTGTGTGGTTCACAGAAATCGTCGTCGCAAACCACACAGGACTCGGTGTGGGAGGGACACGCGAGATCAGCACAGGCGTTGCACTCTGTAAGGAATGCATTCCCAGTTATCTCTCCGCAGTGGCTGCACTCGGAGCGGTCATCTGGGCAGAGTAGTTTACCGGTGTACGTGCACGTTTCGAGGTCGTCGATGCACGTGATTTCGCCACAGGCACCACACTTCTCCGAGTGGGTTTCACAGACTTCGTGGTCGCACGTGTGGCACGTTTCGATATCATCGTCACACGTGACGTCACCACATACTACACAGGTCTCCGAATGTGCTTCACAAACCCCATGCTCACATGTTTGGCAGACTTCAATGTGTGATTCACAGAAGTCGTCGTCACAGACGATGCACGTATCGGCGTGAATCGGACACGCTGGTTCACTGCACTCAGCGCACGCTATGAGATGTTCGGAACCTACCGGTTCTTCGCACTGCCCACACGTCCCAACGTGGGTATCGCAGTAATTCGACTCCGAGTGTACGCACTCGGTTGCATGAGTCGGACAGAGGACGTCACCGCAGTCTTGACAGGTGATTTGATCTTCGGGACAGAGGAGACCACCACATGCAGAACATCTCTCAAGATGGTCTTCACAGTGTCCAACCTCACAGACTGTGCAGTCTTCGAGGTGCTCTGTACAGTGGTGGCCATCACATGCGGGACACGGAGAGCAGTGGTCGTGACACCGGATAGAATCACACGTAAGGCAAGTCTCCCGATCTTCTGGACAAAGCGTGTCACCACATTTGGTACAGACTTCGAGATTCTCTATCCCGTGGTCATCGCCGTCGACTTCGCACACGTCAACGTGTGTGGCACAGCGCCACTCGCCGTCAGTTGCACACTGGACAAGATGGTCGTAACAATGTACCTCACCGCAAGTATGACAATCTGAACTGTCTTCCGGACAGATTAGGTTACCGCACTCTCCACACGGTTCTACGTGTTCTTCGCCATGGTAATCTCCGCAGATTGTACACATGGTTGCGTGTGCGAGACACCGTGCTTCCCCGTCGGTAGTACACTCGACGAGGTGCGAGTCACAGTGGAACTCTCCACAGGTCGAACACCCCACACCACAGAGTACACAGGTAGTCTCGCCGCACATCGTGCATTCGGATCTGTGATACGAACACGAATCGCTCCCACAGGAGGTACACGTGCTGGAACAATGTGCACACTCTAAGGCACCACAGCTACCACACGAGTCGTATCCGTAACCATTCGAGCACTGGCCACAGAGCGTTGTTCCGCAGGTCACACAGGATTCGAGACAGTCAGCACAGACGACGTGGGCGTCATCACACAGCTGTGGACGCTCACTTTTCGAAAACGTGACCCCACACTCCGTACACTCGACGGGGTCGAACTCACCTTTTGCGGGGGTGTAGCCAATATCCAGCACCCCGCTCCGGTCTCCGTCGTCTAGTCCGATTCGAAGCGTGCCAACGTCGTACTCGAGATACGTGAACCCTGCAAGTGAGACGTCGACCTGCACGTCGTGTTCGTCACGGACGTTCTCGATTCGGTCGCGTTCTTCTTGCCTGAGCTCGGCTTTGCGGTCTCCGACGCTTTGTTTGATTTCTTCGAGCTCCTCTTTCGCCGAAGTGTAGTTCTGGTAGTACCGGTTTCTCGTACTATCTTTCCGAGCACGTTGGTGCTTATCTTTCCACTCTCGGATTTCCTTTTCTTTGTCCTCGATTCGTTTGTCGAGCTCCTGCCGACGTTGTTTGTAGAGTCGACGTATCTCTTTGGCGCGCTCAGAGACGTCGTCATCTGCTTCCTCGACAAGTTCTTGGGTCGTGTCGTAGATTCGTTCTTCGACAGTGTCGAGAGCCACGTCGTAGGCAGAAAACAGCGTCTCGGTGTCGACATCGACATCTGCCCGTGCAGGTGGTTGTCCGAGGAACAAGTTCCAGTGTGACAAGTAGCGATCCTCGATTGCTGGGAGACGCTTTCCGGTTTGAGGGTCGACAACGACGGTTTCGAGTGTCAGTTGCTGGAAGGAACTCTTACTCTCGAACTCCGAAGCGACGTGGAATACGAGTGCTGTCTTCGTCTGCTCGCGGACGAACGACTTCGTCGTAACGTCGAAGTCGCACACTTCCAGAACCGGTGGGATTTGCAGCTGTACAGCTTCTGCACCGAATCGCACACTGCCGATCGTTTCTCCTCTGTCTGCGGCCTGGACGAGGGTGTTGAAAAATGGGGTTCCCGGTGCCGCGAGAACGTCTCCTTCGCCGATCTGCCGCTCGGCGGGGTCGAAGACGAGTGTGGTCCGTGTATCGAATTGGCCGTCAGCCAACTCTGGAGGGAGTTCGACATCCCAGCGCGACGGATCCTCCCTGTTGACGGTCCCCCCTCGAGACGTGATCACCGCCTCGGTGAACCGCTTGACGTTGAGTACGTTGAGGACACGGGTGTCTTTCGAGTCTTGGGTGTCGGTACTCACGCTGTCCCTCCAGTGAACTCGAAGGTTCCGAACACGTCCTTGTTGAAGTCTGCCATCTTCTCGGCAGCCTCTTTGTTCTTCTCGAGGTCGACTGCCATCTCTTCGAAGTTGTTTTCGAGTTCGACTTCGTCATCTGCAGTCCGCAATCGATCGAAGACCTCTCGCTCGAAGTCAGCTCCCGATTTCTCCATCCGAGAGAGTACGTCCCGCAATCCGCCAATAGACTGATTGAATAGGTCGATCTTCCCGTAGAGTTTGTCGAGGACGTGTTCTTCGACAGTTCCTTCGAGAGCGAGGTTGAACACGTAGACGTCCTTGTTTTGGCCGATGCGGTCGACACGTCCAATTCGCTGTTCGACTTTCATCGGGTTCCACGGCAGATCGTAGTTCACGAGGACGTTACAGAATTGCATATTCTGCCCCTCACTGATCGAGTCAGTGGCGACCATCACACCGCCTTCTTCTTGGAATTTATCGATTGTTCGTTGTTTGCCCTTGCTGGAGACGTCTCCATTGACCACGTGGACTGGGTGACCACGCCCAGAGATGTAGTCCGCAATCGCATCCTGCGTTGGTCTAAACTGCGTGAACACGACTGCACGGGTAGTGTTCAAATTCTCTTCGAGGCCCTCGACGACATTTGCAAGCTTCTGCTGTTTCGTCGTCTGACCGAGTCCATCTATCAGCGTCTCGATCTCGTAGAGTTGCTCGCGCTCTGCTGGAGCGGACCGCTCGGGGTCGTCCAGCCACTTTTCGATCGTCCCAAGAACGGCATAGGGACTGCTCACGGCTTCTTTCTGTAGCATGAGCATGACGAGGTGCTTCGCCCCTTCGCTCGTGTAATTTTGACGGACGTAGTCCGTTACTGCGTCGTACACGTCGCGTTCGTCGCGTGAAGGCTCGAACGTATTCGTCTGCACTCGACGGTTCGTGAAGTCGATGTCCGTCTCCTCACGGCGGTTGCGGATCATGACCCGGTTCAGGCGACGTTGGAGCTCCGAACCGTTCTTGATCTGAGCATCATCGCTCTTGGGAACGAATTTTCGGCGGAACTCTTCTCTACTCCCGAGGAGACCCGGTCGAATGAGACGGACGATGTTGTATAGGTCCGTGATGTCGTTCTGGATTGGTGTTGCTGTCGCAAAATACGCGTGTCCGTAGTCCAGTTCTTCGATGAGCTCGTACCGCTTGGTGTCTTCGTTCTTTATGTAATGTGCTTCGTCGAGGACGAGAACGTCCCAGCGCCGTTCGAGAACATCGTCGATGTGGCTCTTCGTCTTTGCTGTGTCAATGCTCGCGACGACCTTGTCGTGGTCGTCGAATCCCCCAAATTCCTCGTCGTAGTTGCACACGAAGTCGAGTTCGAATTTGGTCCTGAGCTCCTCTTGCCACTGAGGAGCAAGTTGGGCAGGTGTCAGAATAAGAAACGTCTTGTGCGTCTCTCTGAAGTCCATCTCTTTCAACGCCATGCCAACCTCGATTGTCTTCCCTAACCCTACTTCGTCTGCAAAGAGTGCGCCCCCACCCATCTGAAAAAGTGCCCGATGCGCTGCATCCAACTGGTGATCGAGGAGCTTGATCTTGTCCTCGATCTCCTTGAGAGACAGCAATTCTTGCTGTCCCTGTGCGGCTGCAAAGCGCTGTGCTTCGACGTTAGTTAAATGGGTTGTCAGACCTCCAATCTCGCTAACGTCGGTTTCTCCGAGTCGCTCGAGTATCTCTGGCCGACGGCCGATGCGCATCTCTACGCCCGGTGTCGTGCCCTGCTTCCCCTTCCCCATAGTGTCTGTGCGATTGTCTCTCAGTCAATAGAATAAAACCTTCGCAAATACGGAATTTCTATTTCAGACTCATTTCCATGTGGATATATATGTCCGACTGACCGAAGGCATAGTAACGCATTACTATCAATGACGAGCCACACTCTCTCTCCCGGTGACGAATGGCCAGAATACTACCGAGGGTTCCGTCTCCACACGAACCCAGATGGAGACGTCTGGTGGCAGGTCTATCAGGGTACCGACCGTCTGTATCTTGACCCCACGCCTGAATCTCTCGTGGAAGACCTCTTGAAAATCAAGCGTCTCGGGGGTCGTGTTAGGGTCACAGAATCAGGGGACGTCCTTACCCAGGAAGAAGACGGGGATTCGTACAAAACCACGTGGGTGGGTACGCTCGACCTTCAGGGAGAACTGGTGCCAAAAGACGCAGAGACGTTTGCGTTCGATGTGTCTCCATCCAGTCTCTCGATGGGCGACCTTTGGCCAAGTGTGTACGATGGCTCGAAATTCTCTCTCGGTGCCGGTGGTAAACGAGTCTGGTGGCAGAACCCAGAAACCGGAAAACGCCATCCAGTCGAGACAGAGATACCTGGAGATATTCTCGCTGCACTCCGGTCGTACAAACCAAACGGCGGGTCGTTCCGCGTGACGCCTTCGAACGAAGTTATCACACTAGTCAATGCTCACCCTGCACCCGAGCAAGTTCGAAGTCAGTTCGGTGACCTTCCACGAGTCGTCAGAAACGTGATCAAACTCCGAAAAGAGCGTGGCGTCGAGATGCTTCCCGTCTACATCGGGGAGATCGAAGAGACACCACTCGAGGTTAGTGAGCCACCATCGCTGACAGACTCGCTTTCTGTCGACGAGCGTGAGGAACTCGAATCGTGGGCAGCATCTCTTGGCACTACATCAAAAACAGACTCGAAGGACCACACCGTATACTCCGACGATCCTGAAGACTGGTAGCCCATGAGTCGCCGCTTTCCGACCCCACTGTTTGGTGTGGACGACGACACGAACCGGCGTTGTCGGGTGTTCGTCTCGATAGCTGCCGCTGAGCCGGTAGACAAGAGCTCGTTCGTCGCACGCGCACAAGAGCGGTTATTGAAACCTGAGGGAGGGCAATATTCTGAACAGTATCTCAACCGGATCGTGAGTACGTACGTTCAGTTAGGTGTACTCAGACAGGTCGACGGAGGCATCTCGGTTTGGTCGTTCGCCAATCGGTGGTTAGATGGCGACATCGATTACGAGACCTTCCTGTGGTATGGGATCAAACAAAGTTGGGCCATCGAGGGGAACTTTCCAGAGGGCATCGAAGGGCTCCAAACACTCAATCGCATTCTACTCAACGCAGATAAGCCCCTCTCACGGGGAGCACTCCGCTCACGGTTAGAAGACGACCACGATTACGAGTTCAACGAACAGGGCATCCGTGGGTATCCAGTCCTTCTGTGTGAACTTGGTGCTGCACGAAAGACAGACGATGGCTACGTTGCAGGTGATCTCGCAGAGCGGTTTGCCGACCGTTTCAGAGATGCGGACATCTTCTGGCAGTTCGAACGATGGCTCGCACGCGAGGGCCCCGACGTCGACCCACCCGATGACAGAATAAAGCGCGAGTTGGCGAAGTACTACGTGTACCGGGAGTCCGGAGGACTGGGGAAGCACCGACAGATGTTCGACACCTTCCGTGAGGACTTCCTCGATGACGGTGTCTTAACGAACGACCCGGCCCGACCTCGAATGCGACGCGACGAGAAGTACGTCGCCCATGAGCGCCGTCGACGCGAACTCCGACAAAAAGTGACATCTCGTTTCGAGACGGTCGATGGAAACGACCTCTCCGGGCTCACTGCTTCAGTTTTAGAACGATTAGTGAATGCGACCGACGAGGAAGAGGTACGCGCGGTCCTCGACGGGACCGGGTCGGGACTCTCACGGGACATGCTCGAGCAAAAGTCTCCAGAAGGACGCACCCACTACCGCTTCCCAGACAAATTCACACTCTACGAGTGGCAAGAAGAGGCCGCAGACGAGTGGTTCAGTGACGGGGGCACTCCATCACACTCTGGTATTGCGAGTGTCGTCACTGGCGCAGGAAAGACCGTCATGGCGTTGGAAGTCATCAGGCGGTGGCTAGAAGAGAACCCGGACGGTGTCGTCACCGTACTGATTCCGACAAACGTCCTGATGCGACAGTGGCTCGACGAGCTCATCGAGAAACTCAACGTCCCACCACGTGACGTCGGATGGCTAGGCGGAGGGCACAAAGACGACTTCGCCGATGGCCGGCGAGTCCTCGTCGGTATCGTGAACTCGGTGGTCAAAGAGGACTATCTCGAACGCTCACTCTCTCGGGTCGACAACCCACCACACCTCCTCGTCGCTGACGAGTGTCACAGATACACCGGTGACGTGTTCTCGTCTGTCTTCGACTACCATCGAACTGCTCAACTGGGACTGTCTGCGACACCGCTCTCGTCCCGAGACCCAGACGAGTGGACGCCGTCCGACTCGTTACTCGTCTCCGAACTGGGCGACGTTTACTATGACTTGACGTACGACGAAGCAATCTCGCGCAACCTCATCCCCGAGTTCCGTGTGAACTATATCGGGTTCGACCTCACACCCGCAGAGCGTGGTGCATACGACCGGTTATCACGAAAGGTCTCGGACGCAGTCAACGATATCGAACTTCGGTACCAGAATCGACTCTACGAGCTCGATGGCAACTTCGCCCAGAAGCTTCGGACGATACAAAACTCCACCGAAGGTGCAACCCCTGCAATCGCCGATTACTTCAGATACACCCAAGAACGTCGAGACCTCATCGCCGACGCAGTGGCGAGACAGGCGATTACGCTCCACCTTCTTCAGGATACCATCGAAAACGATAAGAAAGCGATCGTCTTCCAGGAGAGAATTCAGCAGTTAGAGCGGATGGTCGCCCCGAGTGAGGGACGTGGACGAAACGTCAGGACTGGTCGAATCTCGGGGCCGGAAACAGGTCGCGCCGAACTGTACGAACAGTATCCACAATTGAAACAGGTCGACAAAGGACTGGAGGAGCTCTTCCTGTCCAGCGAATACCGCCCGGTGATGTACCATTCAGGGCATCGAAACCCGCTCTGGAACGACCTCGCTATCGACTGGTTCGGTGACGACGGGTTCGCGAACGTCATGCTCAGTGTGAAAGCACTTGTCGAGGGAGTGGACGTTCCGAGTGCAGACGTCGGAATCGTCCGTGTTTCTTCGGGAAGCGTTCGACAGCGTATCCAAACGCTCGGTCGTGTACTCCGTACCGGAGAATCTGCGGGGCGTTCCGAGCTTCACGTTCTCTATGCGCGTGATACAGTCGACGAGAACATCTTCTACGAGCACGACTGGGAAGAGGATCTCGCGAGTGCGGAGGTAAATCATCTGGAGTGGGTTCCCGGTGACAGTCTACTTGATGGTGAGTTCCGCAAAACCGAACCGCCTGTTGGACCTCCAACTCCTCCACCAGTGCCACCCATAGAAGGACTCGAACTCGGTGATCCATATTCTGGTCCACGCAACGGATACCAGTTCAGTGTCGACCACGAAGGATCTCCGTTTGAAAAGGCTAGTAATGGACGGAAGTTCATCACGACAGACTCGGTCCAGAAGGTTGCCGACTTTGTCCACGAACTCAAAGGAGGCGGTGCTGTGACAGTCAACGAAGCACACCACGCAATCGCGTACGAAGATGGCAACCCAATCTTCGCAGGTGTCGTCGACGACCTGAGTTCGTGGGAGTACGAGGAGAACGACGGAGGAAGCAGTCTCGTGAACGATCCTGACGATTACGAAGACATATTCGGATAGGATGCAGGAGGCTCTGATTCAGGCTTGTGAGCCCGGCTCGGATTTGCTCATCTCCCCGACGATGTTGTTCAATCGCGTCGTCACCTCTCCCTGAATGTCGTCGAGACTTTCTTCGATACCGTTTGCACTCTTCCTGATGCTGCTACACTTCCGTTTCACATTCGTGAATTTACTGACCGAGTCTTCGATCTCTTCGACCTGTGTCCTCACGAACTCGGGGTCGACGTCGTCGCCAGCGTCGAGGTGAGACTGGACGGCCCGCATCTCTGCCCAATTGAACCCAATATTGAAGAGCCGGGAGTCGACATCGTCGTCTTCGTCGGCACTCAGAGCGACAGAGAGGAATTCGCCATCGAACTCCCGGAAGTAGCCCACCTTGTTTGGAACGTAGCTTTCGCACTCGCTGACGAAGATACCGTAGTCTGCATCACGGTTCTCGATGGCTTCTCGCATCTCTTTTTTGATGCGTGGTTGCGTGTAGTTCTGTTCACTCTTGGCCTCGACGACGATCCGCTGATTGGTCGGACCGAGAGTCACAACGAAGTCACCGACCTTGCTCTCAGCGAGTTCTCCGACGACCTCACCAGTTCGGTCGAACGAGTGGCTTGATCCGTACACGAGGTCAGTCAGGAACTGAGCGACAGTGTCTTCGAAGACGTGACCCTTCTCGGTCGTTCGTTGTCGAACCTCTTCTCTCCCTTCTTCGACTTGGAGTTGCTTCGAAAGTTCGCGTATCTCTCCACGGAGGGCTTCCCGAAGGCGATTCGTCGGAGTTCCCTCCCGATCTGGGTCGAGTGCGTCCTGAATTCGTTCGCCGTCTTCTCCGAGTTCTTCGTCGAGTCGCCTCGCAAAGAGTCCTTCTTCACCAAAGACATCGTCGAGTTCCCGGTTGAGCCTGCCCTCGGGACCGAGATGCCGGTCGAGAATCGAAGAGACTTCTCCGTCGTCACCAAACCGGCGGTCGAGTTCCTCTCTGACGTCGTCGATCTCGGCTTCGAAGTCCGAACGCATCTGCTCGAACTCGTGTTTTACGTGTTCGACCTCCTTCGACGTTTCTGCGAGCGAGAGGGTCGCAGTACCGATTCGCAATGCCTGATGGAAGGCCTCTTCGCGGTTTGTAGCGTCGTGTTCTGCGAGATACGCGACTAGCTCGTGATCTTCGATCGTGAGGTCGTCAAGCCGAACGATTCCGTCCTGTTCATTGAGGTGTATCTTTGAGGTCATGTTTGATGGTGAGTTGGACTATCGGTGGCTAGTTCTCTTCGTCACTGAGTGCCCAGAGAATCGCCGCGTCGGCGAAGTCTCCGCGAGTATCGAAGCCGTACCTGTCGTTGGCGACCGCCGCTTCGATCAGCCGCTCGTCGACCTGGTGGTCAGAAAGCGAGACCTCGGACCCAGTAGTCGCACCGAGAAGGTCTGTGAGTGCCGTCCGAACGAATGACGACAGTGAGTCGTGCCCATCGTCTTCGACGACGCTTTCGAGTGCCTGCGTTAACCGAGTACCTGCCGTCACGTCGAATTCGAGACTCCCAACAGTCTCTTCTGGTGGTTCCCCCGTCCGGAGCAGTGCTTCGAGGTACGCCTGAATAGATTCGGTGACGAAGGCATCGATGGAACCCGCACCAACCTCTCGTTCCACCAGCGCGAGGAGGAGTGGGTCAACCTCGAGACTGAATTGTGCAGATTCAGCACCATGTATCCGTTCGTCAGAACTCTTCTCGTCGACTGTGTCGGTTGTCACTTGTGTGTCCTCCGTGGGAATTGTGTCGTCATCGCGAGTCGTAGCAGGTTCCTCAATGTCTGGGGCCTCGGCCTCATTGGTCGACGCCGTATCGCCCTCTGTGGTTTTGCTCTTCTGGTCGTGACCTTCCGGCTGGGAATCCTCTTGATGAGTCTCCGTGTCGGGAATCTGTGCGGCCTCTTGGGCACTAAGTCCATTCCACGCTCGCGCCGAGACGAGACCCTTCGGTGTGATGGATTCTGTCGAAACCGTATCCCGTTGTTCGACGTCTGCACCGACGGTCTTGAACAGTTTTTGTTCGGATCGATTCGTCTGATCGGGTGTCTCTGATTCATCAGTCATTTGCTTGGATGTCGTATTCTGGGTTGGCTTGTGGTCGTCTCTGTGACCAAGGTGCAACCGTTCGCGAAGCTGCTCGATATCGATACCTTCCTCTTCGAGATCGATCGTCTCGGACCGGTCGAGTGACACGAGCGGGAGATCTCCAATTTCCTGTCCGGCCAGAAACCCGAGGTCCATCGGACGGTCAGGAACTCGAGCAAACTGAGAGTGCATCCATGGTGGAGTCAGCCATCGGCCGTCATCGAAGAGAGTCAGTTCCTCGTCAGAACCATCGGACCAGACGCATGCTTTCCAGTCGTTGTATCGACCACCTGCACCACCGTGTTCGTGGGTAGTTACGACCTCGACGGGATCGGTTTCGTCGACGACACTGTCGAGAACGTCTCTCGAAGGGTGTGCAGTGGCGGCAAAGTCGAACGTTGCACACGGTCCACCACCGGATATTGGGGACTTCCCAGACGAGACAAACTGGACGAGACACGCGTTCGGGTCGTCCGAGAGCGCGTCGTAGAGTCGTCCGGAACTTCCCTCAGTGGGGACATCTGGCCCAGCGATGGTGATGGCACCACCATCGAGGCACTCGGTCGTGTGTTCGAACTCCGGAATGGTGCGGACACTTTCGAACTCGTATTCGAGGTCCTCGTAGAGCTTTGCCGCCTGTCCAGCGATACGTATTGGAAGGTCGAGGTCTAATTCGGTGGACGCACTGGCGAGGAGTGTCGCAAGGTGTACAGCATCGAGTCCCCCGGCGGTGACGAGTACGCTTGCACCACCGTGTGCCCGTTCCAACGCCGTTGCGATTCCAGCGGTCAACTCGTCGCTAGACGACTCTGCCGTCGCGACGGTGAGGAATAGTGCTTCCACGTCTGGAGCGACGTCAGGGTCGAAGCCCGGGTACCCTCCTGCAGACTCACAGGTGAAGTCACCGGTGAAGAGGATGTCGTGGGTCCCGTCGTCGTCACGGAACCGAATCACGAAACCAACAGCACCTGGTGCGTGGCCCGAAGGAACTGGATGGACGCGGACGCCTGGTGCGACGTCTGTCCACGTATCGACCGGTTTCACGGCCTCACAGACACGACCTGTATCGGTTACGAACCCACGGTCTGCAGCGGAGGTGAGTACCGTCTCGAGTATCTCGGCTGTCGACGGAGACGAAAGTATTGGGGCGTCGCCACGAACCACGTTCTCGAGTGACTGGTAATGGTCGGCGTGGGCGTGTGTGAGACAGACTGCATCGAGTGAATCATCCGGACGGAGGTATGGGTCGAGTTCTACCCCTTCTCCCGCGTCGACGAGGATACACGATGCCTGCTCTCGGTTGTCGTACTCAAACCGGAGGAGAACCGATTCGTTACCAGCCTCGACGTTGACGTGGTGGTACGAGACACGGGAGACGGCGTGTTCAGTAGCGACATCGGTATCATCTACGAGGTCAGCACTCATCGCGGCCGCCTCTCCTCTTCGGCGTGTACCAATAGGCTGTCGAGCACTTCGACTTCGCGAGAGAGTGTCTCGTCGTCGATTTCTGCGGACTCGGAGACGATGTGTGCGCGAAGGTCGCGGAACACCGCAGCGTAGGACTTGGAGATTCGTATTGGTACCGAGCCACGTTCGTGTTCGTTCCGAGACCTTCGCGTACCGACCCAGTCGTCGACCGCCCCTGTTTGGTCAGCAGCTGACTCAGACCGTGCCCACGACGCCCATTCACGGAGGACCCGTCCGTATCGACTCAGGACTACTGCCTTCCGGATTCCAGAGCCGTCGAAGTGTTTCCCGTTCGGGATGTCGACGGCGACACGGGTCCCCCGTGTGACACCGTCTCCTTCGTCCCACGAGAGGTCGAGTTCGACGTTCGAATCTTCGCTATTGGTTTGGTGCAATCGCACGAGGATGACGCCTCCACGAGATTCACCATCGGTCGTCGGTGAAGGGAAGAGGGTAGTGACGTCCAGCACCCTGCCGTCCTCGATATCCGCGTTCGGAACACCGTAGACGCCGTCGACTTCGTATCCCTCGGTATCGACCGACAACGAGAGGTCGAAGACGAGCGGTGAGACCATGTAGTCGAACTCATCACCCAGTCGACGTTCGAACTCGGCAGCGGAGTGAACGAAGTAATGGTTCGCCCCACGGACTGCAGAGAGGCCGTTCGCCAACTCGGCGTTTTCGTCGAGCCCCATGCCAACGAACGTGGTGTGTATTCCCTCGGTCGCTGCGTCAGCAACCAGGTCGACAAGTTGGTTCGATTGCGTCGTACCCGTGTTGGGCATCGCATCGGTCATGAAGACGATACGCTGTTCACGATCAGGTTCCATCTCAGCGAGCATCTTGCGGGCCGCCTCGAAACCCTCGCCCATGTTCGTTCCACCACCCGCACGAACATCGCGAATGTGACTTCGGATGGCGTCCATGTCGGTCGACTGGACGTCTCGAAGTGGCTTCGCGACGTGGGCACGACTGTCGAATAGCACGACGCCTAGCTGGTCGTCGGGAGCGAGTTGCTTCGTGAGTGCACACAGCGACGCCGCTGCGGCCTCCATCTTGGTGTCGTTACTCTTCTCGTCGGCTTCGACTTCTCGGCGAGTCCCTGTAGAGTCGTAGTAGTACTCGTCGAACGGTGACGACATCGAACCTGAGGTGTCGAGGACAGCGACGACGTCGAGTGGCGGCCGTTCGAACTCAGCGGAACTGAGCGACGAGTCGAGTCCGACCGAGAGGTACATCTCTCGTTCCCCAGTCACTGGGTTCCGTGCAGATGCACGTTCGAAGGTCGGTGTGAACAGGGCATCTCCCGTGTGCTCAGATTCAGTTGTCGGGAACCGGTAGTCGTAGAACAACCCTTCGTACGCGAGGGCGTCAGGTTGGGGAACGTAGCCCTCGTGGATGTTCTCACGGAAGTTCGTGGCGTCGCGAGAACCACCGACCGCGAGTCCGAGTGACTCGTTGGCTGGTGCAGCACACGCATTCATCTCCAGCATGGGTTCGCCACCGTGTTTTCGTGTGAGGCCGTAGTCTGAAACGTCGGACCCACAGTCGACGCACACATACCGACCGCTCGGAATCGTTCTGCTCTGTCGTTCCCTCGGTATCCAATCGTCGGTCTTCTCGTTCGAATCCTGAGCTGCTCGGTGAATCTCGTCACACACGACGAAGTGGTCGCCGACGTTCAGTGAGGTGACTGCGGTCGCAAGGCCTTCTGTGTCGTCGACTACACCCCGCTGTCGGAGGACGCCGCCACAGTCCGGACACGAGGAGTCGTGGCGCGGCAAGGCCGTTGGTGAGGTTGCTACTTTCCCCGTAACCGTGTACTGGGCTCCTGTCACGAGGTCAAACCGCTCTTCGAAGTCACAGGGAGTGAGCACCACGTCTACGAGCGTGTCCTCGTCAATTCGGATCGAGATCCGGCATGCAACTACGCTAGCTTTCCGTGTTGTGTGCTGTGTCACGAACTCGCCAGTAAGAGTGACCCTCGTTCCCTCCGAGATCTGTTCGCCCGCCACCGCCTCGTCCCACGTGTATTCCCCTCCAGCTGTGACATCCAAAGTTTCCGACTTCCGATTGTCCCTAATCCCCATATTGCACTTGTCAATTGTTTATCCAAGAATATAAATCTGTCTTCAACTACAATCTGATGTTCCTATATTTGATTTTGGCTCTTGCATTAGTCTAAAGTGAGAGATCCCGTAGCTGAACGACTCGAACCGTCATACGCGCGAAAATAACAGCAAAAAGGTCGCTAGAAGTCGTCGTTCTTAGGCGAGTAACAGGAACAGCCAGTACGGGAGGTAACAAACCTTCGTACCGCTGTGGTCGACGACTAACGAGGACGACTGCTCCACCTCCCGGGGGAGCGCGTCGGTTACGACAAACCGATACGGTGCTTCGTAGTTTAACTTTCGAAGCTCCTCTCCAGACTCGTCGAAGTGAGCACCTGTCGACGGATCGAACTCGAGGGCGGTCGATAGGGTACCGTCAGCGAACGGTTGATACGAGAGAACGAACGGGAGCACGAGGCCATCACCGTGGAGGACGTAGTCTACTGTTCCACTCTCTGTCTCAGCGTACTCGACCGATAACCGTTGGTCACTCTCTCCGGGGAGTGACCATGCGAGTCGCTTCGCGTGGTCGAATCCAACCGTCCGGGCGAGAGCATGTTCGAACTCGGCGTTCAGTACGCCAGCATCTGTGTACGTTTCGAACCCATGGTGCTCTCTGCGCTGAGAGAGGAGCACGACGTGTCGGGGGTCGCGGAGATACAGTCGAGTCCGTCGATATCGCTGCAGTGCGAAGTCGTGTGACTGGCCGACAGCCAACCCACCTTCGAGGGTTGAGAGGTACGAATCAACAGTCCGTCTATCGACGCCGAGTTGCTCGCTCAGCGTCGTATATTTGAGTTCTTCTCCGGCTTTACTCGCAGCGAGCGAACCCAATCGGTGCAGGTTCTCGGGACGTTGGACACTGTGGTACCGTGCAAGTTCCTTGTAGAGATACAAGAGAAAATGCGACTTGACGAGGTCATTCCGAACAGTATCTCCCTCCACTGAGTGGAACGACCCACCTCGTCGAAGATACGCCCTCGCAGCCTCGTGAAGGGTATCGTGGTCGACGGTGTCGAGTTCGTCGAAAAAGAGCGTAGAGAGTGCATCCACCATCCCTGCAATGTTCCTACTGCTCAGTTCCTCTTTGCGCGCACGATGAATGAGCCCATCTACCTGATGATGCTCGAGTGTCTCCGCCAACTTCCGTGCGTGCTCGTCGTCGAAGTCGACGACATGACCCTGTTTGACGGCGTCGATAAACTTCGTGGGCAACATGGGGAACGATCCAGACACCTGGTCAACCGAGTCTTTCCACGAGTCCGTGTCGACGTCTACCTGGGGGCTGACGATACCGGTGAAGAAGAGGTAAGTTCTGTCGTCGACGAGTTCCTGCAGTCGATCTGGGCCGTCGTCTTCACCAAATGAGAGCGCCCCGATATCGTCTAAGATGACGAACTTTGTTCCACGTCGTGGGGCAACGTGGGAGTCGAAGTAATCGACAACACTCTGGAGTCGGTTGAACGCGACCTCTGGTGGTTCGAGGTGGTAAAGCGACTCCTCCAGTGGGATATAGAGGATTTGCCGAGGTGCGACAGACCCAACCAGTGAGCGCTCGCGGTCTCCAGGAGCGTAAGACACGGCACCGTCGTCGATGAGCGCGGCGACGAGTTGTCGGAGCATCGTGGATTTTCCGATACCTGTCTGTCCATACATTGCGTGGACCAGACTGCCGACACCATCGTCGTGTGCGGTCTCGAGACTGTCGAGTAACCGATGGAGATCTGATCGTTCTTTCCACTCTGAGACGGATCGGAGCTCCTCGAGTCCACCAGTGCCGCTCCACCACGGATTGTGGTACTCGGCATCGGCGATGAAGTCTTCCGCCGTCGTCGAGGAATCAATCATAGTCACAGTCCAGCGTGCTATGATATTAAGTATTGCACACTCATATGCTCTTAATCATATTTTTGCGCTATTCGGACACAATAATCTGTTTCAAATGGTGAGACCAGAAAGCGTAACCAGATTCGGTAACGGCAGTCATTCCCCAGAATTCAGTCCCACAAGATGCCCAGTCGCGCTTCTATGACAGACCTGATCCGATTGTCGAGCGACGTTTGTAGTTCCGAGAGTGAATTCGGTCCTTCACCAGCAGTGAACGACTGCTCGTGGACAGCATCGAGCTCGCTGAAATACAACTGCGTTTCTACAGGGCGGTCGGGGTCGAACTCGTGCGCCATGAGAGCGTACGCATCGAGTTGTGGACCGTACTGGGTTGCCCTGTTCTCAACCGATTGTTCGGTCACACGTCCCGTCTTGTAGTCGACGATGGTCAAGGTCCCGTCGACGACGAGACAGTCGATGAGACCCGAGATGGTTCCGTGAGCAAGGTCCACCGATGCTGGGAACTCTCGGTAGATCGACCCATCATCTCCTGAGACGTCGTCGACGTGGGCGATACAACGTCGCGCATGATGTGCCACACGTTTCCTGTCTTCTGCTGTGATCTCGTGGTCGTACTCCTGTGTACGGAGTGCGTCGTCGATTATCTCGTCCCACCGATCTTCTGGAAGGCGAAGTTCTGCGATCCGGTGGACTGCCTCCCCAAACGGCATCCCTGAGAGGGTATCACGAGTCGGTTCGTCGTCGAACTCATCTCTTTCCCGCCACTCTTCGGACTCTTCGGACCCCGCCTCGTCGTCCGGCCGCCGGTAGTAAACCGTCCGGTCTCGTTCGTCGTAGGCCAACTCCCCGTTAGGTTTCTCTTTGAGTATATCTGCTACCTGAAACGGCGAGAGACGGTACGTGAGTGGTTCCTCTGATGGAGTGTCGATGTCGAGTGCGGTGGGTGCATCCGCTACTGCGTCTGTTCTTTCAGCAACGTTCTGCGGTGGGCGAGGGAGTGAGACACGGAACGTCGGGGGATCCTGTTCGCTGTCGAGGGGGTCACGTGCCAGTCGGCCTTCGAACGTCCCTTCGTCCCCAAGAGTTGCGAGGAGGTCGTCGTGACCAAGGAGCGGTTGCTGAACGAAGTCTCGCCAACTCTTCGGGTCCTCGGGGTCTGCCTCGTCCAACTGCCCATCTGAACCTCCGTGAGTACCGGCGAGGATAAGGTGGTCTCGTGCGCGTGTACACGCGACGTACAAGGTTCGCTTCTCCTCTGCCACGAGTCGCTGTCGCCGCAATCGTCGAATCCCCTGTTTCGCTACCGTGTCGATGCTCTCGAAGGGATCCTCCGGGTCGGGAACCGACAAGCCGAGTGCGGGTCTGTCGTCAATTCGTTCGAATTCGGTGCCACCTGCGACGGGTGCTGAGGTGTTGAAGGCGTCACTGATTCCGGGAACGACGACGACCGGGTACTCTTCACCTTTGGCCGCGTGGACCGTGAGGACGCTTACCCCGTCTGCGCCGTCCGGAATCGATGCTTCGGGGTCGTGTGTCGATAGCTCTTGACGTTCTTCGAGACGCTCGACGATTTCCCCAACGCTCTGTGCACTTCCGACACCTTCTCTGAGCAACTCACGGAACCGCTCGATGTTCGCTGCCGCTTGGCTGGGTCGGTTGTCTGCAGAGATCGACGAGAGGTATCCTGTCGCATCGAGTGCAGCGTCGAGTGCTTCTGTCCACGAGTCTACCTGCGGACCAGCAGCGTCGTCGGTCGAACCAACCAAGTGGCGAAGGTCTTCGATGAGTTCGCGTGCCTTCGCGAACTCACCTGTCGTGACGCTTTCGAGGGACTGCCAGATGTCACCGCCGACAGACCCGGGTGCGAGTTCGTCGTCTGTGAACCCGAACATCGGAGAGCGAAGTAATCCATACAACGCGATATCGTCTTCAGGGTCAGCGAGGACCCGAAAGAGGTTGAGAAGTGTTCGAACTTCTGGGGTGTCGAAGTAACCTTCGCCGTTGACGACAGTGTAGGGAATACCCGTCTCGTCGAACGCGCGTTTGAACGCGCCGAGGTGGGTCCGTTTTCGGATGATGACCGCCACGTCGTCGTAGCTCGCCAGTCTGTCGTGCGGTGGCTCTACTCCATCGTCCGGATCTGGCTCGTACACTTTCGTCTCACCTTCCACGAGGTGTGTGATTCGCGAGGCAACCGCCCGAGCCTCGTTCCACCGTCGTTCGTCTCCACTATCCTCTCGGAAGGGGTGTTCTTCCGGTAAGAGGTCGACAGCGAGTTCGTCGTCTGGAACGAGAAGATACTCGACGACTGGGTCGACGTCTCCGTCGTGATCTCGATTGGGTGCGAGAGCCTGTGGTTCTGCTTCGAAGTCGGCGTCGGGGCCGCGTTGGAACACCTCGTCGAAGAGGGCGTTCGTAAATCGAAGGACAGGGTCGAGCGATCGGAAGTTGCCCTGAAGCTCGTACCGACCTTCGGTAGACGTCTCGTCGGTATGATTAGCCTCGGTGAGACTCCGTCGTGCCGATTCAAACACGGAAACGTCTGCGTTTCTGAACCGGTAGATGGACTGCTTTTCGTCACCGACGACGAAGACGTTCCGTCCACCATACGGAGTCTCGTCTGCGAGGGTCGTGAGTGACTGAACGATGTCCCACTGACTGGGGTCTGTATCCTGAACTTCGTCGATCATGACGTAGTCGAACTGTTCTCGCAGTGAGATCCGGACGTCCTCGACCCCAGCCTCTTCGTCGAGAAGCCTGCTCGTCCGTTCGACTAACCCCGCGTAGTCGGTTGCATTCCGTTCTCGAAGTCGTGAACGGTACTCTTGAGCTACCTCGTTCAACAACCGGGCGAGGGCGAAGACGTACTGCGCTGTCTCACGGTCGACGCTCGTATCGATGTCGGCCTCGGTGAGTTCCGGAACACCGAGCGCCCGCAGTATCGACTCCACGAGTTCTCCGACGCGCTCCTGTCCCACGTCGTCGCCGTTCCAATCTCCGTTCGTCGGAGTGTAGTTTGCTCGAAGGCCACCGCCAGACGTGGTGAGGGTATCGCAGACGTCGAGCACACGTTCGTACGCTTCGTCGTCTGCGAGCCCCTCCAGTTCGTCGAATAGGTCGCGGAGCGTGACTGCATATCTCGTTCGCTTTCCACTCGGTGACGACGAGAGGTTGCCAAGGAGTTCTCGAAGCTCCGAAACGTCTTTTCGAAGGCCCTCGTCGTTGAGTCGGGAGACGAGTTCGTGAACTGGAAACGGATGAAGAACGCCCTCGACGTACTCAACGTACTCATCAGTCGTTCGCTCAGGCGCACTCCAGTATGAGGCCCACTGTTCAGATATGGGACGCTTCTGTAGTAGGTCGAGCAGTGCCTCGCGAAGAGTGTACTCGGAGAAAGCCGGTAGTGCTTGTTCGACAGCCGGTGACCGGTCCGAGAGGATGTCGTCGACGACGTCACTCCGCAGACGCGTCGCCTCCACGTCGTCGAGCGTGTCGAACCCAGGGTCCAGGCCCTCGACGTCGGTCGCATGTTCAGAGAGAACGCGCTGGCAGAACGCGTGAAGTGTGTGGATATACGCGTCTTCGAGTCCGATGAGAACCTCCCGCCATCGTTCGTAATCAGTTGCTGAATCCGCTTCCGCGAGTCGAGTGAGGACTCGTTCTCGAACTTTCGCGGTGAGTTCACGCGCTGCACGCCGCGTGAACGTCGTCACGAGGATATTCTCCGGGAGGAGCTCCTCGTTCTGTTCGAGGAGTTCGAGATACCGAAACGACAACGTCGTCGTCTTTCCAGTCCCCGCGCCCGCGGTCAGTGGGTAGTTCTCGTCGATAGTCTGTACCGCCTGCTTCTGTTGGTCTGTGAGGTTGTCTCGTTCCATCGTTACTCGTCACTCTCCACAGCCGGTTCCCACTCGACACCCTGCGCCATCGGTGGAACGTAGGCATCCCGTTCATCCGATTCGAGGTTCGATACGAGGTCGCGCCGTCTGTGATGTCGAACGTCGCAGGCGTCTCGGAACGCACACGACGAGCACCCAGCGGCGTCTTCTTTGTTGGGTGTCGGATGAAAGAGGCCCGACTCGATACCGTCTACGACCTGTGAAAGCCGATCGGGAACGACCTCGTCGAGCAACTCGCGGAATCCATCTCTCGTCTCTATCGCCGGTGTTCGTCCACGGACAGTCGGTTTACCCCCGTGTCCGTACCATGCAGCAACGTCGTCGAAGGTCACCTGTCCCGAGTTGGATGATACGTCGCCCGGCTTGCGAAGTCTGTAGTACGTACCACCAACTACTTCGACGTCTTCCGTTTGTTCGAGTAGCTTCGCGTACACGGGAAGTTGGAATTTGATGCCATCCAGTGTGTCTCGTTCCGACGGTGTTTTCCCAGTCTTGTAGTCCCTGACGACAGCGAGGCCACCATCACTTCGGTCCTGGCGGTCGAGGTACCCGAACATATCGACGGAACCAACTGAGCCAGACAAGCGCTGTTCGAATCGATACGGTGCAACCGTGACAGGGCCATCGCGAAGGTCTCCGTCTGGGTCGACGTGGAACCGGACCTCTTCGTCGAGGAATCGTACGAAGATGCCAGATGCTTCCGCCTCTATTACGGGGAGCGTGTAGTACGGGTTCGAGCTATCTGTCCCCAGTCCTGCGAGGTGTCGATACCGCCACTCTTCGTCGAGTGCTTCTCGTTCTGTCTCGTCTGCTGCACGGAGCCTCGATAGTGCAGCTTCGAGAAGTTCTTCTTCGAGCTCGGATCGAGAGAACGATCCCAGGGGTACTGGACGTCCTTCCTGTTCAGCGAGGCGCTCATAAAACGCCTCGAGTACATCGTGGACAATCGTTCCCCGGACCATCGGAACAGTCGTCTCGTCGTCGTCGTCCAGTTCGAGAACTCGCCGGGCGTAGTACTTGAACGGACATGCTGCATAGTCCTCAGCCGCAGTGGGTGAGAGTGGTTTGGGTTCGAGCGAGAGGACTGCTGCCGTCGCTTCGGAAAGCCACCCATTACGATCGTCGAGTTGTGATCGGTCGCGAGAGGCCGCAGTCCGAACACCGTTCCGACTGCAAGGAGATTGTGGCCGAGCGAGCGCGTCGTTCGCACCCGGTGCCATCTCGAATACCCCACCGGACTCTGCAGTCTCGATCGCGTCCGCAGCAGCGAGTCTGCCACCTGATACACCAACGAGACCAAACGCACGGTGAAGGTCTCCTCGGGAACCCACCACGTCTCGGTGTGAGACAGTCGAGTCGAACAGGTTCTCGAACTCGTCTCTGACTGTCGCCTTCGTGTCGGTCACACGTCGAAGCTCCGCGAGAATGGATGCGTCGACATATTTCGTGCCATCGAGTTGTTTCGACGGACGTGAGAACACGATCGAGGCCGACGAACCGAGTAACCCAGCGATGCGGTACTCGGCACGCCGAGCGTGGTCTGCCTCCTCGAAATCTTCGTGTGCGTCTGTGACGCGCTGATAGAGTGCTAACCGACCGTTTCCGCCGGGGAAGTGAGAAGCGGTGAGGCCAACGACGAAGACGTAGTCGTACGCTCTCGACCCGACCGAACCCGCGTCGATGATGTCAACGCGGTCGTCCCATCCCCGAGGTGTATCCGTCACAGATGCTCCAGACAGTGCATGTCGTGCACGTTCGAGCACGCCGCCACGATCGGCAGCGGTTCGGTCGACTGCATCGAGGACACGGCGAACACCACTTCGGACCACGCGTTGTGACCCGGTCGTCTCACGGTTTTCGACGGTCTCGTCGATACCGAGGTCCGAGATAAACGCTCGAAATTCAGTAAGCGGTGCGTCCGAAATCTGAATTGTGGACGCCTGCGCCCGAACGTTTGAAACGAACTGCTCCACTTCGTCACTGGACTGCGAGATCTCGTTGTCGAAGTCGTCGGATTCGACGGCTTCGGTAATCACATCGTGGATTTCTCGGCGTGTCTGTCCAGACGGCCACCACTCGCCGAATGTAACGACTGGATTGTCGACAAGCTTCGCGAGTGCGTCGGGATCGTCGTCCATTACGAGATCGAGTGCCGCGATGAGTGCTGTTCCAGTCGCGGTCTCGTCGACATCGTACTGCTTGTTCGCAGCGTAGCGGATCCGGCGACTCTCGAACTCGGCAGCGAGTGCCGGCACGTACGCCTGTGACGAGGTCGGAACGACGGCGATGTCGTCGAGTTCGACACCTTCTCCAACGAGCTGCTGGACCTGCCGACCAACGAAACGGACCTCTGCTTCCAGAGACGACGGGACCACGAAGTCAGCAGTTAGTTCCGTGTTGTCGATAGTTGGACCATCACGGCGGAAGAGTGATGCCGCGAGCTTTGCGTTCTCACGTGGACGGTCAGATCGTGGGAGGATCTGCTGTGCTTCGAACTCAAGGTCGTCGTTGAAGAACGACCATGCACGGTCGGCAGCGACGTCGACACCCACTGGTTCGTCGGTGTCCGTCAGTCGGACGACTGTTCCAGCGGTAGGCCACGTGTCTGCAATCGTCGCAACGACCCGCTCGGCAAGTACCGAGAACCGGTCGAATCCGGCGACAATGACGGCGTCGACGTGTTCGAAGACCGATGACGGGTCGATGCTTTCGACGTGCTGGTACCGTTCGGCCTGGAGAACAGTACCAGAGCCGTCTTTGATGTCGTCTCGTCCGCCGTAGAATTCCGCTGCGACACGACCGAGTTCGTCGGCAAGGTTCGGGAGACCTTCATCACGGAGTCGCTGTTGCAACGTGTCGACATCCAGTACACCGGCGAATTCGAGTAAGCTGAAGAGGTCTTCCAGTTCACCAGTCAAGCCTGTCGACGGGAGTCCGTCTCTGTCACTGTGGAGCGGTGACTCCTCGGGAAGCGATTCGACCGCTTGTTCCATCAAACGTTGTCGGGTTGGTTGATCGATCCGTGTCGACGGGCCACCAATCGCTGTCCGGTCGTAGCAGCGGTCGACGAAGTCGTCCAGACTCATCGCGACGAGCTCAGCGGGTCTGCCGACTTCTTGCCACTGCGTCTCTACGACCGTCTCTCTGTGGGGCTGGTTCGTGAGGTATAGAATACTCTCTGGGAGTCCGGACGAGTGCGTGTGTGCCCACTGAAACGCTGCGTCGTCGAGGGCTTCTGCATCGGGGCCGTGGAACAACACGGACTGGGAAGCTTGCTGAGTCACTTCGTTCATCACCACTTCTGAAGCTCCTGTTCGAGCGCGCTCGCCAGCGCGGCCTCGAGGTCGATGTCGTTCTCTCTCGCCAGCGCAGCAAAGTCTGCCGAAACCTCGGTGCTCACGGTTTCTGTCGTCCCCGGTTCGATGTCGAGTGCGGACCGTATCGCAGTCTCGACGAGTACGTCGGGTTCAGTGAACGGGCTGCTCTCATTCTCACAACTTGCCTGTACGAACGAGAGGATGTCATCTGAAAGCTCGACCGGTGTCGTCTGCTCACCAACTTCGACGTCACCGGCGAAGGCTGGCAGTTCTCCACTGAGCGAGCCGACGATGAGGTCGCGAGTCCACGACTCTATCGTCTGGTCTATGGACGATTTCGTGTCGGCGTCGAGACGACCGCGTGCAACTTCGACCAACGTTGTCGACACCCGAACCACGTTCGGTGCGCCCCCGTCGCCCGTGGTCTCAGTCGGATCATACACCCGATCAACGGCGAGGCGCCGCCCATCTGGGAGCGGGAGTTCGTAGAGTTCGCCATCTTCACGAGCGAAGAACAGTGGGTCATCTTCCGAGTAGTCCGTACCGATGGCAGCAGCGATTCCTTCGTCAACCATCGCTGCAGTGGATTTTGGCGGTGCGGGCCACTCTGCGCGGTATTTTGGCAGCGATCCTTTCTCACCGTCTTCACCATTCACAATCGCCTTGATGCGGCGGTACTCGTCGAGAGCCTCTTCGAGATGTTCGTGGAACTCGGACCCACTGTACTCCGAGGGCAGGTACACGACGTACGAGCCATTCTCACGATGGAACTCGTAATCGATTCCCAGCAGGTGCTCTGCGACACCCTTCGCGGCACGGTACCTGTCGAGTGCAAGGCGATATTGTTCGTACTTCTCGTCCCGTGTTGGGAAGAGGCCCTCGTTCTGTGATTCTTCACCATCGTCTTCACTTCCAGAGGTAGACGATCCGGTTTCGTCGTCAGAGTTCTTGGGTGGCCAGTGACGAGCAACAACCGGCTCAATCTGCTCTCCGTCGCTGGACTCGTCCGCTTGGACTGCAGCACGAAGTTCTCTGAGGGCGTCTGCAGCGGCGTCAGTATCGACGAGTTCTCCGATGTGACTGTCGGGCCGGTTCGAGAGCGTCTCTTCCCCTGCAACTTCTAGGGCAGAGACAGTCACCCCGACGTTTTCGGTTGCAATGGAGAACCCTGGAGCCTCTTTGAACGTCTCTCCAAGTGCAGAGAATTCGGCCGCTCTGCGGAGAAGTTGTTGACCGTCCTCGTGTGGGTCGATTGCGTGTTCGTGGACTGCAGTCGGGACGACGTGGTAGAATCGGGCCTCCTTGTCACCTTTTGGATTCCGGAGGACCCGACCGATCCGCTGAACGAGGGAAGCGTTCACACCACCGCTGGCGACGTTGACCGCGACTTCAGCATCGGGCATATTCACACCTGTTCCTAGTAGTTTGCCAGACCCGAGGAGGACGCCGCCAGCTGCGTCTTTGAATCGACCGATTTTCTCGGCGCGGTCGTCGTCGCCACTTTCGAGAGCGATGACGCTATCGCCGGAGAACCCTTCGTTCTCGACAAGTCGCGTCCGAAGCCGAGATGCGTCATCGTAGTTCTGGACGAGAACCACGGTTTTCTGCGCTGGTGCGTGTCGCTTGATGAGTTCAACGATTGCGTCGTCTTGTGGTGAGAGGTTCCAGCGAACTGGGCGGCGTGTAAACAGCGCAGTCGCAAGAAGGTCGAACTCTTCTGACTGCTCACGGAGGTTGTTTCCGACGCTCGACTGTGCAAAGGACTGCAAGTCTGCATATGATCCAACCTGTGTTGGAAGGTCGTCGGGGTCGACACCCAAGTTCTCTGCATCCAGTTCCCCAGTAAGCGAGTCGAGGTTTTTCCGAATGATTTGAGTCTGCTCTGCGAGTTTCGTTTCGTCTTCCTCGGTCGCTGCAGCGTAGTGAACTTCCCAGCTAAAGTCCGCGATGACACCATGGCTACGCGCCATCGGAATGGTAAACCGGTAACATCTATCGAGATGGTTGTTGAGGGCGTTCTCCGCGGCGTCGTCACCTTTCCACCCACCGTCCACGGATCCAGACATCGCCAAGATTGCGTCGCTCCCATCGACTAGTTCCTCGAAGACGTCACCCCAGCCACGTTCGTCACCTCGTTTCCGTCGTGAGTACTGGTGTGCCTCGTCCAAGATGACGAGATCATACCCGCGGAGTGATGGTGTGGTGAGGAGTGACTGTGCAGTCCTGAACTCGATGGTGCCCCATCCAAGTTCGATGTCTTTTCCTCCAGCTCCTTCGACGGGTACGGTCCTGTCTTTCGGGATATCGAGGTGTTCGTCTAACTCTTCGCGCCACTGTGACAGCAGGAGGTTGTTCCCGGCAACAACCAGAATTCGTGGGTCTGATCCCCCAGTTTCGTAGTCCTCTGCGATGGGCGCATCGACCGGATGGAGAGCACCGTATCTAGCAGCGATCGTCGCAAGACCGAGAACGGTCTTCCCCGTGGCCGTCGCCATGTTCACGTAGCCCTTCTGGTCACTCTCGAACCACTTACTGAGAGCCTGCTTCTGATGCTTCCACAGCGGGGTCGTCATCCTGGCTTCGTCTAGCCGAGAAAGCAGCCCGCTCGTCGTAGTCGACCGATCCGAAACTGTCCCAATGAGTGCATCTGCGTACGCTTCGACGCTCGGATCAGAGAACAGCTTCATCACGAGGTCAGACGCCGAACTCGAATCTCTGAGTTGCCGGAGTCCAGCACCGTCGTTCGCGTCGACGCGAACACTATCCTCGATAGCCTCGGTAGCTGCTTTTTCGACGAGTGCTTCCACCGCCCTATCGACGTCCATCTGACCATCACCGTGCTCTGAGAGCTCCTTTCGGAACTTGTTGAGGTGGAAGGCCAATTTCCCGACGGCTTCAGAATCGTATCGCCTCAGTGCTCGGTCGAGGTCAGAACCGGAACCACCGAGGTTTCTGAGTCCGTCGACGTAGAACCGCCCGGTCGCCTCCGAGAAGTTTACTTGGTCGATGACTCCCCCGATATCACCTGCGCCCGCGCCCCCACCAATTGCGACACCATAGAGGAGGTCTGTCGCTGCGCGGTCTATCTGTGCTGGCCACTGAGTTTCACTCAGCCCACGGCCATCAAGTCGCGATTCTTGGAATACTTCGTCGACCTGTTTGCTGTTGTTGCCGAACTGCTTCTCGAACGGATCAAATCCCATCTATGTGCCCCAACTGTCTCGTGTCTAGGACGAACTTCGAGTCGGATCAACCGGAACGCCCCAAGCCGGTTTATTTGTTAGTGTGCTCGACAGACGTACTGACAGATATATAAATCGTCTATACAGTCACATTTCCTGTCGAATGTCCATTCGGAGATAGATACATCACAATGAAGTAAATAGTTTTCTACCGTTTTCTAGATGCAGTATTAGGAATACTTTTACGGCCCTTGATCGTATCTCCACGATAACTAATGACAGACGTTCCGAGAGGGGATCGAATGAACCGTGTCGGCGAAGAACTAGAGGTATCTGGTGATTCTCTTCAAACCGCAGAGATGCTTGCTCGTCAAGCTTCGGTGGAAGGCATCACGTCTGGGCGTGGAAACGATACTGTCGCTGCAGCGGCACTCCTTCTCGCTGTCAAACAGTCTGGCGGGTGGTACACCGCCAAAGACATCGTGAATTCCTGGCGTGAGGTGGATGCATCGAGTGATCTCAACGAAGAGTTCAGCCTGAAGAGTGTTCTCCGAGCAGAGAAGGTACTTACAAAGGAGTTCAGTATCGAAAACACGCCTACGAAGCCTGAAGATCTCGTCGAACGATACGGTGCAGAATTGGGGACGCCAGATGAAATCGTAGAACAGACGAAACAGTTACTCTCAGACGTCCGTACAGAGGAACCCTCGGTCATAAACGGAGGTCGGTCCCCCGCTGGTATCGCCGCATCTGCGCTCTATCTAGTAGTCTATCTTAACGATCTCCGTCTGGAGTACACCCAAGGAGACATCGCAGAGGCCGTTGGTGTGACTGAAGTCACGATACGAAACACCTACCAAGACATCGCGAAGGCGCTCGGCGGGAAAGGAGCGCTTGCTCAATCTCGTAAGTACGCTGTGGGGTCAGAGGAGATGGGGGACGAGACAAACATTCAGGAGACCGAAAAAGAAGCCATCGTCGATAGCGGGCACACCGATGGAGTAGAGAAGGAAGTCAGTAACGCTGGCTCAACTACTCCAAAATCCAGTAGTGAACAGGCGAGAGAAGATTCGTCCACGGCCATAATCCAGTTACCTCGATCATTGGTAGATACAATCGGCGTGTTGATTGACCAGGGTGATTTGGATGCCACCACAAAAACAGCCTTCGTGGAGGATTGTGTGAGAGATGTTGTGACGGAACACCTCAGGTCGGATAAGCAGTCACTTTCACCTGTCGAGAAGCCATCGTCCGGGGAACCAGTCTCAATTACTATCGATTCGATGCTGGTGGACATGATTGATGCCCTCACTGGTCAGTACGAATCATTCGAGAGTAGGTCTGAGCTCGTAGAGTCTGTACTTATAGACCGTGTGGGATCGGCTGCAGAACCGATGACTGTCTCAGTCACTTTTCCGTCAGATGTCAGTTTGGAGTTGAAGAAACGTCTACAGAGTGAAGACGTGTACAATGACGAGTCCGAGCTTGTTCGCGAACTCGTTATTGAGTCGGTCCAAAGCAGATAGTCATACGAGTTCGACCTGCCAGAAAACGCGCTGAATTTTGGACTGGAAATTTCAATCCTCCAAACGTCTCAAGTAGTTTTTGACCGGTGGCGAGAGCAACAGCATCTCATCTGTAGTCCTTTTCAATTGATCCTTGATTAACCAGTGTGGCCTTTCTCTTCCAGAAAGTGATTCCAAGTTTGCCAAGTATTCAACTGCATCAGTTAACAGATTTTTAGCCTGACTTCGAATGGCAGTGGCTTCTGACCGGTCACCCACTTGATCAGCCTCTTGTAATCGTTGTGTAGTTTCAATAATCAACCTGTATGAATTGAGTTCATCGCAGGTAGTTCTACGAATAGATTCGGCGAGACTGCCATTTTCTTCCACAGATTCTATTCTGATTTCTAACACCTCCAGCGCCTCTTCTATGCTCTTGTCAGTGAGTGTGAATTCCGTCAAAGCAAGGATTTCATGGAGGACCGCGTCTAACCAGTTTGTTGGTTCATCATCGAGGTTTGTCATCTCAACAGTCGCTGTGAATATTGAAATCGCTTCAGTATATTCTCCAGCTCGTAGCTTCGAATCTCCCTGTTTAATGCCATCACCAAATGTCTGCGGGATTTTAGGTAGATCAAATTTCTCAAACTCTGCCTCAACATACCCATCTTCGAATTTTTTTGGACGAGCTTCTACACTCATTCCAGGCACGTACCGTACACCGGGCACAAGTACGGGAACATTATATTTATGAAGAACAACACTACCTTGGACCCAGTCCTCGATTGGGGACGTAATTGTGGTGTCTCCTGTGAACAGGTTTTGGTCCTGGAAAGCACGAGCAGATACGCTCACTGAGTCAGTATTCACGGTTGCAACAGGCAGTTTGAGTTTTGCCAAGCTTTGGCCAGGGAATTCAGGAACGAAAACTGGAATACCGGGGTATTTCTCGGTCATTTCACCCTCGATATCGATGTCCTCATCTACAGAGGGTCGGGCATTGTCATCTAGTGCTTGAACTGTACCAATGGCATATTTTTCATATAATTCTGTGACTGCCACTTGGATTTCTTCAGGGGTCACCTCAGTCTCCCGAGGGACAACTAAAAGTTCGCCGTCGCAGGTTCCGACGAGGAAATTTTGACCAAACTTGCTGACTTCTAAATTTACTTGGTCTCCGACAGACAGTCCACTTGCGTCACGTGGTCGATGAGGGATTGCAGTAGCTACGTTCCCATAACAGTCCTCAATAGTCACGTGAATCCGATCTCCGGTGGTAACGAGTTCGCTATCGATGATTATTGTCCACTCACCGTAATAAGCGATACCTAGTCCATGGCCAGCGGCGTAGACATGAACCTCCATTTCGGCATCAGAGATGTCTTTGTGGTACTGACGGCGTTGAATATTTAGTATTCTGTTGAGACCGGTCAACCCTGTTAACTCCTCAAGTTTCCCAATATATTCACGAGCATCCGAACGGTACCCATCACTCCAGAGTTGAGGAGTCAAACACATCGTCCAAACGCCTCGATACTCTATACAAACTGTCCATTCACCAACTACTGACTTTGGGAGACGGCCCAGGTTCACCTCTCTTTGTTCTGTCGTCGAGACAATCGCATTCCTATTGTTACTAATTCTATCAATCTTGCCTATGTAGAATGGCTCGGGGAGAAGTATTCGCCCGTCAGATGCGTATCGAACGCTACGTGATTGAGGTTCGAGACGCGGGCGCGGGATGTCAGTATCATCCTCTGATCCGGGAAGGTCGGTTAGTTCGTTTTCCAAACCCTCTCTGAGTCCGCCAATATAGGATGGGTGTGATTCGACATACGATCGTAATTGGCTCAATTGTTTTTTTGATAGGGTTGATGTGGTGTAGTAGCTTGGACTAGGTTGGTTTTCCAAATCGACATCGTCCTGAGAACCGGATTCAAAATAGAGATCACCGAGCAGTCGAAGTGGTCGACAAATTTGCGGTGGTATAGTAACTTCGTCTCCTGGTTGAGAAACCTTGTATCCAAGGTTCTCTAGAAACGAAACTGCTCGTGGTGAGACCTGATACGTGCTCGGTCGATTATGTCTTGGATGAGGTTTCCAGCGGACTATAATCCCCTCAGCAGTTGTTTTATTGCGAAGAGTTGGCATGAAATTCAAAAATCATGCTAATGTATTTATCTTACCGATTAGTTAGATAGATCTGACACTCTGGTTTTGGGGGTTATAGAAATCCAGTAAATTCGAAATGGTCAGGAGCTAATGTCAAACAGAGTAAGGACTTATCAGAAAGATCACTAAATAGTAAACTAGATGCCATCTCAATCTGAGCCTGTTTCCGAGAAAGTAAGTGAATTTCAGTCCTACATTCGTCCTGCTGAGGAACCGCATCGAACAATCCCCGAGATTATGGGCCGAGAAACAAGGGAGCGTACTTGGCACGATTTACTGGCGTACTTCCTTCGGCCAACGAACGGGCATGGATTAGGAACAGACCCGCTGGCAGCGTTTCTCAAGACAGTTAAAGCGACTACCTCGATCGACTCACTAGAAGGTGACCTCGAAACTGTCCGTGTCGATACGGAGGTTCAAACTGGTGACGAAGATCGTGTGGATATCTTTCTAACCCAAGAAGAACAGTGGTTTCTATGTCTCGAGCTCAAGGTACATTCCTCCGAGCACGTGGGACAGACGGATGCGTACGTCGAAACTGAGTACATTGGGACACGCTCGAAAGCAGACTATCCGACGGACTCTCACCACTACCTCTACTTGACCATAGACGACACGGATACTCCTACCGCGACAGAATTCGAGCAACTCACTTGGGACAGGTTACTCAACGCGTGGGAGACACTGCTTCCAGAGTATATGGACTCTGGCCGGTACCCTAACCGTGGCGTTGCACAGTTCGCCGAGTTTCTCGCTCTCGTTCGCACCGAAGTGGGTGATCCGTTAGAGGGGTTGGAAACCTACTACACCGATGTGCAAGCTGCCAAGCGAGCCCACGAGGAACTAGCTCGTGCGTTAGCTGACGGGTTGAAAACTGGCGTTCGACAACTGTCATCTGAACGACAGGCACTTCGTATCCGTACTAAAAGTGGTCGGTTTCCACAGTTTACTGAGGGAAAGTACAATCGTATCGAAATCGACAAACCACCTTGGCAGGCTGGACGACCGAAGCCCACAGTTTGTATTGAACTGAACTTTCACCTCCGACCACATCTCGGCCCTGGCGAAGTCCAACACCGTCCGTCAGTTGCAGTTAATTTGGACATTCGCGGTGGGTCAAACCTAAAGCAGGACTTGAGATCCGCTTTCAATAATCGTGTGGACAAATCCGAGTACCGGCCTATGGGATTTGGCGAACCTCATACTAATACTAAATGGCACTTTCTGACGACCGAGGTCGTTCTCGACGAAGTTGACGATCCTACTGAAGCCGTCCTCGAGAAGTTCAAAATTTTGTATGGCTTCGAAACAGAAATTGACGAGATTGCTACTACAGTACCTGAACCCTAACTCTACCACCGATAGTAGTCGATACTCTCCGAAGAATCAAACTCTTTGAGCGCACCGAGTGCCGACGCACCTTGTGAATGTTTACGGACGATAAGAACTGCTGAACCGTCGGTTTCGGGGGTGAATCAAACAGGGTAGGCCATTTGCCTTTGAGCTTGATTTCTTTGGAACGGTGAGCCGAACCACAGCCTCGGAGGATGGAAGTGTTGCGTGCTTCTCAGCGACGATCTCGAGCTTGAGTCAAATCTGGTGGTGAGTCATCTGCATCCTGACTTCGTTTCTCCGGAAACAGTGGGGTCTCAAGTTCGAATAGCAGCGGATATCCGAGAAAACCTTAGCATACATCGCGTCCCAAATCTGGTAATCACACACCCAGACACGCCTCAACCGCGCATCCGAAGTAACGCTCAACCCGATGCAACACGGAAAGACGACTACATGTCGACGAACTCCAGCATCCGCCTCATCCGACACGCCACGCTCCTCGTGACTATCGAGGATACCACATTCCTCGTTGACCCGATGTTGTCGGCTCCCGGTGTCAACCCACCCATACAGGATACGCCGAACCAACGCGACAATCCACTCGTGCCGTTGCCAGACATCGAGTTGGCGTACGATGCTGTCGTGGTCACACACCGCCACACTGACCATTTCGACGAAGCTGCGAAAGCGGAGCTCGATCCCGACGTGCCGTTGTTTTGTCAACCTGCCGAGAAGGAGGCGTTCGTCGAAGATGGCTTCACGGATGTCCGTCCAATCGAGGATAAAACGATGTTCAACGGCATCACCATCCATCGGACGTCTGGCCGGCATGGACATGGTGAACTCGCCAAGCAGATGGCACCCGTTTCGGGGTTCGTCTTCGAGGCTGACGAGACACTCTACGTTGTAGGAGACACGATCTGGTACGACGCGGTCGAAGAGACACTCGAGCGGTTCGATCCCGACATCGTCGTCCTCAACGCCGGAGAAGCACGATTCAATCACGGCAAACCGATTACGATGGGTGTGTCAGACGTCGCTGCCGTCCAGGCGGCAACCGACGCCCAAATTATCGCCGTCCATATGGAAACGATCAATCACTGTCTACTCACGCGTGACGAGTTGCGAGCGAACACAGAGAACGTCCACATCCCTGCGGACGGCGAACTAATCTCGCTGTAGAACGGCCCACGGACCGACCTGTGTTCGTACTCGAATGGTGCTCTCATTCACGAGTTGGCCGATATCCTCGTCGCCGCGTTCGGGATGAAACGTACGCAGTCGACAGCGTTGAGCGACCCCCTGCGGTGAGGTTTTTCAACAGTCGGACCATACCCCTTCCCAATGGCTAAAATCGACGTCGACGAACTTCTCCCGAACGGCCGCGTGAAGCAATCAGTGTCTGCTGGAGACGTGACACAGATCACACGCGGCGCGTCGAACCGCTACGCTGACGAAGGCGATAGCTTCGAACTCGAGGGTGAGACCTTCGAGATCATCGGCGTTACGAACCGTACACTCGGTGACTTCACCGATGCTGACGCCCGCAGAGAAGGGTCGTCGTCGCTCGACGCATACAAACAGCGGATGGAGCGCGTCCATCCCGGCCCATTCGAATGGGACGACAGCGACGAAGTCGTCACCTACAAGTTCGAGCGACAGGGCTGAATCCGACTCAGACACCGGGTGGGACACTGGAGAGTAGACGAGCAAGCTGCTGTTGACGACGGGATTGCACACACATTTTCAGAGTATCCCACTCACTGGCAGTGGCAACCAGTATTTGTGCCATCCGTCCGTACCTGTGTCCCATGGAGTTACGCGTGTACGGACCATTACGTGCTGCAACCGGTGAGAAGACAGTCGATATCGAGGTTGACGGTGAGACTGTCCACGACGTCATCGATGCGTTCGTCACCGAATTCCCTCGAACAGCCTCACAACTCGTTGACGAAGACGGAAACATCAGGCCGAGCGTTCGTGTCATGGTCGAAGACGAACGCGCGACACTCGGACAAGCAGTCTCGAACGAACAGTCAGTGAAACTCTTCCCCGCGATGCGGGGAGGGTGAGTCCGCCGCAGAACTACAATTCGTACTGCGACCGAACCGTGTCGGCGAGTCCAACGTCCTTGAGTAACGTCATCGGCACAAGCATCGTTAACTGCACAACACCGGGGAGTCGGGCGATTTCTACCCCTCCGGTAAACGTGCACCGAGACCTCACTTCACCCTCCGAAATCCCGAACAGCGAACTCGCACGGTCGAATGCGTTTTCCGTCGCATCGTTGATCGTTGCTCCAGAGCCGATAATCTGGATTGGTGCTGCATCGTGGAGTGTCTCGACATCGTATTCGTCTGCCAGCGTACTCCCTGCTTGACGCTCGGCGTCAGTGTAGGGTTTCGAGATGTGTGGCAGGTCCTCTTCGTTGGGCAAGAGCAGTGGGCCGTCCAAGTCGAGCCCTTTGATCACTTCGACTTCGAGTTCAGTCTTTCCGCTGACGTCGGTCGTGTGCAGTGACAGCTCTCCATCCCCCTGATTCGCGTGAAGGTCGCCAACGTAGAGGCCGGCACCGTCGACGCGAACCGGACAGATAAGCGTCGCACCGGGCCTCACTTCGTTCGAGTCCATGTGGCCGTCAGTGCGGGCTTCAAGCGCTGCTTCGTCCGGGAGGCCCCAATCGTGTGCAGCACCGATGAGGAACTGCCCGAAGTCTCCTGCGTTGTGCGAGTCGGGGAGCTCGATTGCAGGTGTCGTTCCGATGTTGCCGATAAACGGGCGAAGCCGTCCGAGCGTCCCTGGCATCTCGTCGGGTTCGTAGAGAAGTATCGGATGCTGACGTGAGTTCTCCGGGAGTGCCATGGCTTCGTCAGCGCGCTCAGCGAGGTCGTGTGCGCCTTCGGAGCCGACAGTGATGCCGACTGTGCGGTCATCGTCGAACACGACGGTGTACCCGTACTCGAATCCAAACGAAGACGCGTTGGCACCACATTCCGCACACCGAATCGACTCCTCACCGGTCCCTTCCACGACAGTCTCCGGCCACTGTGCGCCACACTCTGGACATCGGTGGTCGACGAATGGGTCGTCGCCGAACGCACCGTCTCGCTCAGCCATACTCCCGGTACTGGTAGCGATACTGGTTACCTCGATATCTTTGATACGGACGACCAACGCGTCACCGGGTTCTGCGTTTTCGACGTATATCGGGCGGGTGACCTCGTGACCTCCCCGGAATGTCGGTGTTATCATCGGTCCCCAACATCCCGCTGGAGTGTGTGTCTTGACCGTTCCACCGTCCGCAACTGTGCCTGCCCACTCTTGCTCAGGGCCGACGAGACCGAGCGTGAACTCGTCGACTTCTAGTGTTTCGTGTATATGTTCGGACATTCATTACATTTGTTGGGGTGAATCGCATTAGTTGTTGTGCAGCCTACAGAATGTCGGTGGGTCAGTCATCGTCCGACAGGGGACTCACGTCTAACTCGGTTTGCGGAGTCTGGGGAAAACGATAGGAGGCAACGTCCGGTACACCCCCGGTCACATACGGGGATATTCTACACCCCTGAAATTAAGGTAAAACCGGATTATATCCGCTACACCCTCGGTTTCCAGGGGTGTACACCCACGCCGATTTCCCGCAAGGGTGTACTCGTTTGCGTCCGCTCAAGGGTGTACGCGAATCGGTTCGGTTCCCCTTCCATCACCTCCCCATCAAGACCTCTTCACCCGGAAACGGGTCGAAGAGCACTCTAAACAGTCGAATAGCAAATTTGGGTCACAGAAATATCCCCCACTCACCCAGCGTCACACAGGAACCTCACGCCCAAATATATCGTTAAAACCCGGTAAAACCCTCTCGTTGGTAGGGTGTATCGGTTTTTTACGTTTTCCAAATTTACCGGTTGAGCCATCGTCGACGCCCGACAATCCCACTCACATCGCTGACCCCAATTCTGCTGTCGACGTTCCCGTTTACCCATCTCGGGACTGCTTTCGAGTCGAAGTTCAGGTTGAATAGTCGGCGGCCGACACGTGTTGAACTCGACTATTATCCGACAATCCCCACTACTTCGACTGCCAAACACACGTTGTTGCGGGAGATTTCACGGGTGTACTCCCTCTCACACCGCCCGAATTCGTCGGGGTTATCACTCCTGTCGAGTACGACCAACCATGGACGTCGTCGTTACGGGAGGACGCGGTCAGACTGGACGGTGGGTCGTCGACCGACTCACCGAAGACCACTCCGTCACGTGCCTCGATAGAGAGCACCCCGGAGCAGACGGACACCCCGAAGTCGAGTATCGAGCGGTTGACCTCACGGACCAGGGGAGTGTGTTCGACGTACTCACCGACCTCGACCCGGATGCTGTCGTCCACTGGGCCGCGATTCCCGCCGCCAGAATCCAGTCAGGCGTAGACACCTATCGGAACAACACGCTCGCAGCGCACAGCGTCCTGACTGCTGCGGGCCGTATCGGTGCGCAGGTCGTCCAGGCGTCTTCAGACGGAGCGTACGGGTTCTTCTTCGCCGACGAGACGCCAGTCCCGGACGAACTCCCAATCACCGAAGACCACGCGCTTCGCCCGGAGGACGACTACGGTCTCTCGAAAATCGTGACCGAGGAGATTGGAAAGACGATTGCGAGACGCGACGACGTCCCAGTGGTGTCGCTCCGCCCCTCGTGGATTCAACTCCCGGGTGAGTACCCGTGTCGAGACGAGGAGTACACCTCAGACCTCGCAGCAGGCGCAGGTAACTACTGGTCGTACGTCGACGTCCGCGACGTCGCCGACATGGTCGAGGCTGCACTGACGAGCGACGTGACTGGACACGAGGCGTTCAACTGTGTCGCCCTAGACAACGCACTCGGCCGCCCACTCCGTGAGTTGATGACCGAATACTACGGGCGAGTCCCGGAGACCAGTTCTGTCGAGGGCGATGTTGCCGCGTACGACACGACGAAGGCGAGTGACCTCCTCGGGTGGGAACCCACCAGGTCGTGGCGGACCGCCGCTACCGAGACAGTTCCCTCACCACAAGTCTGACCGGACGCAGACTACCGAAAACAGCTCAGCGTGTACTATCACGTCCTTCGTGAGTGGTTCTCGGACCGAGACGTGTCTGTAAGTATCTTCTACACTGCTGCAGGAAACCGTGTGGATATCGAGCCACTGACCACAGCAGACCTAACAGAGTTGGTTGCTCAGGAACGGCATGGCCACCTCACCGAGGAGTAGTACGAGTGCTAACCCAGCGTATTCGGATTTGAAGCGGTTATGCTGCTCGACCACCGAAGACCAGTATGCAACGGTACGACTGGGGAACGAGGCCAACCGTGGGCGAGAGCGTGGCCTCTCACATCAGTGGACGGAGAGGAAGGGTCCGTGACTAACGAACCCCTCCCAGCCGAACACCTCTCACCGCTCGCGACACTCGTCGACGAGGTACTCGCAGCCGTCGGATACGAGATGACCGCGGCCACCGAGGCCATCGACGACGCTGTCCCCGGATACGGCGGTCTATTCGACCCTGCAACGACCCCAACAGAGTTGCGTCGAGCGCTCGAAGACCTCACCACATCGGACCTCGTTCGGCCGCAACCTCCCGACCAAACAGATGATTCGTTCATCCTCTACGTCGACGGAAGTTCACGTGGCAATCCTGGGCCCGCGGGTGCGGGCGCAGTCATCATGAATTCCGAGGAAACCGAACTCGCCCGCCTCGGCCGTCCAGTCGGGTCCCGAACGGGAAACAACACCGCGGAGTACGTCGCGCTTCAACTCGGACTCTCAGAACTGCTGGTACGCTACGACCCACACAGTCTCGAGGTACGTATCGATTCGATGACGGTCATCCGCGACGTCTGGAAGGGTACCGACCCGACAGAACCGGGCGTCGGGACGTACAGCGAGGCTATCGCAGCAGCACTCTCGGCCATCCCGAACCACCGGTACACACATCTGGCAGACAGCGACCCGAACCCCGCCGACGCGCTGGCGACAGTCGGCGCCGACATCGCAGCGTTCGGTCCTTGATACGGCCTCGATACCGGGCAGGGAGCACGAACAGAAGCAGTCATCGAGATACTCGCTCGTCTGCTATCGCGCTCCGCTATCTGGTTCCCGGGTGACGCTCGATGGCACTAACTGGGCAGAGTCGGCAGAAACACCACCCGGGTTCCGAAGTCCTTTCTGCGAACCGAACAGAGTCAGGGTATGCGAGATTCCAACCGCGCGTGGCATTTGGCCAAGCGACCGGACGGAGAGCCAGACCCAGATTGTTTCGAACTTCGAGAGAGCGACGTGCCGGAACCAAACGTCGGTGAACTCCTCGTTCGCATCAAATACCTCTCTGTGGACCCGTACATGCGCGGCCGAATGCGAGACGCAGAATCGTATGCAGAGCCGTGGGAGGTGGATGATGTGCTTCGCGGCGGAATCGTTGGAGAGGTTGTCGAAAGCGAGAGCGACCAGTTCGAGGCAGGTGACCTCGTCACCGGAAACGGAACGTGGGCAGAGTACAGCATCCTCGATGCAGACGACGTCGCGCCTGTGGACCCGGGAATTGCAGACCCCGAAGCGTATCTCGGTGTGCTCGGAATGCCGGGGCGGACAGCGTACTTCGGGTTGCTCGAAGTCGGCGAACCACAGCCCGGTGACACAGTCGTCGTCTCCGGTGCGGCAGGCGCAGTCGGGTCAGTGGTCGGTCAAATCGCGAAACTGAACGGCTGTCGGGTCGTTGGCTTCGCCGGTTCCGACGAAAAGACCACGTGGCTGACCGACGAACTCGGATTCGACGCCGCAATCAATTACAAAACCACCGACGACTACCGAGCGGAACTGGACGACGTCGTACCGGAAGGTGTCGACGTCTACTTCGACAACGTCGGCGGACCGATTACGGACGCGGTGTTCACGAAGCTCAACCTCGACGCACGCGTCGCAGTCTGCGGCCAAATCGCCCACTACAACGACGAGGACGTCCCGATGGGGCCGCGAAAACTGCCGTTGCTCATCGCACCGCGTGCACGAGTCCAAGGGCTTCTCGTGAGCGACTACGCGACGCGATTCGAGGACGGAACCGAGCAACTCGGGAAGTGGGTTGCCGCTGGCGAGCTACAACACCGTGAGACGGTCGTAGAGGGCTTAGAGAACGCACCGGATGCGTTCCTCGGACTCTTCGCTGGCGACAACATCGGAAAGCAGGTTGTTCGCGTCTCTGAATGAGTACTCCACCTCCTGGTGGACTCCCAGTTGCAGACAAGTTGGTTCGGCAGTGCTGATTACGGGGTGCGAGTCGTGGACAGGATTCCCAGTTCATTTCCGACGGCGCTTCTCCTGAGGAGAGAATCACCGTCTGGGTATTTGCTGATAGCGAGATTACATTGGGTATGGGTGCGAGTAGTAACGTGAGTCAACGACTGGAGGACACCTGGATAGACGTGAAACTGAAGCTCGCTGCGTTGTGGATATCCGTGCTTTTTCTCTACGTATATGTAGATATCCTTAGCTTCTACAGACCGGGCACCGTCGAAGGCATCCTCGCTGGAAGAGTCTGGCAGTTCGAAATTTCTCCACTCTGGATTATGGGTTCTCTCGTGTTGATGACTGTCCCAATCCTCATGGTGGTTCTCTCCGTAGTGTTACCGGCGAGGGTGAATCGGTGGACGAACATACTCGTCGCCTCCGTGTACATCGTCGTTTCGGTAGGGAATACGCTCGGTGAGTCGTGGATGTATCTGTATTTCGGTGCCATCGTAGAAGCCGTCCTTCTGGGACTAATTGTCTGGTTCTCGTGGAAGTGGCCTCACGGAGAAGCGGAAGTGTCTAGCGAGCCAAACACGGCTATACAGATGGATCCGTCCGACACCTAGTGAGTTTCTCAACCGAGGACGACTGGCCAGAGAAACCGTATGAGGAGGTATGTGACGCCCGTCGTGAGGAGGATAACGACGCCGTCGAGCAACGCGCCAGCACGGAGCATATGCTCGCGTTCGACGTACCCCGTCCCGAAGACGATGGCGTTCGGCGGTGTCGCGACCGGTAACGCGAATCCATAGCTGGCGGCGATGGCGCCGGTCACCGCTAACAGCACCGACGCGAGTTCTGGCGACGTACCGAGCGCATCGGCGTACGCCGGTCCGATGTTGAGTAGCAGTGGCGCGAGAATGGCGGCCATCGCGGTGTTCGACGCCAGTTCACCGACGACGACGGTCATGGTGACCACCGCGAGAAGCACCACGATAATCGACGTCCCCTCCAGTGACCCGAGGGTCACCTCGGCCAGCCACGCAGTGGCATTCGTGTCGGCCAACGCGTTCGCCAACGAGATGCCACCACCCAGAAGCAACAGCGTCCCCCAGTCGATATCGAGCAGGTCGTCCCACGTCGTCGCCCCGCTGACGACCAACGTCGGAATCGCGAGCACCCCGACGAGGACGTAAAACAGGATACCCTCGTGACCTGTCGTTCCGAAGACGTTGGTCCCTGTGCCACCGAAGAGCGTGACGTACCACGCACGCGGAAGGACGTCCGCGAACAGGAAGTCGAATCCGCCGAGGAGCCAGAGGAATGCCGTGCCAGCGAATATTTCGACGGTGCGACGGGCCCGCGACGAGAGGGGCCCCATCGACCGAAGTTCGTCCCCCGCGCGTTCTCGTGCATGGCTCACGTCGTACTCCTCGGGCGGATACACGACGTACGTCAGGAGCACCCACGCGACTGGGAGCGTGACGATAACCATCGGGAGGCCGATTGCAAGCCAGTCGACGAACGTTATCTCGTAGCCGATGAGCTCACTCACTTGTCCGACGACGATGGCGTTCGGTGGGGTCCCAATCAACGTTCCAACCCCACCCAGACTCGCTGCGTAGGCGACGCCGAGCAGCATCCCAATCTGGAGGTTCGAAGCGTTCGGAGAGGGACCGTCTTCGTCCAACTTCGTCAGGTCGGTGACGCTCTCGACGATTCCGAGGACGATTGGGACCATCATCGCAACCGTCGCCGTGTTCGAGATGAGCATCGAGAGGAGTGCCGTCGCGACCATGACGCCGAGGACGAGTCCGCGAGCCGACGTTCCGAACCGAATGAGTATAGAATAGGCAATCCGTCGGTCGATGCCGTGTGCCTGGAACGCCTCTGCGAGCATGAATCCCGCGAGTAGGAGGAAGATGACCGGGTCAGCAAAGCCGGCGACTGCATCGCCAAAGTCTGGATAGACGCCGAAAATCGTCAGAAAAATCGGGATGAGAAGAGCAGTAAGCGGGAGTGGAAGCGCGCCGGTAATCCAGAGAATCGCCGCAAATACCATCGTCGCGACAGCGTACTGCCCGGACACGGTGAGTGAGTCAGTCGTGGGGACAACCGCGACGAGAGCCATGGTTAGGATGGCCGCAGCAATCGTCGCGAAACGCGTGAACTGTTTCGAAGCCAATGGTGTGTGCCTGTCTGTTACACAGACAGTAGTTGTTACTACTAGTAGGCTCTGTTGAAACTCTCAGCCAACGACAGGAAGTGCATGACAGATATCGAGGGAGAGTTCAGCAAGCCATCGATGTTCGTTTCACTCAATCAAGTCAAATCAGTGTCCGTATTTATCGTATACAATCATCGAACCAGTGAGCGTCGCGAAAAACACCAACACAACAATACCTCTTGAGGCGGTTCCGGGCTCACCGTTTCCTCCAACAACAGCGAGTGCGAGCATGCCTAAAACCAGTGCGACCAATAGAGACAGAAGGTATATTTTGAATCCCCGAGCTAAATTTTTTTGAGCCATACACCTACTAATATCTCGTTCGGAAAAAACCACAATACCTGAGCGACACTGTCTTGGACAACCACAGAAACCTCACCAACCGCTGTCACGAATGGCGTGACACAGACAGAGGCTGTAGTCAGTACAGGACCTGCGTTATTTTCTCAGGCTAATGATTGAATCAGCCGACAGGATGTACCTTCGAATTGACTATGGAAGATTCTGCCAGTTCAGAGGAGCATCCCGATACTCACGCGGGGGGAGTCCTAGAGTGTAGACCGGTCTCAGGGTTAACACGCCGCTCGATTTTTCAGTTGACGGCCTTCGAGAGTTCGGCACCCGCCTTGAACTTGACCACGTTCTTCGCCGCGATCTGAATCTCTTTTCCGGTCTGAGGGTTTCGTCCGGTCCGGGCAGACCGCTTCGAGATGCTGAACGTGCCGAACCCTTCATTTTCGTCTTCTTCCCCACCCAACGACAGCCGATCACCTTTCTTCAGGGCCTTCGTCGTCGCGTTGATGAACGCTTCGAGCGCCCGCTTCGCGTCGTCCTCCGATAACCCCTCGTGCGAGTTGCGTCCCGTTTCACTCGCGATGTACTCCGCGTCGATTACCACGTCGGCGTCTCGGCACTTGGCGCTGGCCTCGTCACCCTTGCCGGGGTTGAGATCGAGGGCGGCCGCGAACTCCGGACAGGCGTCGAACGAAACCGGTGAGTCGTCTACAGGCCCGTTTCGGGAACTCGGATTTCGACCCGTCCGGGCGGAGCGCTTCGAGATACTGAACGACCCGAATCCGACCAGTACGGCGTTGTCGCCCTTCTCTAAGGCTTTCGCCGTCGCGTCGGTGAACGTGTCGAGCGCCTGCTTCACGTCCGACTTGCTCAGTCCGGCTTCACTCGCCATCTGCTCGATCAGTTCCGCTTTGTTCATCGCTGCGGCCTGCCCCGTCGTCGTCAACAGGCCCAGTCCGAGGGCAGTCGAGAGGATAGCACCCCTCCGCAGTACGGTTCGACGCGAGAGATTGTTTTGAGATATAATACCTTTATTCACAATCCTCTAACGCTTCATAAGTATATAAGTATATGAATTTTCACTTTATTATCATGTATTGTATCCTATGTCTGTCTAATAATTTGCACCGGCACTGAGTTCAGACAGTGTACTGAGCAATCCAACCTAAGTCGAATCTGGAGATAATTCTGTGCTAGATACGCGCTCTTTATTCAGCACGTCCCACAGAGACCTCACCGAACGCTGTCAGTAGTGACATGACACAGACAGAGGGTGAGTTCATCACGCGATTGCTGTTCGTTTCACGTGCTTATTTGCTTGATAGCCTGGCGACGTTGAACGAGATACGCACTTACAGTTAGCACATTCACAAGTGGGATGAACGAAATGAGGTACAGGGTGTTTGGCGTCCAGTCTGTATGTTCTGCGAGGAATTTGCGGTCGTGATAGATGACAACTGGTGAATAAAAGGAAACAGCGATGTTTGCGATGATTAGCCACTCTTGGAGAGTTATGATGTATCCAGATAGACCGATGCTATAATCGAATACGACGAAATTGTTCAGCAGGAAAAGGGCTTGATGGAGAAGCAACAGTAAGGGTATCAAGAAGAGTATCTTCCACCATCCTCGGTCCGAAAAATGTCGTTGGAGACTCACTTGGCTCATTAGTGTCAGTCTGGATTAAATCGCATTAAAACCTCGCAGAGTGACTGGTTTTTCTACTTCGTTCGCTCCTACAACACATGGGTTCGGTGTTGACGATGCACGCTGTATGTAGTGATAGACCAAGGCAAGTTCTCTGACCGACTCGCGCTCTCTATTCAGCACGGCCCACAGAGACCTCACCGAACGCTGTCAGTAGTGGCATGACACAGACAGAGGGTGTATTCAGCACTAGCAACTCATCAACAACCCTATAATTACCTGAAGCCATCGTAGGCCAATGAGACATCCCTCTATTTCTCGGCGACGAATGGTTCTGGCTCTCGGTGGCTTCACCATCACAACTCCACTTGCTGGGTGTGCGGCGATTCAGGAACCAACCGACCAACAGACTCAAGAATCAGCTCGCATCGAGAAAGTACAATTCATCAACAAGGATTCAACGACTCGTCGTTTCAGACTGAGGATTGAAACAGACGATTCTGTCACATATGAACAGACACACGAGGTACCACCTGCCACAAAAGAGCGAATCCCTGTTATCATGGACGGCCTGCCGAAAGAGGAAGGCAAACAAGTGGTATCGGTCGAGGTAGTCGATACAGGAGAACAGGAATCAGTTACGTACGAGAATGACACTTGCTTCAGTGTTCTCGTCGAGTACTCGACTGATGGGATTGGCATTTTCTCCGCCAGCGGGAGTAAACAATGCCGAAGTTCAGACTGACCGACTTGCGCTCTCTACTCAGCACGCCCTCGTCGACTTATCAGTAACTGAGGATTCCAACGGAGTCTATTAGTGCTATGCCACGGCCGCCTCGATACGATTGCGTAACGTCGCATTCAGAGCCCGAGCAGTGACCGAAGTCGAGAGAGCAGTCCACCCTGTAGGTCGAAGATTCGTTCCATCTCGTCGCCGTCGAGTTCGAAGTCGAAGACGTCGAAGTTCGCTTCGATGTGGGTCTGGCTCGACGCCTTGGGAATCGCTGCGACCATCTCTTGTTGAATCAACCAGCGGAGGGCGACCTGCGAGGCGGTCTTTCCGTGTTCTTCGCCGATTTCTTCGAGGACTTCGTTCCCGACGACTCGTCCCCGGTCTAGTGGACTGTACGCAGTCAGAACGATGTCGTTCTCGATACAGAATTCGAGTACCTCGGACTGGCTCTCGAACGGGTGATACTCCACCTGATTCGTCAGAATCGGCGTCTCGGACGCAGTCATCGCCCGCTGCATCTGTTCGACAGAGAAGTTACTGACACCGATATGCTCGACAGTGCCCTGGTCCTGGAGTTCGTTCATCGCGCTGACCGACTCTTCGATTGGCACACTTCGGCTAGGTGCGTGAATCAACAACAGGTCGATGTCGGTTCCCAGTCGCTGTGCACTCTCCTCGACTGTCCGAAGCACGTCGTCGTGCGCCAGGTTCTGCCGTTGAACCTTCGTCACCAGAAATACCTCGTCTCTCGGCACCTCGGAGTCGGCTATCGCCTGTCCGACGGCGCCCTCGTTGTCGTACATCTGCGCCGTGTCGATGTGCCGATAACCGGTCTTCAGTGCCTGTTGGACGGCGGTTCGACAGGTGTCTCCCTTCATCGGCCACGTCCCAAAGCCGAGTACCGGTACGTCCACGCCCGCGGCGGTCACATACTCCATAGTCTACATTGGGAGAGCCAGATTCATGAAAGTGCTATCTGTTCGCAGTTCTCACACCGACTGGTACCGAAAGAGCGTTCTCCACACTGAGATAGTTCGCACGGACTCTGTAGCGAGAGCGTCGAATCGAGCGCTGACTGCTCAAACCGACCCGTGTCCGGGTGGTCGTCACACGTGTAACAGCCTGTATCGCCCAGCGACCAACCCAAGCGTTGCGCCGGTAAAGTGGGCGACGAGCGCACTCCCGGGCGCGCTGTATTGCATCGTGAGCACGAGCGCGATTCCAACGAGTGCAAGCACGACGGCCCACCACGGGACACTCAGACGGTCGAAGATGACCTTCGAGAGGATGTTCGAGGTCAACACGTAACCGACGAGTGCGAACACGGCGCCGCTGGCACCGAGGACGCCGATGGGCAGGCCAAACAGCGACAGTGCGAGGACCTGAACTACCCCAGCAGTCGCACCGGTCACGACGAAGTAGAGGTGGAACCGGAGCGACGACGTCGACATCGCCACTAACCCACCCGCTACGACGAGCACGACTGCATTACCGAGGAGGTGTCCCGGGCCGACGTGTGCGTAGACACTCGTGACGAGCGTCCAGGGGTGAGCGACGACTGGCGCGGTGAGGACGAACAGGTTGCGTCCGAAGCCTGCGAGCGCAGAGGCCCACGTTGCAAGCGAGACGACGACCATCAAAACGAGTGTCTGGACGACGGGGTTCCGCACAATCGCCTCGAATAATGTTTCGTCGGCTCCCGGGTGGGTATCTCCCACGAAGGACCTGTACTCGTCTGCCATCGTAGAGCGTAGCGGCCAGATTTGAATAAGTGTGCCCCCGACAGACCGGATTCGATGGTACACGGAGTTCGACAGCACGCCCATCGAGGGATTCAGTCGGCGTCAGTAGACCCAGAAAGAAGCGTTCTCGTCGCTCGTTCGAGGATGGCCAATCCGTCCTCGGCGGCGGCAACCTCGATGTACTCGTCGATGGTGTGGGCTTGTGCCAGACTTCCGGGCCCCCACGTGATAGCGGGGATACCTGCACTGTTGATGAAATCGCGGACGTCGGTCGACGCTTTGATTCCCCACGGTTCGGTTCGGGCGTCGGCAACCGCCTTCGAGTGCTCTCGGAAGACGTCCGCAAGTGGGTGGTCGACCGGTATCGACGCCGACGAATACGTCTCGTGACGCTCCCAGTGGGCGTCGATGCCGTGGTCGTCTCGGAGGCTCGCCACGATATTCTCGACTTCCGCATCCACGGCGTCTATCGACTCGTCGGGGAGAATACGTCGGTCGAGCGTGAGCGTTGCCTCTTCTGCGAGCACAGCTTTGTTCCCGCCCATCCCCGCACTGACCTGCGTGACTGTGGCGTAGGCCTGTCCGCACAGGGGGTCGGTTCGTTCTCGGAGGCGCGCGTCGTACTCCGCGAGCGCGGTGAGTATCGGTTGTAACTCGGGTATGGGATTGTGGCCCTCGTCGGGTCGACTCGCGTGTGCTGGCTCTCCGGGCCAACTGAGTTCGTACCACGCCATGCCTTTCTCACTCGTCGCGACGCGGAGTTCGGTCGGTTCGAGGACGACACCGTAATCGCCGTCGAACCCCGCTTCGAGGAGCGACTTCGTCCCCGGGTCGGCCGTCTCTTCTCCCATCGCGGCGTGGACGACGATGGAACCGTCGAGAGCGCCCGAGTCTAGCTCTTCGCGGAGTCGCAGGGCGGTGAGCATGGCGATTGCGACACCGGTTTTCATGTCGACGCTTCCCCGGCCGTACAGTCGCCCATCCTCGACGACGCCCGCGTACGGGTCGTGGCTCCACTCGTCGTGGTCGCCAGCCGGAACAACGTCGAGGTGGCCGTTCAACACGAGCGTCGGGTCCCCGGTTCCCACTCTCGCCCCGACTTGCGGTCGGTCGGGGTCCGGTTCCTCGACCAACGTCGCGTCGATGTCGTGGTGTTCGAACCAGTCGTAGACGTACTCTGCACAGGGGCCCTCGTTCCCCGGTGGATTCTCTGAGTCGAGGCGGACCAACGTGGCCGCGAGTTCGACCAACTCCGTCGGGTACGTCGCCGACGAATCAGGTGTCGAACTCATCGCGTCGGCCTCGTGTCAGGGGACGGGTCTGGCGCAGGCCCGTACGTTGCTTCCACGTCGTCCAGCGACGGTGCAATCTCGGTCACCGGGCCGACTGCACGTTTCGCGCCTGCCGTGTCCTTCAACCCGATGCCGGTGACGACGGCGACGACAGATTCGTCTGCAGCGATGATTCCGCGTTCGCGTGCTTCGCGGATGCCCGCGATGGGTGCGGCACCCGCCGGTTCGGCGTAGACGCCTTCGGTCCGCCCGAGGAGGGTTTCGGCGTGGAGAATCTCCTCGTCGGTGACGGTGAGTGCGGTCCCACCACTCTCTTCGAGCGCGCGGCAGGCTTTCAGCGTGTTCCGTGGACGGCCGACGGCGACGGCGTCGGCAAGTGTGTCCGCGACGGTGTCGATGTCGTCGTACTCGTGGAACGTGTCGTGGATTGCGCTCGCGCCCGTCGGTTGGACGCCGAGCATCTTCGGCGTGTCGTCGACGTATCCCAGTTCGGCGAACTCTCTGAACCCCTTCCAACACCCCGCGATGGTACAGCCATCACCCATCGAGAAGACAATCCAATCGGGTATCTCGTCCTGCGTTTGTTCGGCGAGTTCGTGGCCAACAGTTCGCTTGCCCTCTATCTGGAACGGGTTGATGGCGGCGTTTCGGTTGTACCACCCGTAGGAGTCGGTCACGTCGAGGCTCAGGTCGTAGGCCTCGTCGTAACTCCCCTCGACAGCGAGGACGTCCGCACCGTAGACGCGAGGCTGGACGAGTTTTCCATCTGGCGCGGCCGCTGGCACGAAGATACGACAGTCGAGTCCACCCCGTGCCGCGTAACCCGCGAGTGAGGCGGCGGCGTTCCCTGTCGATGCACACGTGACGACGTCCCGGCCAGCGTGACGGGCTTTCGTGACGGCGATACTCGTCGCCCGGTCTTTGAAACAGCCAGTCGGGTTCTGGCCGTCGTTCTTGATTCGAACGGTCACGTCGAGTGCGTCGCTGAGGCGAGGTGCGTCGAGGAGTGGTGTCCCGCCTTCGTCGAGCGTCACTGGCGTCGCATCCGTATCGACCGGTAGGAAGGCCCGGTACTTCCACTGATTCGGGATGTTTCCGTCGAGAGGTTCGTCGAACTGGTCGTCGACGACGTCGTAATCGTATTTTACCTCCAAGATGCCGGCGACTCCCTCGTGGTTCGGACAGGTGTAGATGACCTGTTCTGGGTCGTACGTCGCCCCACAGAGCGTGCATTCGAGCGTCTCGACGTTATCGAGTGCCATCGTGTGACATAGCGATGGCCACGTACATTACTTCATCCCCGGGTTGCGTGACTCTGACGTGACAGTGAGAAGGGTTTCTGACCGTAGAAGACCAATCCGATATCTCCCCCCTACAAGTGCCTCCGTGTCCGAAATAGAGTATGGTAGATCTGATTTCTCTCGGCGGACTGCTCCTCGCCTTTTTCCTCGTCATCATGAACGGGGTCTTCGTCGCTGCGGAGTTCGCCTTCGTCAAAGTCCGTCCCACGCAGGTGAACGCACTCGTCGAACAGGGCAAGCCGGGTGCGCCCCTCGTACAGGGCATCATCCAGAATCTGGACGACTATTTGGCCGTCAGTCAACTCGGGATTACGCTCTCGTCACTCGGCCTGGGTTGGATCGGTGAACCCGCTGTAGCAGCGCTCATCGAACCGGTCTTGGGCCAGTTGCTCCCTGAGGGACTCGTTCATCTCGTTGCATTCGTCCTCGGGTTCGGCTTCATCACGTTCCTCCACGTGGTGTTCGGCGAACTCGCCCCGAAGACGTTCGCTATTCAGGAGGCCCCACGTATCGCGTTCCTCGTCGCCCCACTCATGAAGTTCTTCTACTACGTGTTCGTGCCCGGCATCATCGTCTTCAACGGCACGGCCAACTACTTCACCCGCCTCGCTGGTGTCTCCCCAGCGTCCGAGAGCGAGGAAACCCACACCGAAGGGGAGATTCGGATGATTCTCACACGCTCGGAGGAGACGGGACACATCGACCTCGACGAGGTCGAGATGATCGAGAGCGTCTTCGAACTCGGGGACACGGTCGCCCGGGAAATCATGATTCCGCGTCCAGACGTGGAAACCGTGACTGCCTCGATGCCGCTCTCGGAACTCCGGTCGGTCGTCGCAAACGGGACCTACACGCGGTACCTCGTGCTCGACAAGGAGGGGAATCAACCGCTCGGATTCGTCCACGCCAAGGACATCCTGCGAGCGAGCGAAACCGAGACGGAGCAGGACAGCACGGTCACAGCGCGTGAACTCGCACGAGCGGTCCTCACGGTCCCGGAGACGCGTCGAATCGACGCGATTCTCGCCGACTTTCAGACACGTGGGAAAGGCCAGATGGCCGTCGTCGTCGACGAGTGGGGTGTCTTCGAAGGCATCGTGACCATCGAGGATATCCTCGAAGAGATCGTAGGCGATATTCAGGACGAATTCGATACGGGTACTCAGGAGCCATCGATCCAGAAGCGAGACGACGGGTCGTACGTTGTCGACGGAGGCGTCTCCATTCAGGACCTGAACGAGCAACTCGACTCTCGATTCGAGAGCGACGACGTCGAGACCATCGGTGGATTGGTCTTCAGTCGCCTCGGCAGAGTTCCTGAAGTGGGCGATCAGATCGACGAAGACGGGTACGTGCTTCAGGTCGAAGCTGTCGACGATACTCGAATCGAACGACTCGTGATTCGAGAGGCGCAGGAGATTCAGGAATCGGACGACGAGTGAAGTCTGAATACCAGTCCGGAATGGAATCGAAACGCCCCCAGAGCGGGACAAAAAGCGGTTCGTTTACTGATCTCCCAGAACTGACCTAGTCCCGTAGGTCATCTCACAGCGGCGACCGCTAACACGCGTTCGATAGATACAGTCTGTAGTGAGTTGGAGTGTTCGAACGAGGAGGTAATTCTACGACATCGTCTTCATTCGGGCCGACTGGAGCTCTGGGGTTCACTCCTCAGAGTCTATCGAAACGAGGGGCCCCTCCCCACACTCCGGACAGTGTTCGTGCCGGGTATCGAAGCGTGCGTCACACGCTTCACACCGGTAGTTTGACCGCTGCGTAGTGGTTTCGGTAGCCGTCTGCTTGAACTGTTCGACCTGCCGTCCGACGCGTCTGAAAAATCCCATCCCCTAGGATAGAGAGCGACAAGCCGATAAGCGTTCGCAGGCTGGCCGGTATCTGAGCGAACAGCCCGTTTCTACAGACGAACGAGGCGAATAGAACGAGTTGGATGTCTCGAGACGCCGTCCCAAGGGAGTTCACGAAGTGTCGCCCTCCCCAACTCGCTGGTGTACATACCAGTCCTTTTCCCGCGTCAGCGTCTCTATCTGGTGTGGTCTTCTCTATCGTTTCGTTGGCAGTCCAGGGTCTCGGCACCTCCTCTGTAACGGCCGAGATGCTCGTCGTTTTTGCGATTATTCTGCTCGCACTCGTGTTGTTCGCCACCGAGTGGTATCCCATCGACGTCACCGCGATTCTGGTGATGGTGCTTTTGATCGTACTCCAGCCGTGGACGCAGATATCGGCTCGAGAGGGAATCTCGGGGTTTGCGAATCCAGCCACGATAACCGTCCTCGCCATGCTCATCCTGAGTACCGGAATCAACCGAACCGGCATCGTCCAACTGCTCGGTCGGAAGATGGCCGCGTTCGCGGGAGACGACCGACACAAGCAACTCGCGGCGACCATCGGCATCACCGGCCCCATCTCGGGACTCGTCAATAACACGCCGGTCGTCGCTATTCTGGTCCCGGTGATCAACGACCTCGCACACAACGGGAAGACATCACCGTCGAAGTTGCTGATGCCGTTGTCGTTCGCCTCGATGCTCGGGGGCACGTTGACGCTCATCGGGACGTCGACGAACATCCTCGCGAGCGATATCGCTGCCCAACTCGGCGCGGAGTCCCCCGAACTCGGCCTCCAAGCGTTCGGCATGTTCGAGTTCACCAAACTCGGTCTCATCGTGTTCGCGGTTGGGTCACTCTATCTGATGACGATCGGCGTTCGACTGCTACCCGAACGCATCCCCGCCGACGAAGACCTCGTCGAGGAGTACGCTCTCCAGGAATACCTCGCGGACGTCGTCGTGCCGGCGAACTCGTCGTTGGTCGGGCAGACCGTCGAGGAGGCACTGGGAGACGACGAACTCGACATCGACGTATTACAGTTGATCCGATACGGGGAGCGCTTTTCAGAACCGCTCGCTCGCAAGGAAATCCACGAGAGTGACACACTCCGACTCAGGACGAACCGGGAGACACTCGAACGCATCATGGATGCGGAAGGGCTCACATTGTCGGGCGGTCCTCGGACCGAAGATGACCTGAATCCCGACGAGGAAGAACCGGTCCTCGTCGAAGTCGTCATTCCGTCGGGGTCGTTCCTCGTCGGCGAAACCCTGTCGAGTTCGACCTTCCGACAGCGCTACGACGCGAACGTCCTCGCTTTCAGAACCCGCGGTGACGTCGTCCGGGACCGGTTCGAGAACATCCGTATTCGGACCGGTGACACGCTCCTCGTGCAGGCGCCGCCGGACAGTCTCGCCCGCCTCGTCGAGAACGAGGACTTCATCGTCGCCCACGAGTTCGACGAGGTGACCTATCGGAGCGACAAGATTCCCTTCGCGATTGGAATCATCGCTGGCGTCGTCGCACTCCCGGCACTGAACATTCTGCCGATTGTCGTCTCTGCGTTAGCAGGGGTCGTCGCGATGGTCTTCACTGGCGTCCTCAAGCCGACCGAACTCTACTCGTCCGTCGAGTGGAACGTCATCTTCCTGCTCGCTGGCGTCATCCCCCTCGGCATCGCCCTCCAGCAGACAGGTGCGGCGGCACTCCTCGGAAACCTCGTCGCTTCGACAGCGGCGTTCTTGCCAGTAATCGGTGTTCTCTGGGTATTCTACCTCGCAACCGGTCTGCTGACGAGCGTCATCAGCAACAACGCGAGCGTCGTCTTGATGATTCCTGTCGCGGCCAGCGCGGCCCAGTCTATCGGTGCGAACGCGTTCGCGTTCGTTCTCGCCGTAACGTTCGCCGCCTCGACGGCGTTCATGACCCCTGTGGGATACCAGACGAATCTCTTCGTGTACGGGCCCGGCGGGTACAAGTTCTCGGACTTCATCCGGGTCGGAGCGCCGTTGCAGTTGTTGTTGTCAGTGGTCACTGTCCTCGGAATTGCGTTCTTCTGGGGTCTCCGAGCGTGACACGACTGTTCTAACTCGGCTGTGAAAGTAGTCTCCAGAACATTCACTTCACCGTGTGTTTACTGGTCCTTGATGAGGTGCGGGTCGTTCATCTGGACCGAATAGACACGCTCTCTCGGGATGTACGTGTACTCGTCGTCACCGTGATGAATTTGCCAGTGGTCCTCTCGGTAGTTCAGTTGTTCGTCGTCGATATCTTCGGAGACGGTGTCATCCACACCTTGGTAGACAATTGTTGCCATTGCCTAGTGTTGAACGGCCACGTCCATAACGTGGAGGGCAATATTCACAAGAAGAGGGTTGTGAACAGGGCATTCCACACGCCCGCTGAGGAGCCATTTCTCCTGTCATCCCTCTCGAAGACCCGTGTCACGGGTGAATACCACTGGTCGTGCTGGGAGTGACTAAACGGTCGAATCTGTCCCTGTCGTCATATCACCGCCAGCATACCCGTCGGCCTGAGCTACCGCACGAACGTTGATTGGCTTGGCCGTCTTTTGTATAAGCTATGGCAGAGTTCCCAGACGAGCGCCAACTCGTACTACGTGCGCGATCTCAGTTAGACCAATGGACGAGAGATGCCCGGAGAGAGGCATACGCCGAACTATTCGAAGGCGACCAACCAACCATCAGCGAAGCGGAACTCCGTCTGCTCGACGCGCTCGACTCCGAGTTGGAGCGAGCGGGCGGCGATGGTGTCTGGGGAACTGACCAATACGGAATCCATACGGCTGGAACATCGAGTTCGGACATCTCCCTCGGTGTCGTCTGTGTCTATCACCCACAGATAACCAAGGACTCTGTCCTTCGCGGGTGGGACGAACTCGACGACGAGACTGAAGAGCGACTCAATGCGGCGCTCTGGCGATACAGCGAACGGGTTGCAACCCTCATCGAAGCAAAGCTCGGCGAGTTCATTCGCCAAACACAACGCTAATCCGGAATCTCGGTTCTGTTGGAACACTCTGTTTTTGACCGTTCGTTGAGGCCGTGTTGAACACAGGGCGCGAGTCGGCCACAGGAATTGGTCGACGAATCGGCTTTTCGTATGGATAGGAGTAACCAGAACCTCACAGCATGGAGTTTAGAAGCTAAAAACAACGATATTAATACAAGATATAATATATAATAAATAATACATATACTTAACCCCTGTCCCAGCGTCTGTACTGTTAAGTCTCCGAGGAGACGTCCACCTTGGTACCGTTCTGAGCGACCCAATACGCCGTTCTCGAGGATTCTTCGAATAAACACCATGAAAGTCGCAAAAGACGCCGTTCCAACCAGAATCGATAGCCCAGTCGCCGTCGCCCGCCAACAACCGGATTTCGGGGACACGACTGGCTACGGGACACTCGGAGCAGAGTACTTCACGCTCGCACAGGGAACCGACATCACACCACTTCTCGAGGGGTTGAAAGATGACCTCTGTCAGGCTCCCCACTGGGGATACGTGGTGAGCGGGGCGCTGACCGTCACATACACCGATGGAAGCAACGAAGCCGACGAAACCGGAGACCTGTTCTACTGGCCACCGGGCCATACTGTCCGGGCCGACGAAGACACGAACTTCGTTCTGTTCAGCCCGCAACACGAACACGGTGAGGTGATGGACCAAATCCAGCGCAACATGGAACAGAGTTCGTAATCGCTGGGGTCGTCCCCCAACGAGTTCTCTTCCCGGATGATACGTGACGGCTCGACGTCGGTTAGTAGCCCGCTTCGGTCGGGCTAAAATCGAGAAGGGTCACCTCACCGAGCGTCAGCGCGTCCGGTTGGAAGTCACCGCGTGGTGGGTAGTACCCCGACGCTTCCAACACCGCGCTGACGACAGCTTGCCGTTCGGCACGAACGTCCATCACCGCCTCGACAGAGTCGATTCCGTGCGGTTCGCAGTAGACGCCCTCTATCTCCCAACTGAAATCCTCGTAACACGACAGTGCGACAGTCACACGGTCACCCGACACGAGCGTGGTATCGGCACAGTGGCGACACGCGACAGTCGCCGTCCCGAAATCCTGCGTGACGTAGAGACTCTCGACGACGAGTCCCGTAAACTCCCGAATCAGGTCCGCTTCCATCTCCTGTCTCCTCGCTTGTCGGTACAGTAGGCCTGTGAGCAAATATACGGTGTCCTCGGATGGAGGATGTTCAGTCACGAAGAGCGCGCGGTGAACAGCACCGTCACCGTCGGCACTCTCGTCACTCTGTCTTTGGCTTGCTCACGCGCTGCTTGAACAACCAGTCTGACAAGGAGAGTCGCTCTCGTGGGCCTTCGCCCTCCGGGAATCGGTTCTCCGTCTGTCCGTAGTTGAGGAGTGTGACGAGGAAGACACCACCAATCGTATTCCCGAGCAACACCGGAATGACGAACTCCCACAGTCCCGTCGCCAGCGCGACGTTCCCCGTGAACACGAGGTAGAACACGTCTGCGGAACTCACGACGATGTGGTAGAGCCCGGTTGCGGGAATCGAGTAGATGACCAGGAACACGAGGACCACGCGCGAGATGGAGTCTCGGACTGCGTGTTCGAGCCAGACGAGGGAAGCGACCAGCCACCCGGCGAACATCGCTTTGAACACGAGGTCCCACCACGGCGTCTCGATGCCCTGGATACCGATTCCGACCGCTGCGTCGGCAGCGGCGGGTGAGAACACGCCAGTCGAAGCGAGGACGAACGTCCCGACGAGGGCACCCGTGAGGTTTCCGGCGAGCACGCTCGCCCAGACGCGGAGCAACGACGGAATGCTCGCCACGCGAGTGAGTACGAGCGTCACCGGTGTCAGCGTGTTCTCGGTGTACAGTTGGTATCGTCCCATGATGATGTAGACGAATCCGAGCGGGTAGAGGAGGGGTGCGAGGAGTCCAGTCGCGTCGTTCGGGAACGCCGCTCTCCCCGTCGCGTATAGGAAGAAGGTGAGCGTAATCGCGAACCCGGCAGCGAGGCCGCTCAGGTAGAGTTTCAGCGACTCCGAATCCACTTCTTCGTCCGCCGTCGCGACGACGCGCTGGAAGATTTCGTCCGTCGAGAAGCGGTCACCGACTGCTTCGCCCGCGGCGGGCGCACCACTCCGTGCGCGGTCAGAGCGAGAACTGACGTCGGCGCCATTCAACGACTGTGACTGTGGAGCGCTCATCCACTCCCCTCCCGGGTTGGCGTTTCGACGTTCGTGGACGTCTCCGACTCGGCAGGAACCTCGTCCGCCTCTATCGAGTCTTGTCTGGCCCACGCGTACTGCGCGATCCGGTACAGAATGTAACCGAACAGTGCGAACGCCACGAGTTCGACGACGTACAACTCCACCAGTTCGACCGGCGTGAGTTGGTCGACGATGGCACTCTGTGTCGCACTCAAGACTGCGAACGCGAGTACGAGGGTCACCGCGGGCATCATCACGAGGGTGAGCCCAAACGCGAGTATCCACAGGCGCTCGTCTTTGGGTTGGGTGCGCTCCATGAGGTCACTCCCTCGGACCGGGCAGATTGCTTCTTGTGACACCGAGTAGCCGAACGGTTTCCGTTTCCATACACCACCCTGTTCCCGGAAGAGCATAAACTAGTGCTATTTTTTACCGATATGGTAATATACTGTTGGGAATGTACCATAGTGTGATTAAAATGAGTGTGTTCGTCCGGAGTCCGGTCGAAGGTTGCAGAGGTGTGAACAGACCGTGACCTCACTCTTCGAGCCCAAGACGGCCAGTGAGTTGGGGTCCGTAGCCCTCGGTTCGCGAATAGCGACTGCACTCGTCGCATTCGCTTTTTACGTCTTCCTCGGCGACCCAACCGACTGGTTCGACGTCGTGACCGGTGCCGTCAGTGCCGTCGTCGTCGCCATCGTTCTGGGGCGCGTCGTCTTCGAACACACGCCGACACTGAGAACGCTCGGAATCCTCGTCCGCGCACTCGTGTTCCTCCCGTACTTGCTGTTCGCCGTCGTGCGCGCGAACCTCTCACTCGCAGCAGTCCTCCTCGACCCTCGCCTCCCAATCGACCCTGCTGTCGTCAGGATTCCTGCCCCACGAGGCCAACTCGCGACGGCCCTCCTCGCGAACAGTATCACCCTGACGCCGGGGACCCTCACACTCGACGTCGACGGTGACGAACTCGTCGTCCACACGCTCACTCCCGCGACTCGCGACGAACTCCTCGCTGGCGAACTCGCACGCGCTGTCGAATTCGTCGTCGGCCACAGCAGTGTCGAGTCGGAACAGGCCGCCTTCGACGCATCTACTCACGGAGGAGAGGAGCGACTCCGATGACCTCACCACTCCTCGCGAACGGGTTGCTCGTCGGCGCAGCAGCCCTCGGACTGGTCGTCATCGCCCTCCTCTGGCGTGTCGTCCTCGGCCCGACGACTGCTGACCGCGTCGTCGCCGTGAACGTCATCGGGACGAGTGTCGTCGTCATCATCGCACTCCTCGGTGTCGCCCTCGGAGAAGTCGGCTTCCTCGACGTCGCACTCGTTTACGGCCTGCTGAACTTCCTCCTCTCGCTGGGCCTCGCACGACTCTCCCTCGACGGCGGTGAGGTGCGATGACGCCCTTCGAGATGTTCATCCTCGCATTCGTCGCAGGGAGCATCACGTTCTCTCTCGTCACACTCGTCGGGTTCGTCCGACTCCCCGACGTGTTCGCCCGAGCACACGCCGCATCGAAGGCCGAGACACTGGGTGCGCTCCTTGGACTCGCCGCTGCAGCACTCGCCCTCGACGATGGACAGGCGGCCCTCAAAGTGGGTGTTCTCGCGTTGTTCGTCCTCGTGACTGGCCCGACTGCCGCTCACGCAATCGTTCGCGCCGCGATGCTCTCTGGCGAGGAACCGTGGACTCGAACCGGTTCGTCGGGCGAACAATCGACTCGGACTACCCACTCGCCTCCGGGAGGTGAGAAGTGAGATGACCACCGAGTTGATAGCCACAGTCCTCCTCACGCTCGTCGTCGTCGCCGCAATCGTCACTGCGCTCGCACGTGGCATCCTGACGACGATGGCGGCGTTCGGAGCCTACAGCCTCGGCCTCTCAGTTGTGTGGCTCGTCTTTCGTGCTCCCGACGTCGCACTCACCGAAGCGGCCGTCGGCGCCGGCGTGACGACTGCCCTGTTCCTCGTCGTCGTCGCTCGAACCGTCGGGTTCGGTGGCGAGCACGACGCTTCACAGGACTCAGACTCCGCAGACGATGTAAATAATCTGAATTATTTGGATGATTCAGATGATGTGAGTGGTGGAGATTCCGTCACTTCCGTCGATACTCCAGAGACTGCAGATGACGCTCGTGGTTCGAGTCACCCGCGAAACCAGACCGGTTGGACTGTCGTGATAGACTGGGTGAGGAACGTCCGCGGTACATCCATCGCCGTCGCAACTCTCGTCGCCGGAGGATTACTCCTCACACTCCCTGCGCTCCCCGTCGTCGGGGCGGCGAACACGCCCGGGTTCGGCCCAGTGACCGAGTACTACGTCGCCGACTCGGCCGCACGCGGCATCGACAACGTCGTCACTGCAATCCTCGTCGTCTACCGCGGATTCGACACGTTCGGTGAAATCGCAGTCGTGTTCACTGCAGTCGTCGCCGCAGTCGCGGTTCTGGGACAGGGAGGGGAGAGATGACGACGCGAACGACGGCAGACAGCCCAGTCGTGACGGTTACCGTCCGTCTCGTCGCGATGTTCGTCCTCACGTTCGCCCTCTTTACCCTGTTCCACGGGACGTCGTCGGTCGGTGGTGGATTCCAGGGTGGCGTCATCGCTGCGGCCGCCGTCATCATCCTCGCCTTCGGGTTCGGCGTCGAGAAGACCACCGCGTGGCTCTCACCGCGATGGCTTCTCGCGCTCGTCGCCGCGGGCCCACTCGCCTTCGGCGTGGTCGCTGTCAGTGGCATCCTCGCCGGCGGGTCGTTCCTCCAGTTCGACGTGCTTCCCATCCCGAAGCCATCTGTCTACGCGACGGAGTTCGTCGAACTCGGTATCGGAGCGACTGTCGCCGGTGTCGTCATCAGCCTGTTCGTCCGCCTGACCGGAGGTGTCGAGAGTGACTGACCTCCTCCTGGTATTTAGCTCTCGGGTCGCCTACGTCGCGTACGTCCTCCTGGTCGGTGTCGGCGTGTTCGTCCTCGTCGACGCCGATAGCCTCCTGAAGAAAGTCGTCGGGTTGAACCTCTTTCAGACGGGCGTGTTCCTGTTCTTCATCACGAGTGCGTACCGCAGTGACGGGAGTGCGCCACTCCTCTCGGGAGCGGGGCCCGTCGTCAACCCCCTGCCGCACGTCCTCATCCTGACGGCCATCGTCGTCGGCGTGAGTGTCACGGCAGTCGCATTGGCGCTCCTCGTCCGCGTGTACAACGAATACGGCACCCTCGACGAGAGCGTCATCGAGGAGGTGCAGCAGTCGTGAGTGTGTTGCTCGCGCTCGTCGTCGCGGTTCCACTCCTCGGTGCTGTCCTCCCGTTACTCGTCGGGCGGCGTTCGCAGGCGTCACGCCTCCTGACCGGTGGCGTCCTCTTCGTCCAGTTCGGTCTGGCCGTCGCGGTGACTGCGGCCGTTTCCCGACAGGGGCGACTCACCTACGTCGTCGGCGCACTCCCAAGTGAGGTCGGTATCGGCCTCGCTGCCGACGCCGTGACCAGTGTGTTCTTGCTCCTCGTCGCTGGCAGTGCAGTCGCGTTCTTCGTAGCGGTTCGGACAGAGCACACTGCGTACGGTGACAGTCTGTGGCTCCTCCTCGTCGCAGGACTCTCCGGTGTGACCGTCACCGCCGACGTGTTCAACCTCTACGTCTTCCTCGAAATTTCGGGACTCGCAGCGTACGCACTCGTCGCGACTGGCCGTGGTGCCTCAGCCGCACTGGCCGCGTTCCGGTACTTACTCGTCGGAACCGTGGGTGCGACGCTCTACCTGCTCGGCGTCGGTTACCTCTACGTCGCGACCGGAACGCTCTCGATGGCCGGTCTCAGCACGGCACTCCCAGCTATCGGCTACGACTCGACACTGGTCGTCGCGTCGTTCGCCCTCGTCACAGTGGGACTCGGTGTGAAAATCGCGTTGTTCCCGCTTCACACGTGGAAGCCTGCCGCGTACGCAACCTCTCCGGCCGACGTAAGTGCGCTTCTCGCCACCCTCGTCTCGACTATCGCGGGATACGGTCTCGTGCGGTTGGCGTTCGAGGTGTACACACTCGGGTTCCTGACCGAAGTCCCCGCGGCCCGTGTCGCGCTCCTCGTCGCAGGCGCAGTGAGCGTCGTCGCGGGAGGGATTCTGACGCTCCGCCAGACCGACGTCCGCCGGTTACTCGCCTACTCGTCTGTCCTGCAGTTCGGCCTCGTCGTCGTCGCCATCGGTCTCGCGACGCCCGCGGCGGTGACCGGTGCGCTCGTCTTGCTCGTCAGCCACGCCGTCTCCAAAGGCGGCCTGTTCGCTGCGTTCGGACTGCTCGCGAGTGATTTCGACCTGAAGACAGTCGCTGACTACGCAGGCTTCGTCCGCGACGCACCCCTATTCACGGTCGCTGCCAGCGTCGTGTTCGCCTCGCTCGTCGGCCTGCCGCCGACCGCTGGATTCGCCGGAAAGTGGTACGTCGCGCTCGGAGCAGTCGCGGCCGAATCGTGGACCATCGCCGCTCTCGTCGTCGGGAGCACCCTGCTGTCGATTCTCTACGTCGGCCGCGTCGTCGAGACGATGGTCTTCGATTCGTCGAAGACGGACGCATCCGACCGAGTCGGCGGCGAGTCGACAGTCCAGTCGCACGTGCGTGCTGACGGTGGGCGACTGCACTCTGGGAGCCTGACTCGCGCCTCGTTCGTCCTCGCCGTCGCCGGCGTCGTCGTCGTCGCACTCGGCCTCTGGTCGTCCGACCTCGCAGCGTGGTTCCACCCCGTCGTGGAGGGATGGCTGTGACCGACGTCGCGTCCCTCCTGCCGCTCGCTGCAGTCGCCATCCCCGCAGTCGCGATTCCCCTCATCTACGCGTCGCGCTCGAACCCGACGCTTCGTGAGGCGTGGACATTCCTCGCCGCGCTCGGGTCGCTCGCTGTCGTCGTCGTGATGGTCAGGTCCCCGGTCACCTACGTCTCCTCACTGGGGTCTCTCGCGGGCGTCGAACTCGCGCTCAGGGGCGATGCCGCGGGCCTTCTGTTCGCACTCCTCGCGTCGACGCTGTGGGTCGTGACGAGCGTCTACAGCGTCGGCTACGTCCGGAGCCTCGACGAACACGACCAGACGCGATACTTCGCGGCCTTCGCCGGAAGCATCGCGGCGACGATGGGCGTCGCACTCGCTTCGAACTTGCTGACGCTGTTCGTCTTCTACGAACTGCTGACGCTGGCGACGTACCCACTCGTCGTCCACGCCGGGACGAAGGCAGCACGCGCGGCAGGGCGCACGTACGTCGTCTACACACTCGGTGGTGGCGTCCTCGCGTTCGCAGGAATCCTCCTCGTCGCGGTTCTCGCCGGGACAGTCGCGTTCGTCCCGGGCGGAATCGTCGAACTCGCCGCGAGTAACTCGACGCTCGCACAGGTGGCGTTCGTCTTCCTCGCCGTCGGGTTCGGGGTCAAAGCGGCCCTCATCCCGCTCTACAAGTGGCTCCCGACGGCGATGGTCGCACCGACTCCTGTCTCGGGGCTCCTCCACGCAGTGGCAGTCGTCAAGAGTGGCGTGTTCGCGCTCTCTCGGACCGTCCTCTACGTCTTCGGGCCGGAGACGATGTGGGACCTCGGTGTCGGCCTCCCACTGGCTATCGCTGCGGCAGTCACCATGGTCGTCGCGGGACTCGTCGGCATCCGTCAGGACAATCTCAAGCGCGGCCTCGCGTACTCGACCATCTCGCAACTCTCGTACATCGTGTTAGGGCTCGCTATCGCAACACCGCTCGCGGTGTTTGGTGCGCTCCTCCACGTCGTCGCGCACGCGTTCATGAAGATAACTCTCTTCTTCGTCGCGGGCATCGTCGCCGTCGAGACGGGCGAGAAGTACGTCTCGGACCTCGCAGGCGTCGGTCGTCGGCTTCCAGTCACGATGACGGTGTTCGCCATCGCCTCCGCAGGACTCGTCGGGTTCCCACTCGTCGCAGGGTTCGTCAGCAAGTTTACCCTCGTCGTCGGCGTCGCAGAAGGGCCTGCTCCGGTGCTCGTCGCGGCCTACCTCGTCGCCGGGTTGCTGAAACTCCTGTACTTCTGGCCCATCGTCTACGCGGCGTTCTTCGGCCAGCGTGACGGGTCGACGCCTGCGAGCAAGCACGCGTTCGCGCCAGCACACGCCCCACAGGGGTCATACTCGAGTGTGAGTATAGCGAAATCGGGTTCACACGCAACCGATGGCGGTGAGGTGGCCACCCGATTCGAACGGGTCGGGTGGGAACGCCGGACGATGGCCACCGAGACGACGTCGCTCATGCTCGTCCCGATTCTCGTCACCGTCGGTTTCGCCGTCCTCCTCGGTGTAATTCCGGGTTCCCTCCCGTTCTGGGACCTCGCGGAAACCGTCGTCGCGGAGGTGTTCGGATGACCGAGTTCGTGACGCTCGCCCCACCGTGGGTTGCGTTCGTCCTCGCAATACTCGTCGTTGCCGTCACGACCCGAGCGGTTGGCACGGCCGTCGGCGTCCTCCTCGTCGGACTCACCATCCCGTGGATATGGGCCCTCGACGCCGGGTCGTACTTCCTGGTCTCGCCGTTCGGTTTCGAACAGGTACTCCTCACCGTCGACGGGTTCTCCCGCCCGGTTGCGATGCTCTTTGGCTTCGTCGCCGTCGTCAACCTCGTCTATGGCTACGCCACCGACGCCGATTCGCGACAGCAACTCTACTCGCTCGCGTACATGGGTTCGGGCGTCGCCGCCGTACTCGCAGGAGACTGGCTGACCCTCCTCGTCGCGTGGGAACTCCTCGCCGTCACCGCGACGGTGCTCGTCTGGCACCACGGCGGTGATGCCGTCCGACCCGCGTTCAGATACGCGATATACCACCTCGTCGGCGGCGTGTTCCTCGTCGCCGGTATCGCGTTCCACTTCGCGGCGACTGGGTCGTTCGTCTATGACGGTGGCCTCGCGGGAGGACTGCCGAGGACGCTGGCACTCGTCGGTGTCGGCGTCAACCTCGGCTTCATCGGCCTCCACTTCTGGCTACCCGAGACGTACCCCCGGCCGCACGTCGCATCGAGCGTCGTCCTCGCGGCCTTCACGACGAAAGTCGCCGTCGTGATACTCGCCCGTGTCGCGCCCGACGGAGCACTACTCGTCGCGTGGATGGGTGGCGTGATGATCGTCTACGGAGTCGTTCAGGCCATCTTCCAGACCGACGTACGACGCCTCCTGTCGTACCACATCATCTCGCAGGTGGGGTACATGGTCGTCGCACTCGGAATCGGCACCGCTGCCGGTCTGTCCGGGGCGTTCGCACACCTGACGGCACACGTCCTCTACAAGGGCTTGCTGTTCATGGTCGCCGGCGTAATCATCTACCGAACTGGAACGCACTCACTCAAACACCTCGGTGGACTCGCCCGCGTGATGCCCGTGACGTTCGTGACGTTCCTCGTCGCCGCGTTCGCCATCACTGGTGCCCCCGGTTTCTCCGGGTTCGTCAGCAAGGGCCTCATCACGAAAGCCGTCGAGAGCACCGGTGAGACGGTACTGTGGTGGATGCTGGTCTTCGGCAGTGTCGGTACCGTGCTGTCGTTCGCCAAGTTCGGCTACTACGCCTTCGTCCGTGCTGCGCCGGGTGAACTCGACGTGCGGCCAACCCGTGTCAGCCTCCGGGTGGGGTTGGTCGTCATCGCCATCCCGTCAGTGGTGTTCGGCATCTTCCCAGAGGCACTCCTCGGTCCGATGCCCGGCGATGCCGGTGGGTTCGACGCGTACGCGACGAGTGAACTCGTCAAAGCCGGCACCGTCCTCGCCATCGGCGTCCTCGCGTTCGTCGTGTTCAGAACGCAACTCGCTCGGATACACCTCGGCGACGTGGACCGAGTCATCTACCCACTCGCTGTCCGCGGGACGACAGCGCTCTCTGCCGGTGCGATTGCCACCGGTAACGCAGCGAATCGCGCTACTGCATCGCTCATCGACCGTTTCGCCTCGCTCGTCAGAGGCGACTCACGACTGAACGACACCATCCAGACGGCACTCGTCTTCCTGTTCGCAACAGTCGGGTTCGCACTGGGTGTCGTTCTCCTCGCACCAACCTAGTACAATCATGTCAACCAATATCGACACGAAAACCGCACCGAACTACGAGAACCTCATCGAGATGCTTCGAGACCGGTTCGACCAGGACCTCCGCTGGGTCGCGTCGTTCGACTCGAAGACCTACAACTACAGCGTCCACTACATCCGCCCAGACCTGAAGACTGAACTGTCGAACCACCAGTTCGACGTCGTCGTCCACCGGTCTATCGCACTCTTTCGACGCCCCTACGTCGAGGAAGTCTACACGCACCTCGGGAGCGTGAACTCGCTCGTCCTCCAGCACGAACGGGCGACTGCGGTCCACCTGTACCTCTCGGATACGAGTGGCGTCATCATCAAAATCAAAGCCGGAAACAGCATCTCGATTCCCGAGTTCACGAACGACTGTCTCGCGGCGTTGTTCGCAGAGGAGAACATCTGGTGAACAGGCGCTGGACAGAAGACACAGCTCTCGGCGCGTCTCCCTACTGTGGGGCCGTCTTCCGCTTCGGGACCACAACTAATTCACGACCACACCGTGAGGAAGCTGTATGACACTCAAAGGACTCGACGAACTGGACCGGCGAATCCTCCACGAACTCCAGCGGGACGCGAGACACGTCTCGTCGCGGGACATCGCCGAATTCGTCGACGCCTCGCCGAGCACCGTCCGCAAACGCATCCAGCGATTAGAGTCTGAAGGGATTATCACGGGATATCACGCCACCGTCGACTACAAGAAGGCTGGCTACCAGCTCGTCATGCAGATGGAGTGTACTGCCGAGATTCCCGTTCGGAGGGACCTCAGTGAGACGGCACTCGACGTCGACGGTGTCGTCGCCGTCCGGGAACTCGCCACTGGGGAGAACAACGTTCTCGTGAGTGCAGTCGGGACTGATTCGGACGATTTGGCCCGTATCGCACGGGAACTAAGCGACATCGGCCTCCGTGTCTCCGACGAATATCTCGTTCAGCGAGACGCACACCGACCATTCTCCGAGTTCGAACCGGAAGGACGTGAGTAGCCGCCCCGCGAATATATCAACTGGACATCAAACGAGCGGTCGAAGTCTTGATACTGTAGTCTTTCGATGAGTGGGAATAGAAGCTGATGTCTACCGATTCTGTAACTGAAGCAGTGCTCGCTGCCGTCGCCGAGGCAGAAGGCGTTCCCGTCGAGTCACTCCGGGAGTCACTCTACGAGGCAATCGATCCCGAATCCCTCGACAAACTGTTTCGCAGTGGACACGCAGAGGTGTCGTTCGACTACATGGGCTACATCGTCACCGTGAATTCCGAGTTGGGGGTCGAGTTAGTCTCAATAGACGACCGTTGAGGTTCGGAACTGGTTTTTGAAGCAGTCTGACTGCCTTCTAGGTTCTCCTGAGAGTGTCGAATTCGCTGTTGCTGCGATTCTTGTTTGTTATCTGACTTAATTGCATACGTCGTTGTCGCATGGAGACAACGAGGTTTAGTAAAATGTGACCAAAGAGGTGGTATTTCGCGATAAACTATATTTCGCTATATCAAATATGTTGAGTCGAGTCGTCCACAGTTTCGGAGGATGGGAATTTTTGCGCGGGTTTGTCGAGGAATTCGACCATATTACGAGATAAATCGACTCAAAAACTCGGGCACAGGGGGTAGTTCTCTTTGATTGTCAGAGATTAGTCGAACTATTTCACCAATAGATAGCGTCACCACTCACAAAAGGCGAACCGGATGGTGTCCACCCAACTAGTCAGGTGGAAGCAGCGCCGAAGAGACCAACTCGACGCACTCTCCAGCAGTAATGACTGGTGCGTAGTCCATCTCACCATCAGCACTAGCCTTTAGCAGGAAATCAGTGAGCCGCCAGATATTGTACAAGAGAACTGCGAACACGAAGTAGAACAGCCGAATGCGGTAATCCTTCGAGGAAGTCTTCGCTAAGAAATCATGCTTGATGCTCTTGTACTCGTTTTCAATCTGCCAGCGACTACTGTAACGCCGACAGAACACTTCTGCCTCTTTTGGTGTAACACGAGCATTCGTTGCGAAGACAGTTGTTCCATCAGTCTTCGTCGAGGGAACGTACAAGAACTCCATCGCGTGCGAACCCTGTTCAACATGAACTGACGCTGATTCAACGGCGACCTCCCGACCGTCCTGCTCCATCTGCTCAATCGCCTCCCGCTCTGAGCTGGAGATCCGCTTGGGAATCAGGTAGCCCACGTTAAGATTCGAGAGCGTCTGAAACACTCTCATCGAGTCGAATTCGCGGTCGCACAGCACCATCTCGATAGGAACGTGTTCCTTTGCTTGACGAACTAATCGCCGGACCACACGATGAATTCGATTCGGCGGGTTATCGTCCCACGCTGAACTCTCTCGAACCGGTTCGACAGCTAAGACGAGTGGGACGTTCTGCCCAACAATCGAGAGGGTAGCAAACTTGAACGCTCTCCCCTCACCGTCTTTCGTCCCGCTGACCATTGACATTCCTTCCACATCACCGAAGTAGGGTACTGTGGTAATGTCGAGCGCCACGGTCACTGGCCGCCGAAACGAGACTTCAGATTCGATTACTGAGAGGAGACGGTCAGTAGCGATATTGAACCCATTGAGGAGTGGTTCACCATCGAATTGTTTGACCGCTCGAAGGTGCGTATCACCGTGCGGCCCGTATTCTTTCCCACGTCGGTACTGAAAGCGTGCTGCGCCTTGGGCAGTTCCGCAGCCAACCATGCCCATGAACGTCTGTAACTCGAAGAATCGAGAATCGTCATAGGACGAGTTCTCTGCCCGACCAGAGTCGAACGGATTGAAGCAATGCTCACGAGCAAGGCGAGTCGTACGGAAGATCTCTTTATCATCGAACGTGACTCTCTGTTCTTCTCCATTACCAGACTCCCCTGAGCCACGTTCTTCGAAATCGAGGACTTCGTGCTTAGGACGTACTTCAGCAACAGATGGACCGAAATCGTGGATATTTTTGACGAGTAGATGTGCGCCTCGTTCGACAAACTCACGAGTGGCTGTGTCGAAGCGATTACGCCACGTTCTCGACAAGACCGACACATCAGGAATACGGTCGAGACCACACGCTGAGGCGAGTTCATGGTAGCCGGAGAGTTTCCGATAGCTGTTTCCAGTGATTTCGCGGTAGAAGAAGAGCTTGAGTATTCCCTGAAATGGGTACGATGCCGGATGCCACTCAGGATAGCCGTCTTCAAGCGTCTCAAGCCGAATTTCAAGTTCTTCGAACGCTTCAAGTAGTGACTTGCCGAGCCGGAGATGTTCCCGAAGGTCGAGGCCAACAAGAAAAGCATCGGTCATTCGAGCAGCACGGGTTTCCATACGACCGATATTTTCAACACTCCTCATCAATACCTCGACAAGCGATAGTTCAAGCAGTTATCTAGACAGTGCCACACATCTGTTTATTTAATGCGATTGCCAATTCCAAGATTTTTTCAGACCGAGTCGATTTTCTGCTCGAAGAGGCGGTCACCAGATTCGTTACAAGAGATAACAATAACGTCGTGCGACGAGCAGCACGACTCGACTGTTTCTTCAGTCATAGTCACTGACTCGTCCTCACCTGGACATTTCTCGATGAATAACCGGATCCCATTTAAAACCTGACCCTTATGCATTGGAGACATATCCCCCCATGTGTTAGACCACTTGTATAAGACACGAGCAGCCCCAACATCAGCAAGGAGTGCTCTTTGTGAAGGCCATCGTCCGATCCTCTGCGTGTCTGAAACTATTGTCCAAGCATTTCGATATTCTTTAATGTTAAATTCCTCGACACTTGTCTTAATGTCAAGTATGGATATAACATCAGTTGCGTCCAATTCACTATCCGATAGCTGATCTATTTCGCGATTCCAAGCTTCTTTGAATTCGTCGTCAAGACAGAGGTCCTCCACATCTTCACATGGTTTAATAATCCCTTCAGCTAGGAGATACTGGTCTGGTTCTATTACCTCGGCCGTATCCTTGGCCTCATTAACGGATTTAGAAGGTTCATTGGTCTTAGCACCATCTCTGAGATTTTTCTCATCAATCCCATTCCGAGTCTCCAGTTCTGGTTCCTTACCGAACCAACGTAAGATTTCACGAGGGAGGTAACGTTTAGTCAATGCAGGAGTACCAGGGACAAGGTAACCACGAAAATAGATAAGACCAAGCGACACAGCAAAGGATATATATCCAGCAATATGAGACCAGTGGGCTATCCCCATGGTGAAGAGTCCAGCTAAGAAGAGGTTGAGTATTGTACAAGGCCCACAACGATTTTTTCCCGTATACTCGGGTTCATAAAACATATCAATTAGATTTATCTTCATATGCCCATCATGACATCAGAATAATATATATCTTCTGAAATCGTTTTTATCTAACATATTCGATGACTGCATACGTTTGGTCGCGAATTAAATGATTAGTCAGAAATCTGGTCGAAGTCAACCGCTGAGGCGAGTTCATGATGCTCGGGGAGTTTCTGATAGCTGTCTCCAGTGACTTCGCGATAAAAGAAGGTTTGAGCATTCCGTGAAATGGATAAGATGCTGGATGCCACTTAGAGTATCAGCCTTCAAGCGTATTGACTCGAATTTCGGGTTCTTTGAATGCATCAATTAGTTACTTTCCGAACCGGAGACGTTCTCGGAGGACGAGACCAGAAGGAAAAGCATTATTCATTCGATCGGTACAGAGTAGCATGAAATTCCTAAGAAATAGATTGGAACTAACTATTCAAATTGCATCAATTAATAACAATCGGGGCAACTACTACGTGAGAAATTTGAATCTATGAAACATCTGACCGCAGACCTTGTGCATGAGGTACATTCTTTCAAAATTTCGTCAGGGTTGGCACAATTGTCATAACATCCACTTGTACCAGCAGCAGGACTGTACATGACTGTGGAGTTGCAACTGCTTTTTACTCCAGAATCGTCATGATAGGCGCAATATGCATGCAATGTTTCGTGAGCTGCGACACCTTCAATCTTCACTTGATCAAAGGAGCTCCCCATCTGATTTTCCCAGTCCCAAAAACAATCTGTAAGTGCACTTCTATTATTGTGGTCGGCACCACCAATTATCGCATTCCCGTATGTTCCCGGATCACCACCATAGTAATCAATAAAATGAACAACATCAAAGTTTGAGTACCATGATTTGTTCTTCGCCCATTCATGACACTTATCTCTTCGCGTTCCTAACGTGCAATTGTCACAAAGTTCACTTTGTGGTACTGTATAATTTACTTCATCAGGTAAAATTCCAATACTTAAGCTATAATCTCCATTTGAATTATCAATATCTGAATCCCATACATCGAGGATGAAGTCTTTTATATCTTGTAGTTGAGTTTGTTGATCATGTCCGGATATATTTACGTTCCAGAAATTATACGTTCCAACAAGAGCCATATTGGTCATTGTCCCACCACCTGTTCGTATACGTCAAGATATCCATTATTTTTCACGGATACTTTGGGTGAGACTTGATAAAGTTCTGGAGATTGGGACGACTCCTCTTCGTTGACTGTGATGGTCCGTTCTGGGAGAGTAATCTCTAGTTCCTTTGATGGTGAAAGTACTTCTGTTCCTCCTTTTGAAGTTACTTTAATATCTCCGTCACCGATTATAGATATTCTGATGGCAGGAGTAGAAACTTGATCATTAAGCGGAATGTAGTAAGATACCCCCCGGTCATATTCCTGTTTGGAAGTAATTGAGTTTGGTCCTGCCCCATCTGAGACAGTTGCTGGGAGTGCCTGAAAACCATCCCCGATTACAATTCCCTCATTTTGTTTGAAAGTCTCTTTCCTTTTCTCGATATCTTTCTTCCTCCCCATGGAATACAAGACCATTTGAGCGTTGCTTTCATCAATTCTGTATAATGGAACACCACACGAAAGAGACCGTGGACGCTCGGGTACACCCGTGTATCTTCTCTTAGTCTCGATGAATAAGACATCATTTAGCCAATTTTCCGGCTCAGCTGCTTCACTCGCCTCTGAAAGCATTAGAGAACCTACCCCCATGGCACCAGTCATTTGGAGTACTTTTCTCCGATTCACGTTGACACGATCTTCATTCTCAGTTGAATTCATACCCAATTTGAGTGTCAACCTAACAACTAATAAAAATGTTGGCAGAACACACAATATTTCTTCCCTACCATAATATTTAGTAATTAACATACATCAACTGCTGGCTCTATTCCTTCTTTTAAAAGTGTGAATTCTATATCCCCATAGCAATCATTCACCCGGAACGGAACAGTTGAACGATCACCATTAGGTAATGTTAGAGAAACCTCCACTTCCAAATTCGACTCCGTATTATTTTTAGTGAATCCCGCAATCACTGATCGCCGCGTAGAACCCTCTAACTGGTGTACTTTTCTATAGTATACACGGTCCTGGTTTTGTACTGTCAGTAGTGATTCTATCTTTCCAATATTATTAGATATCACTATTTTGTGCGGGTAAGAATCAGACCCGTTAGCCTGAACCAGATTTGATTCTACTTCTTCAATATCCCAATTTTTTGATCTAGACCCTGTGTATCCGACGCAACCTCCTAATGCAAAAATGGACGTGAAGAGCGATTTGCATACTATCCTCCGGCGACAATTTAAACGATCATCAGTCATGTTTGCATATGTGATATACTGAATATTTAACTTATCCCATATTTTCAGAATTTGAGTTATTTGTTTCTTAATTATGCTCTAGTTTGGTTTGTCTGTAATTTACCTCGTACTTTTCGAGTCCATAACGTTGAAGACGCCCAGAATGGTTAGCTAATTGATGCAGCCTGAAAAAGTCGACAGACTAATCGTATTTCAGTAGTGATGTGTTTGAATAGAAGTCACGCATCAAATCCATCCTCCGAGGTTGTGGAGTCGTCCCCGCTGTGAGTATCCGCCGACGGTCAACGGCCTTCTTCACGGACCGTTCGGTAGGCGTACGCGCCGGCGGCGTCTGCTGGTTGTTCGTTCCGCTTCGCGCTCCATCCCTCGATATCGATTCGGTACACGGATGTCCGGTCGATAGACGACTCTGCAATCGGGTCGTAATCGTCACCGGGGTTCAGGTGTGGTGCGAACTTCTCCATGAGTAGGTCGAGTGCCCGACGTTTCTGTTCGGAACCTTCGACGAGTTCGACGTCACCGTAAGCAACCACACTCGCGTACTCGACGTCGAAGTCCACCGGTTTCTCCGCGGGGAGTAACCGCCCCATACGGCTCACCGTGAGGCTGGCGTCTGCAGACTCACCACGTTCGACGATGGTTCGCATCCGACCAGTCATCGCCCCGTGGAGGAAGATAGCGTGTTCCGTCGGGTCGAAGACGAACAGTTGATTTACCACGTACGGAGCACCATCGTCCACGAGTCCGACGACACAGGTCGGTTGTCGTATCAGAAACGCTTCTATCCACTCGTCGTCCTCGACTGCTCTGGGTGATAGTCGAACGTCCTCGGAACGATTCTCCGGAGAGTCCCTAGTCATGCGAACATATTACGCTGCGAGCGCAGAACATTTTCGGCTGTGTCGATGATGCAGCGTGTACGTGCCGACTGCCCACCAACGACCAAACTGACCTGGGAACCTCCCCGTCCGTCAGATGCCTCCTCTTTCGGTGACGTGAGCACACTCGAAGTCGGCCGACCGGTCGTCGAACCGACCGAGACGATACTGGTCGATGGGGAACGGTGTAGAGTCGGTGGTGATGTGAGAACGGACCGCTGTCGCGACGAACGGCGAACACATGATTCCTCCGACCGGTCCCGTGATTGCGATGACGAGGCCATCCGGCGCGTCGTCGGGCGCGTCGATAATGGGCATGTCGTCAGGTGTCGCAGCGTCGCCCGTCGGACAGCAGTCCTCGCTTTTGATTCGTGCGTCACCGATGTCCCTGACCCGTTCGATGACGGTCTGTGCAACCGCTTCACGGAAGCGTTCTGTGATGGAACTGCGGTGACTCCCGGGAGTTTCGACGAAGTACGTGCCACCGCCGACGTGGAGGTCACCGTTGTGTTCCGGACGCCAGTACATACCCGAGAGCGTGTCCCATGCCATCGGGAACTCCTCGTCGAACTCTCGGTCCACCTCGATGTTCACCGTCTGCCAGCGGAACGGTCGAACCGGGACGTCGACCAGACCCGAGAGGAGGTTCCGAGTCCGCCACCCCGTCGCACACACCACGTGGTCGGCCGTAATCGTCTCCCCGTCGACGCGCACACCGGTCACGGACCCATCGTCGGTTTCGACTGCCTCTACCCGCGTGTTCGACTCGTATTGGACACCGTTCCGCTCGGCATCTTCCTTCAGGGTCATCGTGTACGTGTAGGGGTCGACCCACCCGCAATCGGCGAACTCCACGCCACCGACGAACTCGTCTAACACGAGTGCGTCTGGGTATCGGTCCTCGATTTCACCGGCAGTGAGATACGTCACGTCGAATCCGTGGTCGGCCATCGTAGCAGCGTGGTCCCGCCACCACGACTCTTCGTCAGCAGTGACGAGTTGGATACCCGGCCGCGGCGTGAACGTGAACTGACCGGTCCCGTCGTAGGAGTGGAAGAAATCCATGGCGTGGGCGCACGCTTCGGGATGCTCGGGAAAGTCCGGGATGGTGGTGATGAGACCGGATGCCTTCGGACTCGTGTCGCCACCTGCAGAACCACCTTCGAGGACGAGAACGTCGTGGTCCGGTGCCAGTTCTCGGGCCGTCGCACACCCGATGACACCGCCTCCGACGACAATCACGTCGTACGAATCAGTACGAGGCATGACCTCCTCTTCTCGGATGAGACGGTTATACTTTCCTTCGGGTGGACCCTCTACGCGTGCGGGGCAGTACGTTCGAAGACCGTATCGCACCGAGACATATTTATGGGGTGGTTGGCCCAATCATCGATAATGACTCAGACCGGTTCCGGGCGGTTGGTCCAATCGACGATACGCTCGCTGCGTATTCTCGAATACGTCGAAGAACGGGGACGTGCGAGACTGACCGACGTCGCCGAGGAGTTCGATATCGGACACAGTACCGCCCTGAACCACCTGATGACGCTGGAACACGAGGGCCTCCTCGTCAAGAGAGACGGCGAATACACGCTCGGAATGAAGTTTCTCAAACACGGCGTCTCCGCGACGCAGAGTATCCCACACATCGAGGTGGTCAGACGAAACGTCCTCGAACTCGCGGAGCGATTGGAACTGGAGACCGAATTCCTCGTCGAGGAACACGGGCGCGTCGTGTCGGTCATCGATACGGGCTACAAATACACGAGATATCCCACAGCAGATTCGAACCTGAACGTCGGGACGTACTACCCGATGACCTGTACGGCGTCCGGGAAGGCGATACTGGCAGCGATGTCGGATGACCGTGTCGAAGAGATACTGGACGAGTGGGGACTCCCCGAATCGACACAGTACTCTATCACAAACCGCGACGAACTGTACGAAGAGTTAGCGGAGATTCAGGAACGCGGGTACTCCAGAGCAAAACAGGAAATCGTCGAAGGGTTCGACAACATCGGGACCGTAATCACGACACCCGACGGGTCGATAATCGGGTCTATCACCGTGGGGTGGCCGACCTACCACTTCGAGAACACCGTGCCCCAGCAGATAATCGACGAACTACTCGATACCAAGGACGCTATCGAACGGGAGATTGCGACCACAGAAGCGTAGCGAGACAGAATTCGCCACCCCGTAACGCTTAACCGAACGGTGACTGATTGTCAGCAAGTGACTAGCACACACGTCGACGCCGTAGTCGTCGGTGGGGGTATCGTCGGTGCGAACTGTGCGGTGGAACTCGCTCGTGCTGGAGTGGACGACGTCGTCATTCTAGAACGTGACGCCCCCGCGAGCAAAGCGAGCGGTCGGGCAGCGGGGAATTTGACTATCTATCGACACGAACGGTTCGGGGCGGAGGCTTCTCGCCTCGGGCGCGAACTCTACGAAGAGTACGAACGGAAGTACGACGACCTGACGTTCCACAGAGCGAACTCCTACTCCATCGCGTACAGTGAGGAAGGAGCGGACTACCTCCGGTCGGAACACGAAACGACGACGATAGAGACTACACTGTTGAGCACCGAGGAATTGGCAGAACGGGAACCAGAGTTCGCCACCGAAAACGTCACTCTCGCACTCAGTATCGACGACGCAGTCTACACCGACCCGGAGCAGTTGACACTCGCGGCCCATTCCGTCGCCCGTGACGAAGGTGTGACACTGGTGCAAGAAGCAGCACGGGACTTCGAGGTTGACAACCGCGGTATCGCTGTGCAGACGACGGATGGGACGTACGAGGCACCAGTCGTTGTCGTCGCCGCCGGCGTGTGGACGAAACGACTCCTCCAACGGGCCGGAACCGACGTTTCGTTGCGGGCGAGAACGAGTCAGATAGCGATTCTCGACCCGCCGACAGACGTAGACCTCCCCCTGTGGAGTGCCCCCGATTTGAGCGTCTACGGCCGGTCGACGCCCGAAGGAAGGGTTCTGTTCGGGGGCGGTACCTCGACACCGGTGACGGATATCGAATCGTTTCGCACGCGGGCCACGGTTCCCTTCCTCCGCCAAGTCGGCGAACTGGCACCCGAGGTACTCCCGTTCCTCGAAGACGCAACCCTTCACGACGACTGGGCGGGTCGCGTCTCGGCAACACCCGACCGGTACCCGTACATTGGACAGACAGAAATCGAGGGACTCTACGTCTGTGCCGGATTCAACGGAGAAGGAATCTCCAATAGCCCGTTCGGTGCCCGACTGCTCGCCAACCTAATCACCGAAACTGACCCCCTCGTCGACCCTACGGAGTTCGACCCGACGAGGTTCCGGGGCGACGAAGCGTTCGAGATAAGCGACGCCGTCGAGTGGTGGGCCGACCGCTAACCGCGCGCATCTATCTACGTCCACGAATCGGTGGACCCTGAATCTGGTCGGTCGTTTCCGCTGTCGAGTTTTTCCCGTGTGCATCCACCAAGGCCACCGAGTCACCGAACCGGCCACTCGGAAGACCAGACGGTCCTATCGGTTGCCGATATCGTCCGGGGACTCGTTGATGAAGGTCCAAGTCCAGTCTTGTGGGCCGTCGTCGAACCGGTCGAGGGTGTACTTCGACATGGGGAACGGCGCGTCTTCGCCAGTGACGAGCGCACGCACTGCAGCACCGGTGACGGGCGACCCCATGATACCGAACCCGTGCATCCCCGTCGAGATGATGAGTCCGTCGGGGCAGTCGTCTGGTGCGTCGTGAATCGGGCGCTCGTCGGGTGTTGCGGTATCGCCGATGTGGCACGTATCCCCGCTCGAGATGCGTGCGTCCGCGACGTCCTTCACCTGTTCGGGAATCGTCATCGCGACGTGGCGTCTAAAACTCTCGGTGGGCGACGTTCGAACCGTCCCCGGATCGTCGACGTAGTAGGTGCCGCCGCCGACGTGGAGGTCCCCGTTGTGTTCAGGGCGCCAGTAGAGTCCACTCCGAATGTCCCAGCAGACCGGGAAGTAGTCGGGGAAGTCACGCTGAACTTCGAGATTGACCCACTGGTAACGGAACGGTCGGATGGGAAGGTCGACCCATTCGGAGACGAACTCCTTCGTGTGCCAGCCCATCGCCACGACGACGGTATCTGCGGCAAACGACCCCACGTCGGTTTCGACACCAGTGACGGCACCGTCCTCGGTGCTGACCCCAGTCACTTCGACGCCAGTCTCGAACTCAGCACCGGCGTCTTCAGCGTCTTCCTTGTAGGTCATCGTCAGCGTGTAGGGGTCGACCCAGCCCCCCTGTTCGACTTCGATGGCACCGACGAAGCGGTCTAATTCGAGGGCACCGGGGTATCGTTCTTCGATTTCGCTCGTCGAGTCGATATACTCCATCTCGAAGTGTTCCTCAATTTGGGCTGCCTCGGACCGGGCGAGTTCCTCTGTGCCCGATGGGATGAGACGCAAATTCTTGCGTTGCGTGAACTCGAAGTCTTTCGTGCCGTCGTACTCGTCGAAGAAGTCGGCCGCGTACTTGGCCGCCTCGAGATGGTCGATGTAGTCGTGGGCAACCGAGATGAGCCCCGACGCCTTCGCTGTCGTTGCGGCCGCGAGTTGGTCTTTCTCCAGGACGAGGACGTCGTGGTCTTCTGCGAGGAACTTCGCCGCCACACAACCGTTGATGCCACCACCGACGATTATCACGTCGTAGCTTTCGCTTCCCATGCGTGAGTTTGACACGGAATCCACTGATACTAACTCTTTGGGTCGGAGAACAGTCGAGAAGTACCGGACTTTAGAACAAACTCTCAATTACCCCTCGACTCCGCCTCGTCGAAACCACGACGGACCTCCCGGGGTGCTACCGACCGGCACCTTCCATCTCGAACGTCCCCCGGAGTTCGAAATCAGCACCGCCGTCTCGGAATCTGTCGACGGCGAACTTTTCGACCGGAAACGACGCGTTTTCACCGGTGACGGAGGACCTGACTACTTCTGCGGCGATTGGGGAGTTAACCATCCCGAGGCCGTTGAGTCCGACTGCGACGATAATTTCGTCGGGGAGGGCTGCTGACGACCCGAGGAGTGGGAGCGTATCGGGTGTGGCCGCGTCGACGCCGGACCACCCGTCGACGAACTCCGCCCGTTCCGCGCCGTCGATGAACGTCGGTATCGTACTCGCGACGTGGAGACGGAAGTCGTCGTCGGTCCCACCACCAGACGCGTTGACTTCGGGATTGTCCTCCAGATATTCGCCGCCGCCGACGAGGAGGTCACCGTTGAGTTCACCACGGAAGTAGAGTTCTTCTCTGGCGACGCGGCCGAGCGGGAAGGTGTCGTCGAGCGGTTCTTCGAGGCGGAGCATCGCACACTGAAGGTGAAACGGCCGGATGGGTAAGTCGAGATAGTCGGAGAGGAACTCCCGCGTCCGCCAGCCTGTGGCCATGACGCAGTAGTCGGCAGCCAGCGACCGGTCTGGTAGTTCGACTGTCGCCACGCCCCCGTCGACGGAAACGTCGCTGACCGGCGTGTTCCTGAACACGTCGACACCGCGGACTTCGGCGGCCTTCTGGAGGGCGACGGTGTACTCGTAAGGGTCGACCCACCCTGTGTCGGCATACTCGACGACGCCGGCAAATCGCGATGCGTCGAACCACGGGTACGCTCGTTCGACTTCGTCCGGTTCGAGAAAGGAAACCGGGAACCCTTCGTCCGAGAGCGTCGCGGCGCGCTCGCGTGCGGCGTCCTCGCTGTCGGGCTGGATGAACTCGATTCGCGGGCGCTCGTGAAACGAAAAATTCTGCGTCCCGTCGAACGCTCTGAACCACTCGTTCGCGTATCGGGCGACTGCTGGTTGGGTGCCGTGGAACAACGTCGGTGCGACGAGACCAGCAGCCAACCCGGACGCCTCACCGGCTATCTGGCCTCGTTCGACGATTGCAACGTCGTGGTCAGTCGCGAGATGGTAGGCGGAAGCGCACCCGGCCACCCCACCACCGACGATGACGACGTCGTAGTCGGTGTCGGAACTTGTCATCACTGCTATGGTGAGACACCCCATACCATAAATCCTGACCGTGACCCCCGGTGGGAGTCGACGCGCGAGACGAAGAGGGGTTGTCGTGTGTTACAACGACCCACATACTTATTATACAGACACGTATCACCACTCGTATGGCTTATTGGGAGACCCTGAAGGCCGAGTACCGGGAGCGTACGCCAACCAGTAAATCGCTCCACGACGAGACGAGCAAACACATCCCGTGCGGTGTTGCAAGCACCTCGCGACAGTTCGACCCGTATCCGTTCTACATCGACCACAGCGACGGCGCGTACCTCGAAGACGTCGACGGAAATCGCTACCTCGACTACGATATGGACAACGGAGCGGGACTCTGTGGGCACACACATCCCAAGATTACAGCGGAACTCCACGACCAACTCGACGAGGGAACGCTGTACACGATGCCCCACGAGTTACTGGCCGAAGCCGCGACAGAGTTGAAGAAACGATGGAGTGCGCTCGAAAAAGTGCGCTTTACGAACAGCGGGACGGAGGCGACGATGCACGCCATTCGGATGGCGCGTGCGTACACCGGCCGAGACAAACTCCTGAAAATCGAGGGAACCTACCACGGCGTCCACGATTACGTGATGGTGAGTGGGACTCCGCCCGAGGGGAAAGTGGGTCACGCGAGACGACCGATGAAGGTTTCGGACGGCCACGGCATCCCAGACAAGACTGTCGATACCGTCGAAGTCGCGCCGTTCAACGACCTCGAAGCGACCGAAGACATCATGCGGGACAACATCAACGAAATCGGCGCGCTCATCGTCGAGCCGATTATGTTGAACAAGTCGGTGACGCCGCCGCAGCGCGATTATCTCAAAGGACTCAAAGACCTCTGTGACGAGTACGGTATCGTCCTCATCTTCGACGAGGTGAAGACTGGGGTGAAAGTCGCCCCCGGTGGTGCTGCCGAACATTACGGTGTCCAGCCCGATATGGTGACGATGGCGAAATCCATCGGTGGAGAGACGTCTGTCGGTGCGTTCGGCGGGTCGCACGCCATCATGGACCAGATATCGACTGGATACGCCTGGCACTACGGAACGTACAACGGGAATCCGTTCGTTCTCCGCGCGCTGGTGACGGCCCTCCGAGACGTGTTGACAGACGATGCCTACCGCCACGTGAACAAACTCGGTGAGCGGCTAAAAACGGGGTACGAAGACGTGTTAGAAGACGCTGGAATCACCGGTCAGGTTCGGAACGTGAACTCACAGGGGATGATTCAGTTCACCGACGCGAACATCACCAACTACCGGGAGTTCATGGACCACATCGACGACGACTTCCACCGTCTGTTCTGGTTCGGGATGGTCAATCAGGATATTGTCCCACATCCGTACGGTGCTCGCCAGCAGTGGACTATCAGCGTCCAGCACACCGAAGAACACGTCGACGAGACCATCGAGGCGTTCAAGAACATCGCTCCGAAACTCGCAGACGAACAGGCGTCCCAGTCGTAACTTCTTCCCAGTGACGAGTTTTCTGCTATCGGACACCACCAGTGCCACAGTGTGACCTGACGCGGTTCGCGTCGTGTTCTCCGGTGAGTCACACAACCGTCAGGACAGCTGTTTCACGTATCGTGAAACTAAGAACCAGCCACAGGCTGCTCAGCGGTCCCCTGTCCCGGGATAACAGGACACACTGTATTACAGACGTATCTTTGTAACGTAGCATCCATAATAGAGTCAGCCCCACGATTTAGTTCACGATGTGTGAATTTTTGTCCCGCGCTCGACCTGAGTCGTCCAGTCACCCAGGTAAAACCGTGTGAAATTCACTATGTGTGAATTCAAATCGTGGCCCTTTCGGTAAGTGAGCCTACGGCCACGAATGTCGACCCCCTACAGGGTCATCAAAAAGCAGTTGCACTCTCGCTTGGCGAAAGCACCGGCGTACCGAAGGGCGTAGCTCGTCTGCGTCGTATCACCCGAATCGACGGTGGTTCGTGATGGACATCTCGAAGCCTGTCACTGTGTGACACCACCCCAATCTATTAGATGGTTCTCTCGTTCTCTCAGTACAATGGAGCAACTCGAGCGGCTATTTAATCCAGACGCTATCGCGGTTGTCGGTGCGTCACAGGACCCACACAAGCGCGGCAACTACACGATATCAGACCTGCTTCGGTGGGGGTACGAAGGCGACATCTATCCGGTGAACCCGAAATACGACGAGGTTCACGGCCTGCCGGCGTACCCGTCTGTCCTCGATATTCCGGGACAGGTCGACCTGGCGTTCATCGTGATTCCCGCACAGTTCGTTCCCGAGACAATCCGTGAGTGCGGCGAGGCGGGTATCGCAGGTGCCGTCATCAATACTGCTGGCTTCGGTGAAGTGGGCGAAGAGTCTCTGGAGGAGGAACTCGCTGCAGCTGCACGAGAGGCGAACGTCCGACTAATCGGACCGAATATCCAGGGGGCCGACTTCGTCCACCAGCACGTCCACCTCCTCGGCGGCATCAGAACGACACCGGGGAGCCTCGGGATGATAACCCAGTCCGGGAACATGGGAATCGCACTCTCCGTCGATGCCGAAGACAGCGGAACCGTGGGGTTCAGTTACAACATCGGCGTCGGGAACGAAACCGACATCCAATTCTACGAATATCTCCAGTTCCTCGGTGCGGAACAGAATACAGACGGCGTCGTCATGTACATCGAAGGCATGAACGATGGTCGACGGTTCCTACAGGAAGCCCGGCGCGTCTCTCGCGAGAAGCCCATCGTCACGTACAAATCTGGTCGAACCGCCGAAGGCAGGGAATCGGCGAAATCTCACACTGCGTCACTGGCCGGCGACGTCGACGTCGTCGAATCGGCGTACCGTCAGGCCGGAATCTATCCTCTCGACAGCGTGGACCTGCTCGTCCCCGTCGCGGAGGCACTGACGACGTGCCCAGTTGCGGATGGGCCGAACGTCGCCGTGCTCACCGACGGTGGGGGCCACGCTACGGTGACCGCAGACGCCATCGAGCGGGCGGGTCTGACACTCCCGGATTTGACCGATGAAACACAGAAGACGCTCGAAGGACTGTACGAACTGTCGCCGAACCTCACCAATCCAGTCGACGTGATGGGGATGTCCGACCACGAGACGATGTGGTACGATACGGCACGACACATCCTCGAAGACCCGAACGTCGATGCACTCCTGATTACGGGTGGTGCCCTCGGATACGAGGAATGCTGGTGGAGTGGTGACGGGCGAGAACCCGACGACGACCCGACACGTGACCTCAACATCGCTCGGAAGGTTACAGAGATGGTCGACGACGTCGGGAAGCCCGTCGTATTCAACAGTCTCTGGGACGAACTCGGGTGTTCGACAGCACTCGACTACCTCTCGGAGAACGGTGTGCCAGTGTACGCAGAAGTCGACACGGCAGTCGAAGCACTGCGAGCACTCGCGGAGTACGGCGGCCACCTGTCTCACGCGGACGAAAAATCGGATTTCGTCGTCGACGCCGAGGAGAACTCGGACACGCGCATCGCCGACGCGATTCGTGCGGGTCGGTCGACGCTCTCCGAGTTCGAATCCAAGACAGTACTGGCCGACCACGGTGCACCCGTCTCGGCGTTCGAACTCGCGGAGACTGCCGACGAAGCGGTCGAAATCGTAACCGAGTTCGACGAACCGGTCGCAATGAAGATTGCGTCGCCGGATATCGTTCACAAGACCGAAGCGGGCGGCGTCGAGTTGGACGTCGAGGGAGAACGGTCGGTTCGAGAGGCGTTCGACCGGATTCGCACCAACGCGAGTGAGTACGACCCCGCCGCCCGGGTGGAAGGCGTACTGGTCTCACCGATGGTCCCGAACGGAATCGAACTGCTGGTTGGCGTCGTCGACGACCCGGAGATTGGCCCCGTCGTCACCTGCGGAATCGGCGGGGTTCTCGTCGAGGCAATCGACGACGTTGCGTTCCGAGCACTCCCCGTCACGGAACACGACGCGAGGGAGATGATAGACGAAATCGAAGCGCGGGCGTTACTCGACGGTCCCCGCGACTTCCCAGCGGTCGATAGAGGCGAACTCGTCGAGTTACTCCTGTCGATATCCGACCTCGTGACGAGTAATCCCGCAATCGACGAACTGGACATCAATCCGGTCGTCGCCACCGAAGACGGACTGTCGATACTCGATGCGAGTCTCGAAATCGACGCCGAATGGGAACCCCGGTAAATACCGACGGTCTGTGGCTAGTCTTTTTCTGCGGTATTCATCCATTCGATAGCCGCGTTCACGCCCTCCTCGTCGACAATCTCGTGGAATCGGTGCGCAGTCTCGGTTTCGGTGGTCACAGCGAAGAGGTACTCGTCGATTTTGCCCGCAGAGTTCGAGCGATACCCCTGTGTCTCCTGAATGTCGTTCAGCGTGTCCTTGAGGAGTTTCACGACAGAACTGGGTGTTTTCTTGATATAGGAGACCTCTTCTTCGACTGCCTCCCACAGTGCGTCTTCGTCTTCGACGACTCGATTTATCAGCCCCATCTCCTCGGCGGTTTCGGCACTGACGTGTTTCCCGCCGTACAGCAGTTCTCGCGCGTGTTTCAACGAGTCGGTCACGAACGGCAACACGAGTCGAGGTGGAAGTTCGCCCATGTGAACGTCCGGGAAGCCGAACTCCGAGCGCTCAGTCGCTATCGTCAGGTCACACACGAGAGCCAGGTTACATCCACCGGCAAGCGCGTATCCGTCCACTGCCGCGATGACAGGGAGATTCAGGTTGAAGATGGTATCGAGGTGCGTGTACGACGACTTGATGACGTCGTCCATCGTCTTGGTGCTCTCTTCACCGAAGTCGTACCCGGAGGAGAACGCCCTGCCAGCACCGGTGAGAACCACAGCACGGATTTCGTCGTCGTCTTCGGCACTCAGGAGTGCGTCTTCCAACTCCGCACGCAAGGTGGTGTTCAGTGCGTTGAGTGAACGCTCGTTCGAGAGCGTGATTGTCAGTGTACGCTCCGCTATCTCTGTCTCCAGGTATTCGTACTCGGCCATGGACGAGTATTCCGAAACTGTTTCCTTATAGATATCGGTGGTGCTGATTTCACCCGAGCGACGGCGCGGTTCACGCCAGTTCGAATCGGTCCCCCAGTTCGACCGTTCGACCATCGCGTCCGTACTGTGCGGAGCAGAACCGTTCCTCATTTCGGCGAGTCCTCTGCGGGTTCCACAACGCTTCGCACCCCGCCAACGCTCGGAGCCCTCCGACGCACGTGACGGCGAAGAAACCGTTAAGGTCAGGTAGTCTCGTTATTGGCCACATGTTACCACAGTACGTTCGGGTGGTGTCTGGTCGATGAGCGACGGCCCACCGGGGACGGAAGCACTCGTCGTCCACCCCCCGTCATACGAGATATCGGATGCTGCAGAAATCGCAGACAGGGTATTCGGGGTGTCCGGTTCTGTGAC